>NZ_LABX01000265.1 GCF_001043915.1 Methylobacterium aquaticum | reverse complement strand
CGCGGGCCGATCGCGCCGTCCGGCTCGCCGAAAGCCGCCGCGCGGGCGGCGCAGGGGGGGGCCCCCCGCGGGCGCGCCCCGGCCCGGCCGCAATTCGGCAAGCCGCCCGCGACGCCGGCGGCCCGCCGGGCTCCGCTGCGCACGGTCTGGCGCGATTCCGAGGCCGAGGCCGCGGGCGGCTTGCCGAATTGCGGCCGGGCCGGGTCGCGCCCGCGGGGTGCCCCCTCCTGCGCCGCCCGCGCGGCGGCTTTCGGCGAGCCGAACGGCGCGATCGGCTCGCGCACCGGGCTGGTGAAGTCCACGCCCGCCTGCTCGGAGAGCGTCTGGCCGAGCTGGTCCTTCAGCACCCGGGTCCGGATCTCCTCCACCAGCCCGACCTCGAGGTCGCCGAGCTGGAACGGCCCGAAGGAGAGCCGGATCAGCCGGTTCACCGACAGGCCGAGATGTTCGAGGATCCGCTTGACCTCGCGGTTCTTGCCCTCGCGCAGGCCGAGCGTCAGCCAGACGTTGTCGCCCTGCGCCCGGTCGATCGTCGCCTCGACGGGGCCGTATTCCATCCCGTCGATCGTCACGCCCTTGCGCAGGGCATCGAGCTGAGCCTGGTCGATGTCGCCGAAGGCGCGCACGCGGTAGCGGCGCAGCCAGCCGGTCTCCGGATGGGCGATGACCTTGGCCAGCCCACCGTCATTGGTGAGGAGCAGGAGCCCCTCGGTGTTGATGTCCAGCCGGCCGATCGCCACCACCCGGGGCAGGTCCTCGGGCAGCACGTCGAACACCGTCTGGCGCCCCTCCGGGTCGCGGGCGGTGGTGACGACGCCGCGCGGCTTGTGGAACAGCCACAGCCGGGTGCGCTCGCGGGTCGGCAGCGGCTCGCCGTCGATGGTGATGCGGTCGTCCGGGGTGACGTTCACCGCCGGCGAGTCGAGGCGCTGGCCGTTCAGGGTCACGCGGCCTTCCGCAATCATCGCCTCGGCGTCGCGGCGCGAGGCCACGCCGGCCCGGGCGATCGCCTTGGCGATGCGCTCCGGTTCCGCCTCGGCCGGCGCCGCGGCCTTGGCGGCCCCCCGCTTCGAAGCCTGCCCCTCCGGCGCGCCCGTGGATGCCTCGTCCCGTCCGCGACGCCGCTGCGGCGCCCCGGTCTCGTTGTCGTTGATGTCGTTCATGCGGGCCTGATACCAGACGGGGGATGTCGACGCGAGTGGAACCGATGCGCGATTTTGCAAGGGGGAGCCTGCCGCCAAGCGGGGCTTCGCACCCGGATCCGCTCGGCCTCGCCTTCGATGCGGCCCGCGCGGCGGCCGCCCGCGGCGAGGTGCCGGTGGGCGCCGTCGTGGTGCGGGACGGGGTGGTTCTGGCGGTGGCCGGGAACCGCCCCCGCGCCGACCGCGACCCGACCGCCCATGCGGAGATTCTGGCGATCCGCGCGGCTTGCGCCGTACTCGGCGACGAGCGCCTGACCGGCTGCGACCTCTACGTCACCCTGGAGCCCTGCGCGATGTGCGCCGGCGCGATCAGCCTGGCCCGCATCCGCCGCCTCTACTTCGCCGCCTCCGACCCGAAAGGCGGCGCCGTCGAGCATGGACCGCGCGTCTTCAACCAGCCGACCTGCCATCATGCCCCAGAGGTGTATGGCGGCTTGCGCGAGAGCGAGGCCGCGGCCCTCCTGCGCGACTTTTTTCGCGATCGGCGGTCCTGACCCGACCGTCGAAATCCGCTCCGGCGCCCTGGAATTCAGCCTTCTCAAATCAATATAGCAGTGGCTATATAGAGCCGCCCGAAAGCCGGGCAGGAGCGAGGGAGCACGGGCGGATGCGGGACGGATGGGCGTGGCGCGCCGGCGACGGGGCGGCGGAGCCGAGCCTCGGGGCGATGAATGCGAGCGTGCCGGTGCGGGCCACCGGCTCCTGGCCGCGGCGGCTGCTCGCCTTCCTGGGGCCCGGCTACATGGTCTCGGTCGGCTACATGGACCCGGGCAACTGGGCCACCGACATCGCCGGAGGCGCGCAGTTCGGCTACACCCTGCTCGCCGTCATCCTGCTCTCGAATCTGATGGCGGTGGTGCTCCAGGCGCTCGCCGCCCGGCTCGGCATCGCCACCGGCCGCGACCTGGCGCAGGCCTGCCGCGACGCCTATTCGCGCCCGGTCGGGATCGCGCTCTGGCTCGCCTGCGAGGCGGCGATCATCGCCTGCGACCTCGCCGAGGTGATCGGTACCGCCATCGCCCTCAAGCTCCTGTTCGGCCTGCCTCTCCTGGCCGGGGCGATCCTCACCGGCCTCGACGTGCTGCTGATCCTGCTGCTGATGCGCCGGGGCTTTCGCGCGCTCGAAGCCTTCGTGATCGCGCTGCTCACGATCATCTTCCTCTGCTTCGCGATCCAGATCGCCATGGCGGCGCCGCCGATCCGCGACGTGCTCGGCGGCTTCGTGCCCTCCGCTCAGATCGTCACCAATCCGGCGGCCCTCTACCTCGCCATCGGCATCCTCGGCGCCACGGTGATGCCGCACAATCTCTACCTGCACTCCTCGATCGTGCAGACCCGGGCCTATCCGCGCGACGAAGCCGGCAAGCGGAGCGCGATCCGCTTCGCCGTCGCCGATTCGACCATCGCGCTCACGCTCGCGCTCTTCGTCAACGCGGCGATCCTCATCATGGCGGCCAAGGTCTTCCACGGCACCGGGCATACCGGCGTGCAGGAGATCGAGGAGGCCCATGCCCTGCTCTCGCCGCTGCTTGGCGTCGGCGTCGCCTCGACCCTGTTCGCGCTCGCGCTCCTCGCCTCCGGGCTGAATTCCACGGTCACCGCGACCCTCGCCGGTCAGATCGTGATGGAGGGCTTCCTGCGCCTGCGCCTGCCCGACTGGGCGCGCCGCCTCGTCACCCGCGGCATCGCCATCGTGCCGGTCGTGGTGGTCACCGGCCTCTATGGCGACGAGGGCACCGCCCGGCTCCTGGTGCTGAGCCAGGTCGTGCTGTCGATGCAACTCCCCTTCGCGGTGATCCCGCTGGTGCGCTTCGTCTCCGATCGGCGCAAGATGGGCGTCTTCGTCATCCCGGCCTGGCTGACGATCCTGTCCTGGGCCATCGCCGCGGTGATCGTGGTCCTGAACCTGAAGCTGCTCGTCGATACCGTCACGGGGGGCTGACCTGAGGGGCTGACGTCGATGTCCGAAAGCAGACATCGACCCAGAGGAATGGCGCCTGCACAACATTTAGGCGAAGGCGGCGGCCCGGACTGACCGGCATCTCGGAACAACCGCGGTTCTCCGGACTTTACGCTCCACGTTTTTCGATTTGCGTGGACGCCACGATGAAGATCCGCACCGGCTACTCGATCGCCTTCGACACGCCCGGCCCGACCCCGATGGTCCTGATGCTCAACGTGCATCCGGACCGGGCGAACGACCTGATCACGCCCGACGTGATGACCATCGACCCGCCGGTCTCCGCGCATCGCTTCGTCGATTCCTTCGGCAATCTCTGCACCCGTGTCGTCGCTCCGGGCGGCCGCATCACGTTCTCGGCCGATGTCCTGGTCAAGGACAGCGGCGCGGTTGACGAGGTGGCGCCGGATGCGCTGCAGCACGCGGTGCAGGACCTGCCCGACGACGTGCTGCCCTTCCTCCTCGCCAGCCGCTACTGCGACACCGACAAGCTGTCGAACACCGCCTGGCAGCTCTTCGGGAGCACGCCGGAAGGCTGGGCCCGCGTCCAGGCCATCGTCGATTACGTGCACAACCATATCCGGTTCGACTATCAACGGGCCGATTCGACCCGCTCGGCCCTCGACGGCTACACCCAGCGCGAGGGCGTGTGCCGCGACTTCGCGCATCTGGCGATCGCCTTCTGCCGCTGCATGAACATCCCGGCGCGCTATTGCACCGGCTATCTCGGCGATATCGGCGTGCCGGCGGTGCCGGATCCGATGGATTTCTCGGCCTGGTTCGAGGTGTATTTGAGCGGGCGCTGGTACACGTTCGACGCACGTCACAACAAGCCGCGAATCGGCCGCATCGTCATGGCCCGAGGCCGCGACGCCACCGACGTAGCGATCTCGACGAGCTTCGGCCCGGCCTGGCTCGCCAAGTTCGAAGTCCATACCGACGAGGTGGTGGAGCCGGAAACGCGGGATCAGCCGCAGCAGGATCTGCCGCAGATGCAGTGGTTGCAAGCGGCGGAATAAGCGTCGGGCGCCGGTTCCCTCCCCTCCCCGGCAGATCCCGGGCAGCCCGAGGTCCGCTGGCGGCGGACGACGTCGGGCAGGCCCGGCGGTCGCGCGGGGCGAGGGGGCACCGGTGCCCCGGGCGTCGAAGCCGGCATCGCGATTCGCCTGCCGACGCGGCGCGGCTCCTCCCACCTCCCCGCTGTCAAGCCTGGATGAAGGCGCGTTCTCCGGCTATGGCGGCGCGATGCTGCTTCGTCCCTACCAGCGCGCGAGCCTCGACGCGCTCCACGCCGATTGGGCGCGCGGTGGCCGCAACGGCCTCATCGTGCTGCCGACCGGGGCCGGCAAGAGCCTCGTCATCGCCACCCTAGTGCGGGAGGGGATGGCCCGCGACCCCAAGGCCCGGATCGCCGTCGTCACCCATACCCGCGAGCTGATCGCCCAGAACCATGCCGAGCTCCTCGCGCTGTGGCCCGAAGCCCCGGCCGGCATCGTCTCGGCCGGGCTCGGGCGTCGCGAGGAAACCAAGCCGATCCTGTTCTGCGGCATCCAGTCGGTCTGGAACCGGGTCGAGGCGACCGGCGGCTTCGACCTCGTCGTGGTGGACGAGGCCCACCTGATCCCCCGCGACGCCGAGACCCGCTACGGTCGCTTCCTCGACGCGGTGCGGGCCCGGTGCCCGGAGATGCGCCTCGTCGGGCTGACCGCCACGCCCTACCGCCTCGACAGCGGCCGGCTCGACGAGGGCCCGGGCCGCGTCTTCGACCGCATCGTCTACGAGGCCCAGGTCGGCGACCTGATCCGCGAGGGGTATCTCTCGCTGCTGGTCTCGAAGGCCACCGCCACGACCCTCGACGTCAGCGGCGTGCCCCTGCGGGCCGGCGACTACATGCCCGGCGCCCTCGAAGCGGCGGTGAACCGCGACGTCATCACCCGGGCGGCGGTGGCCGAGATGGTGACGTATGGCGCCGAGCGGCGGGCCTGGCTCGCCTTCTGCGCCGGGGTGAAGCACGCCGATGCGGTCCGCGACGCGATCCGGGCCGAGGGCTTCTCCTGCGAATCGATCTCGGGCGAGACGGGCAAGAACGAGCGCAACCGCATCGTGCGCGACTTCCGGGCCGGGCGCCTGCGCTGCCTCACCTCGGTCGGCGTGCTGGCGACGGGCTTCAACGTGCCGGAGGTCGACCTGATCGCGCTGCTGCGCCCGACCCAGAGCACCGGCCTCTATGTCCAGCAGGTCGGCCGCGGCCTGCGCCGGGCCAAGGGCAAGACCGATGCCCTGGTGCTCGATTATGCCGGCCTCGTGCGCCGGCACGGGCCGATCGACGTGCTCTCGGCCAATGCGGTGGCGCGGGCGCGGCTTCTGGGCGAGAGCGGCGGGCCGCGGGCCAAGCCTTGCCCGGGCTGCGGCGCGCTCATCGCCCTCAATGCCAGCACCTGCGAGGCGTGCTGGGTCGATCCGGAGGAGGAGGACGAGGCGGAGCTGCCGCACGAGGCGGTGGCCGACGACGAGACCGCCGTCCTCTCCGCCGGAACCGTCGCGGTGGTGCGCGAGGCGCATGCGCGCTGGTGGCCGGTCGCCGGCTGGCGCTTCCGGCGCGAGGCGCGGGCCCGCGGCCCCGACCTCCTGGTGGTGGCGCTGGAGGGCGACGAGGAGGCGATGGTCGTGCGCCTCGACCTCGAAGCCTCGGGCTTTGCCCGCGAGAAGGCGGTGCAGTGGTGGCGCCGTCTCGGCGGCGAGATGCCGGCGCCCCTCGATGTCGAGGAGGCACTGGCCCGCTGCGACGAGCTGTCCCGGCCGGAGGCGGTCCGGGTGGTGCCGACCGGCCGGCTCTCCGAGAGCGTCGATTACCGCCTCGCCGACGGGGCGACCTGGACCGACACGCGGCGGGTGGCCTGATGCCGCGCCGCCGCTGAGCCTGATGACCGGATCAGCCCGCGGCGATCAGGCGGGCGATCTCGGCCTCGGCCACGACCTTCTCGGCCGCGACCTCGGCGGCGAGATCCCGGATCGCCGCGAGATCGCCGCCCTGGCAGGCGGTTTCGAGCGCGGCGCAGAGGCGCGACAGCCGGGTGAAGCCGATGAGGCCCGAGGAGGCAATCACCCCATGGGCCGCGGCGCCGAGCGCCGCCGGCTCCCCCCGCACCGACCAGTCCCGCAGCTGCGCCTGGAAGCGCCCGAGCAGCACCGGCATCGCCTGGTCGCCGACCGCCTGGCGCAGGTCGGCAAAGATCGCGGCGTCGAGGGAGGGGGGCGTCGTCGCCATGGCGTCCGGCTTCACTTGCGCCGCTTCCTGTGATGCGCGTCGGCGCTCCGCGCGCGATCCAACGGAAGATGGGATGGCCGCGGTGATCGGGCAACCCGCCCGACGCCCTCCCGAGGCGGTCCGGATCGCGGCCGCCAGGATCGTCTCAGGCCGAACGCGCCACCGACGTGCCGATCTCCGCCGACCGGGCGGCCTCCGCCTCGCGGGCATAGGTGCGGGCCCGCAGAACGGCCTCGGAGGGCAATTGCTCGACCACGTATCCGTCCGGGCCGATGACCTGGAACACGATCTGCTGGCTGTCGGCGTCGCGTCGGTAATGGGCCCGGTCGGGCAAGGTGCCGGGGATGTCCGGCGACGGGGCGCTGCCGCGCGAGATCGTCTGCTGGGCGTCCGGGCTCAGATCGAAGGTCACCGCCGGATCGAGGGGCGGGTCTGTGGCTGTCTCTTATACACATCCGACGCTGCCGACGAACAGAAGGGA
>NZ_LABX01000264.1 GCF_001043915.1 Methylobacterium aquaticum | reverse complement strand
GGCGATGAAGGCCGAGACGACACGCCGGCCTGAGCGGCCGGCATGGGCCAGGACGTTGCGCATGAAGTGCACCCGGCACCGCTGCCAGGCGGCGGTCATCACCTTGGCGACGGAGGCCTTGATGCCCTCGTGCGCGTCCGAGATCACCAGTTTGACCCCGCGCAGGCCGCGCCGGGCCAGCTTGCGCAGGAACTCGGTCCAGAAGGTCTCGGCCTCGGACGGGCCGATGTCGAGGCCCAGCACCTCACGCCGCCCATCCGTGTTGACGCCGACCGCCACGATGACGGCCACCGAGACGATACGGTGGTTCTGGCGCACCTTCACGTAGGTCGCGTCGATCCACAGGGAGGGCCACTCGCCCTCGATCGGCCGGTCGAGGAAGGCGTTCACGCGTTCGTCGATCTCCTGGCACAGCCGGCTGACCTGGCTCTTGGAGATGCCTGTCCCGCCCGATGCCTGGACCAGATCGTCGACCGCACGGGTCGAGATGCCCTGGATGTAGGCCTCCTGGATCACGGCTGTCAGCGCCTTCTCGGTCATCCGGCGCGGCTCCAGGAAGCTCGGGAAGTAGCTGCCCGTCCTCAGCTTCGGAATGCGCAGCTCGACCGTGCCGGCGCGTGTCTGCCAGTCCCGGTCACGGTATCCGTTGCGTTGCGCCAAGCGCTCCGGGTTCTTCCCGCCGTGGGCCGCGCCGGTCAGGCCGCCCACCTCCAGTTCCATCAGGCGCTGAGCGGCAAAGCCGATCATCTCGCGCAGCACGTCCGCGTCCGCGCTCTTCTCAGCCAGCGCCCGCAGGCTCATAACGGCATCGGTCATCGGGGGTCTCCCGGGTTCGGGGTTGGTGCAAGCAACCCCGAACCTAACCCGTCACCGCCGATGGCCACCCCCGCGTGAGATCCCGCCTGCTACAGCGCTGTGGAGGGCGCGCAGGCGGGCTCTCCCGCTCTCGTCCAGCTACACCACTCCAAGGGACACGACCCTGCCGGCCCTTTGGCTCAGCGGATCTTCCAGGACCCGAGACCCGCCTTCAGCCCCGCCGGCAGCCGCCGAGCGGGGCTTTTTTCGCCTGTATGGCCGACGAACGGAGTGGCTGAAGAGCCGAGGCGGGCTTGCTTGCATGTCAGAAGAGGCAACTGGCCGCGCCAAGGGCGGCGTCGCGCGAGCCGAAAAGCTGTCGCCTGCACGGCGATCAAGCATCGGGAAGGCTGGGGCGGCGGCCCGCTGGGGCAAGCTCCCGCAGGCCACCCACATCGGCAGCTTTCAGAAAGAGTTTGGGATCGACGTTGAGTGCTACGTCTTGGCTGACGTGGAAAAAACGACAGTCATAAGTCAGACGGGCATGGCCCGTGTCCTGGGTCTCTCGCCGAGAGGCGACTCATTTCCCAAGCTTTATTAACTCCGCAGCGATGGCGCCGTTCGTCGGCGGCGACCTGCGAGAAAAAGTCGAAAATCCTGTTAAATTTCAGTATGGTACCGGCGGCGGCGGCGCGCCTCCGAACACCCTCAACGGCTTTGACACGGCACTGCTGATCGATATTTGCAGGGCCATCATCGCAGCCGAGGCCGCAGGAAAACTCAAGGCCGCTCGGTATAAAAAGATTGTCACTCAGGCCCATATAATTATTGGAGCATCTGCAAAATCTGGAATCAAGCAGCTTGTATACGCTCTCGCTGGATATAGCCCTTCAACTGAAGAGGTGATAGCTGCCTTTAAATTGTACATTCAGGAGGAGGCCCGCAAATACGAGGCCGAATTTCCAAATGAGCTTTATGTTGAGTGGCATATTCTGTACGAAATACCAGTACCAGATCGCGGCAAGCCCTGGCATTTTAAGCACTTGACCGTAAACCATATCTATCATCCATTGGCAAAAAGCAGCGGAAAGCTTTTGCATCTTTTGAGAGCATCCAAGGCAAAGGATGGGGATCGGCAAAAAAACTATTTCAGTTTTTGAATGAAGTCGGGACGCGAGTTTTGAGGATGCATTTAGGCCGGGCGCTTGAGATGGCAGAGTCATCGCCGAACAAAGATGCGTATGAGCGGCGTATCAAAGAGCGATTTGGTGACCAAGGCCAATTTTCATTCATGCTGGACGGCAAACAAGCTGGCTGATTACTTCCCCAATAGCCAGCCCCGGTTTCCCCGCGGCGGGCTTCTCTGGCCACAGCACGTTCAGGCCGATCACGAGGGTCACCCGCCGCTGACCTGCTCCGCAAAATCCTGTGGCACCTCGCCGAACTGGCCGAGGATCGCGACGCTATCCAACTCGCCCGTCTCGTCGTCCGCCACGATGCGCAAGGCCGCAGTGCCCGGCATCCAGCCGGCGATGGCCTCGGCCCGCTTAAGTGCCCCGTTCTCCGTCGGTGCGACGTCCCGGTTGCCCGGCCGCAGCCACTTCCGGTCAAGCTCGAACGTCTGCACCACGAAGCTCGCCGGCATCCCTTTGCAGCCGTTTTCGCTCGTCGCGCGACAGGTTAACCGTGACGCGTCGCCACGCCGTCCTGCCGGACCAGGTCGGCGATGCGTTCCGCCATCATCACGGTCGGGATGTTGGTGTTGGCCCGCGGGATCGTCGGCATCAGGGATGCGTCGCAGACGCTCAAACCGTCGATGCCGCGCACGCGGGCGCGGCCGTCGCAGACGCTCATCGGATCGTCGGCCGCCCCCATGCGGCAGGTACCGGACGGGTGCCACGTCCCGCCGACCTCGGCGGACACGAAGGCGCCTAGCGCCCGCTCCTCGGCGAGCAAGTGGTCGAGGGTGATGCCCTGCGTGACGAGGCCGTGGATCAGCGCCGCCCGGACCGGGCCGGCGAGGTCGAGGAGCCCCGACAGGATCCCGCGCTGCGCCGCCGACCAGGGCCGGGGTGCTGCCGCCCGGGCGACGCGGGGCGAGTAGCTCGCCGGGAAGACCGGGCCGCGTAAGGCCGTGAGCGCCGGATCGCGGAGCGCCCGGGCGCCGCGGCGGACCGCGTCCATCAGCCGGGCGTGGTCGCGGGGGTCGGACAGCATGCGGAAATTGACCTGCGGCTCGGTCCGCGGGTCGGACGAGGCCAGAGCGACCTCGCCGCGCGAGTACGATTTGTTGACCCAGAAAAAGATCCCGCCGATCCGCTCCCCCAAGCTGTGCCAGCCCGTCCGCGACAGGATTGCGCCATGCATGTCGCCCTCTGGCGTGCCGGGCAGGCCCGAGGAGTAGCGCAGGATCGCCTGCTCGTGGTGCTCGCTCCTGTCGCGGACCCGGCCGGCGCGAGTGAGGTAGGTCGACACCGCGATCGAGGGATGCTCCATCAGGTTGCGGCCGATGCCCGGCCGGTCGGCGACGACCGGCAGCCCGTGCCGGCGGAGCATCGCCCCGGGCCCGACGCCGCTGCGCATGAGCAGGGCCGGGCTGTGGATCGCGCCCGCCGCCACCACGACGAGGTCGGCCGGAATCGTCTCGGGCGGGCCGCCGGCCAGGGGCGTCACCGTGGCGCCGGCGGCCCGCCGCCCCTCGAACAGGATCCGCTCGGCCAGCAATCCGGTGCGAACGGTCAGGTTCGGTCGGGCCCGCACAGCCGGGGTAAGATAGGCCACCGAAACCGGCACCCGCTCGCCGGAATCCGAGATCGCGGTCGTGCCGACATAGACCCCGTCGCGCCAGGGCCCGTTCTGGTCGTCGCCGGCCGGGTACCCTTGGGTTTCGAGCGCCCGCATCGTGGCGGCGACGAAGGGGGAGATCTGTTCGGGGGTGGCGCGGCGGATCGGCAGCGGGCCGTCCCTCCCGTGCAGCTCGCCGGTGCAATCGCGGTCGGCTTCGAGTTTGCGGAAATAGGGCAGGCAGGATTCCCACGACCAGCCCTCGGCGCCGAGCGCGCCCCACTCGTCGTAATCGCCGGGGGCGCCGCGATTGGCCATCATGGCGTTGATCGCCGAGCCGCCGCCGAGGCGGCGCGCCTGCTCGTAAGCCCGCGGCGCCGGTGACTCGGGGCGGTTGCCGGCGGGCGCCCCCATCCGGGCTTTCAGTGCCGGCCAGATGTTGCGCGAGTCGAGATAGGCCCGGCCGGGATAGCGGCTGCGGATCTCCGGCGGCATGGTGGCGGCGTTGAGGTCGTCGCCCGCCTCCACCAGGGTGACGCGGAACGATGTGACTTCCGAGAGCCGCGCGGCCAGCACACAGCCGGCCGAGCCGCCGCCGAGGATAAGGATCGTCGTCACGTGCGCTCGCGCGGTTTCATGGGGTGGAGGACGACTTGCGGGCGCTCAGGCTCGCCAGCACCACCACCATCAGCGAGGCGGCGGTCAGCAGTGAGGAGATCGCCGCGATGGTGGGGTCGATCTCGTCACGCAAGGATGTGAACATCCGCTTCGTGAGGGTCTGGTTCTGGCCGCCGGCGATGAAGATCGCCACCACGGTCTCGTCGAGGGCAGAGATGAAGGCGAACAGCGCGCCCGAGACCACGCTGGGGCGGATCTGCGGCAGGGTGACCGACAGGAAGGCACGCAGGCGGTTCATGCCGAGACTGCGCGCCACCATCTCCTGCGCCGGATCGAAGCCGCGCAGGCCCGCCAGCACCGAGGTGACGACGTAGGGCGTGGCCAGCATCACGTTGGCGAGGACCAGCCCCGGCAGGGTGGCGAGCAGCCCGGTCTTGGCGAAGACGAAGAACACGCCGATGGCCGTGATGACGATCGGCACCACCAGCGGCAGGAGCAGGATCACCGTCAGGCTGCGGGCGAGGCGCGATCCGCTCATGCTGAGGGCGTAGGCGGCCGCGGTCCCGATCAGGGTGGCGCCGAGGGCGGTCGCCACCGCGACCCCGAGGCTCACCCGCGCCGCCTGCATCCAGGCCGGGCTGCCGAAGAACGCCTCGTACCAGCGCAGGGAATAGCCCGGCGGCGGGAAGGTGAGGAACCGCGCGTTCGAGAACGACATCGGCACCACGATCAGGATCGGCAGCACCAGGAACAGCAGCACCAGGGCGACGAGGGTGCCGAGCGCGAGGCGGGCGGGAAGCGAGGCCGGCATCAGCGGGCTCCCATGATGCGCTCGAGCGGGACCACCCGGGAGGCGAGCCAGAACAGGGCGGCGACGCAGACGAGCAGCACGACCCCGATGGCGCTCGCCGCGCCCCACTGGTTGTAGAGCTCGACGTTGCGGCTCACGAGCATCGACACCATGAAGGTGCGCCCGCCGCCGAGCAGCTCCGGCGTGATGTAGAAGCCGAGCGCCAGCACGAAGACCAGCACCGTGCCAGCGACTACCCCCGGCATCGACAGCGGCAGGAACACCCGGAGAAAGACGTGGAGGGGGCCGCCGCCGAGGCTGGCGCCGGCCAGCATCAGATCGCGGGGGATGCGCTGCATCGTGGCATAGAGCGGCAGCACCATGAAGGGCAGGAGGATGTGCAGGGTGGCGAGCACCGTGCCGAACTCGTTGTTGATGAGCGCGATCGGCTGATCGGTGAGGCCGAGACCCTGGAGCATCCCGTTCACCAGGCCGCGGCGTTGCAGCAGCACCATCCAGGCATAGGCGCGCACCAACACGCTGGTCCAGAACGGCAGGATCACCAGGCCGAGCACCACCACGCTCCAGCCCCGCGGCAGGGTCGCGGCCGCGTAGGCGACGGGATAGCCGAGAGCCAAGGCCAGCACCGTGACGGTGAGGCCGATGCGGAAGGTGAGCAGGAAGCTGCGCCAGTAGATATCCTCGGTGAGGAAGCGTTGGTAATGCTCCAGGGTGAACGACCCGTCGGTGGTGACCGACTGCACAGCGAGCCAGGCGAGCGGCACCACAAGGAGCGCCGTCACCACCGCGAGGGCGGGAAACAGCAGGGCGAGGATGAGGAGCCGCTCGCGCCGCTCGTGCCGTCGCAGGGCGGGGCTGGATGGGGTCATGGCGGGGTGTCCGGGACGGATTGTCGGCGGGACGGTGATGAGGGAAGCGAGAGAGGTCCTCACGCAAGACCCCTCCCTTCTCTTCGGGGGAGGATGCCCGGCGGAGCCGGGCGGGAGAGGGGCGGCGCGACGCTCATCCAGGGGGCGCCCTTCAGAACGGTTCCGCCATATCCGGAAGCGACATCCTCTCTCCCGGCGCGCTCCGCGGGCCACCCTCACTTCTTCTGCACGAACTCCGCCCAGCGCTTCAGCGCCGCATCGCCCGCCTCCGAGGTCCACCACTCGGCCGAGAGCACCACCTGCTTCTTGGCGTTGTCCGGCGCGCTCGGCAGCTTGGCGGCGAGCGCAGCCGGGATGATGCCGGTGTCGAAGGCCGCCGGGTTGCCCGGGCCATAAGGAATGTTGAGCGGCAGGTTGGCCTGGAGCTTCGGGTCGATCGCCTGGTTCACGAACTTCACTGCAGTGGCGAGGTTCGGGGCGTTCTTCAGGATGCAGAGCGAGGTGTTCTGCAGGATGCCCTGGTTGAAGGTGTAATCGGCCTCTCCGCCGGCCTCCATCACCGCCGAGACGCGGCCGTTCCAGATCATCTCCATGTCGACCTCGCCGCCCTGGATCAGCTGGGCCGACTGGCCGCCGGAGGTCCACCAGACCGAGATGTGCGGCTTGATCTCCTCGAGCTTGCGGAAGGCGCGGTCGACGTCGAGGGGGTAGAGCTTGTCGGGCGCGACGCCGTCGGCCATCAGGGCGGCCTCAAGGGTGGCAAAGGGATGGTTGCGCAGCGCCCGGGCGCCCGGGAACTTCTTCACATCCCAGAAATCGGCCCAGCTCTGCGGTGGGTTCTTGCCGTACTTGGATTTGTTGTAGGCGAGCACGCTCGAATAGAATTCGTAGGGTACCGAATAGTCGGTCTTGTAGGCGGCCGGGATCGCCGCGGCGTTCGGGATCTTCGAGAAGTCGAGCTTCTCGATCAGGTTCGCCTTGCCGCCGCGCACGCAATCCTGAGTCGGGGTATCGACCACGTCCCAGGTCGGCTTGCCGGTCGCGCCCTGCGTGCGGATCACCGGCCAGGCGTCGGGGGCGCTGTCCTGGTTGATGGTGATGCCGAGCGCCTTGGCGGCCGGATCGAGGATCGCCACCGTTTGAGCCTGCTGGTAGGCGCCGCCCTGCGACACGAAGGTGATCTGCTCGGCGGCGAGAGCCGGGGCGGCCGTGCCGAGAAGGCAGGCTAGGACGGTATTTCGAAGCAGCGACGCCATCTCGACTTCTCCTCTGTGTGAGGCCGCTTCCTAGCGGCCGATCGCGTCCAGGAACTGGTACCAGCCGGCGACGAGCCGGATCACCGGCTCGCGCAAGCCGTAGAACGGGACGGGCTGGAAGCTCCCGGCGCCGAGCAAGGCCACGTCGGGGCTCTCGCCGAGGGCGAACGCGGCCGCCACGCCGCCGAGGTGGCTCGACATCGCGACCCCGGCGCCGTTGTAGCCCATGGCGAAGCTGACCCGGTCGTCGAGCCGGCCGACATGCGGCAGCGCATCCAACGTCATCCCGACGAGGCCCGACCAGCGATAGGCCACCGGCGTATCAGCGAGCGCCGGGAAGGTGCGCACCATCGCCCGGCGCAAGGTCGCGAAGGCGGCCTCGGAATCGGAGCGCCCGAAGGCGCCGCGGCCCCCGAACACCATCCGGCCGTCGACCATGCGGAACCAGCGCATCATCCGTCGGGTCTCGACGTAGATCCGCCGGCTCGGCAGGATCGCGGCGCGCAGGTTGTCGGACAAGGGCTCGGTGGCGAGGATCGCGCTGCGGAACGGAATCAGGCGGGTGCGCAAGGCCGCGCCCGCCCCGGTGAGATCGGTGTAGCCGTTCGTCGCCACGATCACCTGGCGCGCCCGCACCGAGCCACCCGGCGTCTCGACCCGGATGCCGCCGGCTTCGCGGTGGAAGCGCGTGGCGGGGCTTCCCTCGTGGATCGCGATGCCCTTGTCCGTGACCGCCCGGGCGAGGCCGCGGGCGTAGTTGAGCGGGTGCAGCCCCCCGGCCTTCGCCGAGAGTACGCCGCCGACGAAATCCTGCGAGCCAGTCTCGGCCGCGACCGCCTCGCGGGACAGGACCGAGACGGAGGTATCGCCCATCTCCCGGCGCATCCATTCCATGTCGGCGACCGTCGCCGCCAGGGTGGCGGGCTTGTGGGCGCATTTAAGCTGGCCGACCCGAGCGTAATTGGCTTCGACGATGCCGTGCTCGGCGATCAGCCGCTCCAGGGTCTCGACCGAATCGTAGGCGATGGCGTGCATGCGCTTGGCGACGGAAAGCCCGTGCCGGCTCGCGATCGCCTGGAACGACGGGCGGTACTTCGCCGAGACGACGCCGCCGTTGCGCCCGCTGGCGCCCCAGCCGATCGCGTTGGCCTCCAGCACCACGGCCCGCTCGCCGCGCTCCGCCAGCGCGAGCGCCGCCGAGAGCCCGGTATAGCCGCCGCCGACGATCGCGACGTCCGCCTGGACGTCGCGATCGAGCGGCCCGAAGCGCCCGGCCGGCACGGAGCCGGCAGCCCAGAGCGAGGCGGCTGGAGGCTTCGGGAAGGCCGCCATGGTCAGGCCGCCTGCCGGGCGGCGGCCGCGAAGGCCGCGTCGGCGGCGTCGGCGAGCTTCTCGAGCGTCGGGAAATGGTAGTCGGGCGTGGTCATCCGCTCGGGCTCGGGCGTGCCGCCGAAGCCCTGCAAGCCCTGGCGGCGCTCGATCCAGCAGACGGTGTAGCCGAGGTCCCGGGCGACGCCGATATCGTGGTACTGGCTCTGGGCGACATGGAGTATGTCGCTCTGCTTGTAGCCGAAGGCCGATTGGCGGCCGCGGTTGAAGGCGAAGAATTGCGGGTTGGGCTTCGCCACCCCGGCCTCGTCGTAGGTGACGCTGTCGTGGAACGGCCCCCCGAGGGTGTGGGAGTAGAACGAGAAGGCCGAGCGGTCGGCATTCGTCATCGCGACGAGGCGGTAATGCTTGCGCAGGCGCTTCAGGGCCGCGACCGAATCCGGGAAGGCCGGCCAGCGCAGGACCGAGAGCTGGAACGCGTCGGCATCGGCCTCGGAATTCGGGAAGCCGAGTTCCCCGGCGACGTGGCGGTAGACGTCGGCGAAAACCTCGCTCGAGCGCTCGTAGTTCAGCTCGCGGCCCTTGAGGTAGGACGCGAAGATCCGGGCGTCGCTCAACTCCTCCGGGCTGCGGCCGGAGACGGCGCGCAGGTGGTCGAGGATGCCCTTCTCGAAGTCGATCAGGGTGCCGACGACGTCGAAGGTGAGGACCTTGAAGCTGTCGAGGGAGGAGGCTGGCATGGGCTTTCCTTTCGAAGACCTGGAGAGGGTCAGGTGGATTCCGCCGGGACGACGATCGTGTCCTGCGGATGGAGGAGGGCGGTGATCGCGCCGCCGGGGGCGGGGATCGCAAGACGCCCGGCATGATGGGCCGGCTGGCGCAGGGAGATTTCCGGCCCGTGATCGAGGGCGACGAACACCCGCAGGCTCTCGCCCTGGTAGACGATGTCGGTGACGCGCCCTGACAGGCGGTTGTAGCCCTCGGGGGCCGCGTCGCCGGCGACGATCAGCTTCTCGGTCTGGATCGCCAGCAGCAGGGCCTCGCCCGCCGGCAGCGGCCGGGCGCTGCGTAACGTCGTCGCCCCGAGCGAGACGGCGTCGGGGCCGGAGCGGGTCACCGGCACCAGGGTCGACTCGCCGATGAAGCTCGCCACGAAGGCGTTCGAGGGCCGGTCGTGCAGGCGCTCGGGCGTGTCGACCTGGGCCAGCCGCCCGCCGCGCAGGATGGCGATGCGGTCGCTCATCGTCAGCGCCTCGCGCTGGTCGTGGGTGACGTAGATGATGGTGGCTTCGAGCTGCCGGTGCAGGCGCCGCAGCTCGATCTGCATCGTTTCGCGCAGGTGCTTGTCGAGGGCCGAGAGCGGCTCGTCCATCAGGATCAGCCGCGGCCGGAACACGATGGCGCGGGCGAGCGCCACGCGCTGACGCTGGCCGCCGGAGAGCTGCGAGATCGCCCTCGCCTCGTAGCCGGACAGCTCGACCATCGCGAGCGCCTCGGCCACGCGCGGGCCCCAGGAGGCTTTCGGCTCGCGCCGGGCCCGCAGCGGGAAGGCGACGTTCTCGCCAACACTCAGGTGCGGGAACAGGGCATAGTTCTGGAACACCACGCCGATGTCGCGCTTGTGCGGCGGCAGGAACGTCACGTCGGTCGTGCCGAAATGCACACTGCCGGAGGAGGGCACGATGAAGCCGCCGAGGATGCCGAGCAGCGTGGTCTTGCCCGAGCCCGAGGGCCCAAGGAGGGACAGGAACTCGCCGGGCGCGACGTCGAGCGAGACGTCGTCGAGGGCCGTGAAGGCGCCGTAGCGCCGGGTCGCATTGCGGATCGACACCCCGACGCTGCCGACGGCGAGCGGCCCGCCGCTCACGCCCGAAATTGATCCCGCTGCCGCCATCGTAGGGTGCTGCCTTCGCGTCCGGTGCCGCCGATGGACCAGATGCTCACAAAAGCGGCGGCGCGGTTCAATGTCGAAAGAATCCGCACTCTCATAACCCCAGGTTATGATGGGTCGAAGCACGCTCGGCCCAGGCCGAGCTCCGGATAAAGCCGGTCGACCTTCGCGACGTCGGCCCGCATCTCGGCGACGATCCAGTCGCGCACGGCGGCGACGGAGCGGCGCAGGGGCCGCGAGCGCAGGTGGATCAGCTGGCACATCCGCGCGGTGCGCGTGAGGCGGCCGGCGGCCGGGACGAGGTCGCCTGTGGCGAGCCAGTGCGAGACCACGCTGGCCCAGCCGAGCGCGACGCCCTGGCCGAGCAGGGCGGCCTGCAGCACCACCGCATAGTCGGAGAAGTTGAGCGAGGCGCGCGAGCCGTTCCAGTCCGGCCCCGGATCGACCCCGCCGGTCCACATCGGCGAACTGGCGGTGAGGTTCACGAAGGTGGTGCGACCGCCGCCCGTCGCCGCCGCGGCGTCCCGGCCCGCCAGATAGGCCGGGCTGCAGACCGGCAGCATCACCTCGTTCATCAGGAACAGGGCCTCGTGGTCGAGGTCGGGCCCCTCGACGAAGCGCATACCGAGATCAACGGCGTCGACCGGGCCGGCTAGCGCCCCCGGGATGAGCTGGAAGCGGAAATCGACCGAGGGGAACGCCTCCTGCAGGGTGTTGATGCGCGGCATCAGCCAGTGGGTGGTGAAGGCCGACGACAGGGAGAGCGTGACGGTGTCGATGCCGGTACGGCGGATGTCGATCTCGCGCAAGGCCGCCTCGATGCCCCGGAAGCCGTCCGCCACCCGGCGATGGAGGATCGCGCCGTCCTCGGTCAGCGCTATCCCGTCGCCCGAGCGATCGACGAGGCGCACGCCGAGATGACGTTCGAGCTGCGCCATCGCCTTGCTCACCGCCGGCTGGGTCACGTTCAGCTCGGCAGCTGCCCGGGTGAAGCTCAAGTTCCGCGCCACGGCCTCAAACACGAACAGGGCGTGGTTGGACGGGAGCATGCGTCGGAGTGGGTTCATGGACTTGGGCTCGGATCTCACTGTCACGCCTTGGTCGCGACGATGTCGCCTGCCCGGGCGGATCGCTACCCCGAACCGTAGTCGGGCCCGGGACGGATCAAGATGGAAGAGAGCTGCCGCTGGAGGTATCCCGGCTCGGAAGTGCAACGATCATCCTGCGCGCCGATCTCGATGCCTACCTGTCGGCTCTACCGCTGGCACGGTTGGCCTCCATGTAGGCGGCGCCGCAAAGCTGCCGGCACTCCTTCCGCGCTGCCTCGGCCCAGTCGTCTATCCACCGAGCGAGGTCGACCAGATGCACGCCCTTGGCCGCCGTCTGGCTCGCTTCAATGCGGACCAGTGGCAGCGCGATCTCGCCGGCCGAGATCTTACGGACCAGCTTTTCGGGCGTCAGGTGGGAGAATTAGTCCCGGCACACGAGGCTGATCGGGATCACCGCGCCGCCGCCGTACTGCGCCAGGAGCAGGAACGCCGTACTCATGGGCTCGGGCCTCGCGGCAGGGTGGACGTCGGCGGCGGGTTTGCGGGCACGCGGCATCTCCAGACCTCCTCTCGCGCTGTGGGGATCGTTGCGACGGGGCGAGCAGCCCGCCGCAGCACTCCGGGGGCATGCGGCTGCGGCCACGCCTCAGCGGCTACATCGGCGCGCCTTTGCTGGTGAGCGTGAATGCATAAAGCGGGCAGGCGCCGCTAAGCGAAAGCGCTCTGGTCACCCGGTCGTCGTGCGCGCTCGTTTTCTGGTGATCTTCTGGCCCAGCCTGCGCGCTTCAACGGCTTGCAGTCGTTGCCTCTCGCCTTCGGCCGCAAGCGTCTGGAAGGTTTGATCGGACATCCTCGTGGCCGGCTGTGCCTCCCGGTGCCTTCGCTCGGCCTCAGCATCGATCTCACCAAGGGTCTTTGCCCGCCCCCTCGACGCCATCCGCTCCTCCCGGCGGCGCTCTTCGCCTTCACGGGCCAACTCCCCGAGATCTCGCACCGGAGCCGGGATTGCTGGCGTCTGCACGGCGCCGAGCGCCACCAGTTCCGGGAAGAGGCTCGGATGGCGCAGGTGGCGCCACCGGTCGATCGCCTCCAGGCAGTACATGCCGGTGTCTGAATCGGGCCGCGGGAAGCCCCGCATGAAGAGCCGCGGCCGGACGGCGTCGAACTGCGCCGGCGTCAGGTGCAGCCGGCGCGCCACCTTCTCGGCGGGGATGTCGCCGGGATCGACCCGGAAGCGAGTTGAAGGGGCTCTGGGCGGACGTGGCATGGCTCTACCCCCTCACAGGCCGCGCCGCGGCCTACCCCGCAGCGGATCGCCCTGGCAACGCTCCTGCGCCTAGTCCGCATGTTGGGCTGCCCACTCCTCGAACGACTGCCCAGCAGCCTCAGGGGCTAGTAAGCCCGACAGCCGGTCCAGGGCCCGATCAATAGCCTTGCGGTCCCACCGGCAGGTGCCAGGCATCGCGGGCGGCACGATCTTGCGCCGAACCCAAGCGTCGAAGGCCTCCACGGTCTCGCAGCCGCAGTACGCGGCCGCCTGCTCACGAGTGAGCCCGCGGGGCAGCATTCCGAGGAGGAGCTTCGTCATGGCGCGTCCCAGACCCGGCAAGGGCTACAGCCAGCCCACGCGCCGGACGCGAAGCCCGCTCCACATGCCCCCGCCGAGCCCATTTTCGTGTTGCGCAGGTGTTGCATGGAGCAGCCTACGCCACGCCGTAACCCGTTGTGAAACCTGCACCCGTGTTGCAGGCAATCGCAACACGTTTCGACAGACTAGCGGGCACGAAAAAGCCCGCTAAGTCGTTGACCAAGCGGGCTAGACGGGTGGTAGCGGAGGAGGGATTTGAACCCCCGACACAAGGATTATGATTCCTCTGCTCTGACCAACTGAGCTACTCCGCCCCGCCGCGGCCAGTCCGTGTCCGCCGCTGCGATGGCGGCGGTATAGGGGGAGGCCGCCGTTCCTGTCAAGGAACCGTCGTAAGGCTTTTTGCGCCGCGCCAGCGGGAGCGCGGCGCGGGTGCGCTCAGAGGGCGTCGCCCAGGATCTCGGCCACCTGCGGGATGTCCTTGTCGCCGCGGCCGGAGAGGTTGACGACCATCAGGTGGTCGCGGGGCAGCGTGGGAGCGAGGTCCTTGACCTTGGCCAGCGCGTGGGCGGGTTCCAGCGCCGGAATGATGCCCTCCATCAGCGAGCAGAGCCGGAACGCTTCCAGGGTCTCCGTGTCGGTCGCCGACAGGTAGGTGACGCGGCCCATTTCGTGCAGCCAGGCGTGCTCGGGGCCGATGCCCGGATAGTCGAGGCCGGCGGAGATCGAGTGCGCGTCGGCGATCTGCCCGTCGCCGTCCATCAGGAGATAGGTGCGGTTGCCGTGCAGCACGCCCGGCTTGCCGCCGGTGAGCGAGGCGGCGTGCAGGCCGCTCGACACGCCATGGCCGGCCGCCTCGACACCGTAGATCGCCACCTCGCGGTCGTCGAGGAAGGGGTGGAACAGCCCCATGGCGTTCGAGCCGCCGCCGATGCAGGCGATGAGCGAGTCCGGCAGCCGGCCTTCCATCTCCAGCATCTGCGCCTTGGTCTCGATGCCGATGATCGACTGGAAGTCGCGCACCATCGCCGGGTAGGGATGCGGCCCCGCCACCGTTCCGATGCAGTAGAAGGTGTCGGCGACGTTGGTGACCCAGTCGCGCAGGGCCTCGTTCATCGCATCCTTGAGGGTGCGGGTGCCGGATTCGACCGGCACCACTTCGGCACCCAGCATCTTCATCCGGAACACGTTCGGCTTCTGCCGCTCGACATCGACCGCGCCCATGTAGACGACGCATTTGAGCCCGAAGCGGGCGCAGAGCGTCGCGGTGGCGACGCCGTGCTGGCCCGCCCCGGTCTCGGCGATGATCCGCGGCTTGCCCATGCGCCGGGCGAGCAGGATCTGGCCCAGAACGTTGTTCACCTTGTGCGAGCCGGTATGGTTCAGCTCTTCGCGCTTGAAGTAGATCTTCGCGCCGCCCAGGTGCTCGGACAGCCGCTCGGCGAAGTAGAGCGGGCTCGGCCGACCGACGTAATGGGTGAGATAGCCGTTCATCTCGGCCTGGAACGCCGGGTCGGCCTTGGCGGTGGCATAGGCGTCCTCCAGCGCGAGGATGTTCGGCATCAGGGTCTCGGCCACGAAGCGGCCGCCGAAGATGCCGAAGCGGCCGCGCTCGTCGGGGCCGGTGCGGAACGAGTTCGGATTCTGGGGAGCGGTCACGGCGGCAACTCTTGCGTCTGAGGGGGTTGGGCGGGATGTCGGCCTCGGCGGCGGGCCTTACGCCGTTCGCGCCGTCTCGGCAATTTGCGCTGCGGACGCAGCCGCCGCGGCGGACGTGCCCGCGGCGGCTTTGGCCGCCCGCACGAAGGCGGCGATGCGGTCCGGATCCTTGCGGCCGGGACTCGCCTCGACGCCGGACGAGACGTCGACCGCCTGGGCGGCGGTCACCGCCAGGGCCTCGGCGACGGTCTCGGGGGTGAGGCCGCCGGAGAGCATGAACGGGTGATCGCGGCCGGCATCGGCGAGGAGCGACCAGTCGAAGGCGTGGCCGTTGCCGCCGGGCAGGACCGCGCCGGGGGCGGGCTTGGCATCGAAGAGCAGCCGGTCGGCGATGCCGACATAGCGGGCGGCGCGGGCGAGGTCGTCGGCCGTGGCGATGCCGAGCGCCTTCATCACCGGCCGGCCGGTGCGGGCCCTGACATGAGCCACCCGCTCCGGGCTCTCGCCGCCGTGGAGCTGGAGCCAGTCGGGGTCGAGGGCGGCGATCACCGCCTCGACGAGGACATCGTCGGGATCGACCAGCAGGGCGACCCGTTCGCTCCGGCCTCGCGCCTGCCGCGACAGGGCGCCGCCGAGGGCGAGGTCGACATGCCGGGGGCTTCTGGGGAAATGGACGAGGCCGATCAGGTCGGCGCCGGCGGCGAGCGACGCCTCCAGGGTCTCCGGCGTGCTGAGGCCGCAGATCTTGACGAGGCAGGTCCGGCTGAAGACGGAAGCGGGCGACATCCGCCCCCTATACGCCGATCTGCCGTCGCCCGCACGTGCCGCGGGCGCTCAGGATGGCCGCGTCAGGCGCTCCCACACGCAGGCGGCGGCGGCGAGGTCCTCGATCGCGGCGCCGACCGACTTGAACACCGTGATCGCGTCGGGTCTCTGCCGCCCCGGCGCCTCGCCGCGGCACAGGGCCGCGAGGTCGCCCGTCACGGCCTCTCGCGCCAGGGCGCCCGACTGGATCGCCACCGCGACGTCGCCGCCCTTCTTCAGGGCATCGGGCGTGTCGACATAGAGCGGTCCGCGCCGCAGGGCCTCGTCGTCGGCCTCGCGCATCGCCGGCGTGAAGGCGCCGACGAGGTCGAGATGGGTGCCGGGCCGCAGCCAGGCGCCGCGCACGAGCGGTTCGGTCGAGAGGGTCGCGCAGGAGACCAGATCCGCCTCGCCGACCGCCGCCGCGAGGTCGGTGACGGGGTGCGCGTCGAAGCCCTCGGCCGCGAGGGACGCCGCCAGGCGCGCGGCGCCTTCCGGCCGGCGGTTCCAGACCGCGACGTCGCGGATCGGCCGCACGGCGGCGTGGGCGCGCACGAGGGCAGGGGCGAGGGCCCCGGCCCCCACCATCACCATCCGGGAGGCATCCTCGCGGGCGAGGTGCCGGGCGGCGAGCGCGGAGGCGGCGGCGGTGCGCCACAGGGTCAGGCGGGCGCCGTCGAGGAGTGCCAGAGGGCGGCCGTCGCGCCCGTCGCAGAGCAGCACCCCGCCCTGGATCGTGTCGAGGCCCTTGGCCGGGTTGCCCGGGAAGAGGGTCAGGATCTTGACCCCGACATAATCGGCGGTCCAGGCCGGCATCAGCAGCAGCGAGGCCCCGTCGGGCGCGGTCTCGATCGCATGGTGGTGGCGCGTCGGCGCCGTCGCGCCGGCCCGGAAGGCAACGCTGAGGGCGTCGATCATCCCGAGCGGGGTCAGGGCCGCGTCGATCTCAGCCTCGCCGATCAGGCGCATCGTCAGGCGCGGCTGACCGGGGCCGGCAGGGCGGTGCGGCCGGCTGAGGCGCCGGTCGGGGCGGTCTGGCGCAGGCGCTCGGCCTCGTGGCGCAGGCGGGCCAGCTCGCGGCCCTTGGCGCGGCGGTCGCGGCGGGTGTCGCCCTGGCCGAGCCAGGAGCCGACGCCGCCGACCACGATGCCGATCGCGACCGCGGCGAAGATCAGCGCGTAGAGCGGCATCGGCAGGCTGAAGGCCGGCGTCCCGTTCGTGAACGGATCGAAGGACAGCATCACCGGCTGGCGGTTGGCCACCGCCAGCAGCACGACCACGACGGCGATGGGCAGCAGGATCAGGCCCTTGAGGAAGCGGATCATCGGGAAACCCGGTCTTTCGTCGGTGATGCGGGAGGGGAGCGGGACCGCCGGACGGAGCCCCGGGAACCAAGTGTAACGCGCCAGGACCCGAGCGCCAGGGTCGGGGCCCGGCGTCAGCTGGCGGCGGCCTCGGCCCGGCGCGGCTCGTCGGCGCCGATCCCGGCGGCGTTGAGGCGCAGGCGCATCTCCTTGCCGGTCTTGAAGACCGGGATCGCCTTCTCGGCCACCGCCACGGCGGCCCCGGTGCGCGGGTTGCGGCCGCGCCGCGCCTCCCGGCGCTTGACCGAGAAGGCGCCGAAGCCACGCAGCTCGACCCGGTCGCCCCGCGCCAGCGCATCCGCGATCGTGTCCAGGATGGCGTTGACGATGTTCTCGACGTCGCGCTGATACAGGTGCGGGTTCTGCTCGGCGATCTTGAGGACCAGCTCGGACTTGATCATGGGCAATATGGTCTCGAGAGAGGCGGGGGCGGCCGGGGGGGGCGCACGGGGAGGGGGTAAGGGGGCCCGACCGCGGGCAGGCCGCCCCGGGGGAGGGTGGGGGGGTCGGGGGCGGGCCGCCGCCGGCGGGGGGGGGGGGGCGGGGGGGT
>NZ_LABX01000263.1 GCF_001043915.1 Methylobacterium aquaticum | reverse complement strand
GGCGATGAAGGCCGAGACGACGCGCCGGCCCGAGCGGCCGGCATGGGCCAGGACATTGCGCATGAAGTGCACCCGGCACCGCTGCCAGGAGGCGGTCATCACCTTGGCGACCGAGGCCTTGATGCCCTCGTGGGCGTCCGAGATCACCAGCTTGACCCCGCGCAGGCCGCGCCGGGCCAGCTTGCGCAGGAACTCGGTCCAGAAGGTCTCGACTTCGGACGGACCGATGTCGAGCCCCAATACCTCGCGTCGCCCATCCGTGTTGACGCCGACCGCCACGATGACGGCCACCGAGACGATGCGGTGGTTCTGGCGCACCTTCACGGAGGTCGCGTCGATCCACAGGTAGGGCCACTCGCCCTCGATCGGCCGCTCCAGGAAGGCGTTCACGCGCTCGTCGATCTCCTGGCACAGCCGGCTGACCTGGCTCTTGGAGATGCCCGTCCCGCCCAGCGCCTGGACCAAATCGTCGACCGCACGGGTCGAGATGCCCTGGATGTAGGCGTCCTGGATCACGGCTGTCAGCGCCTTCTCGGTCATCCGGCGCGGTTCCAGGAAGCTCGGGAAGTAGCTCCCCGTCCGCAGCTTCGGGATGCGCAGCTCGACGGTGCCGGCTCGCGTCTGCCAGTCGCGGTCACGGTACCCATTGCGCTGGGCCAGTCGCTCCGGGTTCTTCTCACCGTGGGCCGCGCCGGTCAGGCCGCCCACCTCCAGTTCCATCAGACGTTGTGCGGCAAAGCCGATCATCTCGCGCAGCACGTCCGCGTCAGCGCTCTTCTCAGCCAGCGCCCGCAGGCTCATCATGGCGTCGGTCATCGGGGGTCTCCCGGGTTCGGGGTTGGTGGCTCACAACCCGATCCTAACCCGTCACCGCCGATGGCCACCCCCGCGAGAGATCCCGCCTGCTACAGCGCTGTGAGGGCGCGCAGGCGAGCTCTCCCGCTCTCGCTCAGCTACACCACTCCAAGGGACACAACCGGCGTCGGTCCTCGGCGGAGAGAAGCTGCCCTGCCATCCACCCATCGAATCACTCAAAACGCATCCTGAAAAGCGTAAAAATCGGCTTCCTTCCGAGTCGCGGCATATCTGGGCGCCAACGTACCGGGCAAACCGCGGGTGTTCATGCCCTATGCCGGCGGCATGGCGCATTATCGCAGCATCTGCGAGCGCGTCGCGACCGCTGGCTAGGCCGGCTTCACCCTACGCTGACGTCCCCTCCCCTACTGCATTCGCCCGGCGCCGCCCCTGTGCGATGAGGGCACGGCGCCGACGCCATGCTGGGGCGACGCGGTATCGACGAAGTGATCGCCATCTGTGGGTCCAGACGCGACAAACCCCGCCGGCCGAGCCTGAGCGGGGTTTTTTCGTGTGGTTGGTTGCG
>NZ_LABX01000262.1 GCF_001043915.1 Methylobacterium aquaticum | reverse complement strand
TTGATGTCCTTCTCGGCCGGCTTGCCCTCCATCCAGAATGCCCATTCGTAGGGCTCCATGTTGGCCTTTGCCGTTTCCAGCACCGCCGAATAGTAGCCCTGGCGATTCAAATAGGCACCTGCCCAGCCGGACAGGAACCAATTGATGAAATCGTAGGCAGCGTCGAGCTTCTTTCCGGTCAGGGTCTTGGGCAGGCCGAAGCCCGAGGCCCAGGCGCGGTAGCCTTCCTTCAGCGGCTGGTAGGTGCAGGGGACGCCCTGCGAGCGCACCTTGGTGACGGCGGGCGACCACATCGACTGGATCACCGTCTCGCCGGACGCCATCAGGTTCACGGATTCGTTGAAGTCCTGCCAGAAGGCGCGGAACTGGCCGGCGCGCTTGGCCTCGATCAGCACCTTCATGGTGCGGTCGATCTCAGGTTTGGTCATGTTGCCCTTGTCGGGATAGGTGTAGTCGCCGGTGGCCTCCACCACCATCGCGGCGTCCATGATGCCGATCGACGGGATGTTGAGGATCGACGCCTTGCCCTTGAACTCGGGGTTCAGCAGTTCCTTCCACGAGGTGATCGGGCGCTTGATCAGGTCGGGGCGGATGCCGAGGGTGTCGGCATTGTAGGTCGTCGGGATCAGTGTGATCCACTCGGTCGGCGACGAGGCGAACTTGGTCGAGGTCGGGCCTTCGAGATAGAAGACCTTCTTGGGCGCCGTGCCCTGGTCGCCGATCTTTTTGCCCGCGACCTCGCCCTTGGTGAAGACCGGGGTGATCTTGTCGGCGTTCTTGATGCGCTTGGCATCCATGCCCACGAGGTTGCCCGACGGCAGCAGCTTCTTGAGGCTGAAATACTCCGAGTCGACGATGTCGAACGAGTTCGGCTGGGTGACGACCCGCTTCGAGACCTCGTCGGTCACGACCGG
>NZ_LABX01000261.1 GCF_001043915.1 Methylobacterium aquaticum | reverse complement strand
CGACGAGGATTTCGTCACCCGCGAAACCGTCGAACTGCTCGCGCACTGCACCTTCGGGTGGTCGGGCATCGTGTGCGACAGACAGCCCGTCGAGTTCTCGGCTGAGGCGGCCAAGCATCTCTATTCCCGGTTCCCGTGGATGAGAGAGCAGGCTGACGCTGCTTGTGCCAACCGCAACCTCTACGATCGTTCGGCCTCGCGGGATCAGCCGCCGGCCGGCGAGAGCGCCCACGCATAGGCGCCGTCATGGATCTCCTTGACTTCGATCTCGCCAACGATGCGGAGGTGGGCGTGGAAGTCCACCTCAAGAACCCTCGGACCGACAACGACGAGCCGCTGTTCACGAAAGACGGGCGGCCCGTCACCATCACCGTCGCCGGGATGTACAGTCGCGCGTACCGGGATGCGGTAGAGGCGGCCAACAAGCGCCTCTTCGGCTTCCCACCTACGATGCTGGACCATCCCATGTTTCGGCCCCAGCGCGATGCGGCCGACATGGAGGTGCTGGTTGCCGTCACCCTTGAATGGCAGGGCATCACGGCCGACGGCGTAGAGCTCGATTTCACCGACGAGGCGGTGGCTGCGGTTTATCGCCGGTTCCAGTGGATCAGAGAGCAGGTCACGAAGGCCATTCACGATCCGAAGG
>NZ_LABX01000260.1 GCF_001043915.1 Methylobacterium aquaticum | reverse complement strand
CCGCGAATTTGCCCCGGTTACCGCTTCGTCCGCTTAGGGTCTTGTTTGATCGCAGATTTTTGCCGCCGAACCGGCGACCACTTCGGCGAAATCTGCTTAGGACGTGCCGCCGGCGGCCCGGTGAAGGCGTCCGCCGCTCGACCATGCCGGCAGCCTCCGCGCCGATCATCGCGCCCGAGCGCAGGACCGCCGCGGCATCGAAGCGCGGCACGGCCGCAAGCCGCCTGCCGCCGCGCTCGGCTGCGAGGCGCGCGAAGGCGGCGAGGCCGTCGCCCGGCATGGTACTGGCCGGAACTTTTGGACGGCCTCCGCCAGATCCTGCGGGTCGTCCGCCGATGCCATTGGGGCCTCTGTGACGGCTGCGATGAGTGGTCGGCCGAGCGGGCCGATCCACGCCGGACATGCGCCGAACCGGGCACGCCTCGTCCTACCAACGGCCGACAACGCTGACGCACGGCCGTTGACGCCATCTCGAACTTTCGATGCCAAACCAGAGTCGTGGCGAGAATTCGAGAACGGAACCAACGGTCGTTTTCACCGACCGTCGGTATCATGCGTCGATCCTCCTTGCCGATCCGGTCCGGGCGTGACGCCCGGACTCGTTGCCGCCGCCTTCGCAGCCCCGCCGGTGCGGACGACAAAGCGATTGCCGTGCGGCCGATCCGCCGCCACTGTCGCGCTTGCCGCCGGAAGAGAGCCCCGAAGAGGCCACAGGACGCCGGCCGCTCGCGGGAGAGATGCGTATGACCGAGAGGATCGCCTTGTTCGGGGCAGGGGGGAAGATGGGCGTGCGGCTGGCCCGCAACCTGGTGATGTCCGAGTTCCAGATCGCTCCCGTGGAGGTTGGCGAGGCCGGGCGCCGGCGGCTCAAGAGCGAGCTTGGCCTCGATTGCGTCGCGGCGGAGGCCGCCCTCGACGGGGCCGAGGTGGTGGTGCTGGCGGTGCCCGACACCCTGATCGGCCAAGTCTCGCACGAACTGTCGCCGAAGCTGAAGCCCGGCACGATGGTGGTCATCCTTGATGCGGCGGCGCCCTTCGCTGGCCACCTGCCGGAGCGGCCGGACCTGACCTACTTCGTCACCCATCCGTGCCACCCGCCGATCTTCAACGACGAGACCACGGAGGACGGGCGGCGCGACCATTTCGGCGGCATCGCCGCGAAGCAGTCGATCGTGAGCGCGCTGATGCAGGGTCCGGAGGACGCCTATGCCCTTGGCGAGCGCGTCGCCAAGGCGATCTGGGCGCCGATTCTGCGCTCGCACCGCGTCACCGTGGAGCAGATGGCACTCCTCGAGCCGGGCCTGTCGGAGACCGTCTGCGCCACCCTGCTCGCGGTGATGCGCGAGGCGATGGACGAGACCGTGCGCCGCGGCGTGCCGGAGGTCTGTGCCCGCGACTTCCTCCTCGGCCATCTCAACATCCTGGCGGCGGTGACGTTCGGCGAGGTTGACGGCGTGTTCTCGGATGCCTGCAACAAGGCGATCCAGTTCGGCAAGCCCCGCCTGATGCGCGACGACTGGCTCGGTTGCCTCGACGCGCCCGAGATCGCCGAGAGCATCCGGCGGATCACCTAACGACGGACAGGGCCGCCCGCCGGCTGCGACCGGCGGGGCCATCCTGGCCGCGCTTCCGGGACGACGCCGCTCCGAGGCGCGGAGTGGGCGGTCCGCTCCGCGCCGTGCGCCGGGGCCGCTCAGCGGTGGGATCCATGGGTGGGATGCATGGGCGGGATCGGGTGCCGACGAGTTCCGGCTGATCGCGTCGCGACGCGGAGATCGGCTTTGCCCGGACGCCGTGTGGGCTCACGAGACAAAGCGGCGACGCCGTCGGATGTCACAGTCTGGTTCGTGAGCGTGGGATCCCTCTCCCACACCGGCGCAGGGCGCCCGCGCTCAACAATTGACCTGAAAAGTCATGCCAGAGATCGTGGACAAAAATATTCGATGTTGGGGCTATTTTAAGCGGATTGCCTTCGAGAAATTTGACAAGACTGTAGATTATACTCCCATTATATCCCGTCGTGAGAGCTTACTTGATCAAATTTTACCGATTAAATTTGAAAGGACCAATGGAATACCCCACCTTCGCACATCAAGATAAGGTGGGAGAGTAGGATGATCCCACTTGCCTCACGTCTTGGGAAAAAATCGTGCTCGAACAGGCTCTGAGGCCGTTGGTATACCGCGACACGGAAGACATTCCGGTCTGCGGCTGGTCGGCGGGGAGGCTGGCCAAGCCGAATGTCCTCCGCGCCGCGGTATTATATCAGGTGCCGGGGCTCCGCTTCCGCGTCACGCCCCGATCTCGGCCACCGCCTCGCGCGCCTGGGCCGCGTCGTTGAGGCCGGGTCGGGGCAGGCGGACCAGAACGATCGTGCCGGTGCCTTCCTCGGAGCGGATGCGCAGGCCGCCGCCATGGAGCTCCGCGAGCGAGCGGGCGATGGCGAGCCCGAGGCCCGACCCCTTGTAGCTGCGGGCGAAGTTGGTCTCGACCTGCTCGAAGGGATTGCCGAGTTTCGGCAGGGCCGCTTTCGGGATGCCGATGCCGCTATCCTCGACGAAGATGTGGACCGCGTCGATGGCGCGCCGCGTCCGAACCGCCACCCGGCCGGCCTCCGGGGTGAACTTCACGGCGTTCTGCAACAGGTTGACCAGGATCTGGTGCAGGGCGCGCTCGTCGGCCATCACCAGGGTGTCGGCGCTCATCTCGACGCTCACGGTCAGCCCCTTGGCCCGGGCCGGCTCGGCGATCAGCTTGAGGGCGCGCTCCAGCGCCTCGCTCACGGCGACCGGCTGCTTGGCGAGCTTCACCCGGCGGGCGTCGATCCGCGACATGTCGAGGATGTCGTCGATGACCGACAGCAGGTAATGGCCGCTCGAGCGGATGTCGCGGCAATATTCGCGGTACTTCTCGGAGCCGAGGGACCCGAACACCTCGCTCTCCATCACCTCGGCGAAGCCCAGGATGGCGTTGAGGGGGGTGCGCAGCTCGTGGCTCATATTGGCCAGGAACTCGGATTTCGACCGGTTGGCGCTTTCCGCCTGGGCCTTCTGGTCGAGATAGCGCTCGGCGAGATCGGCGAGCTGCTGGGTCTGGATCTCAAGGGTCCGGCGCGAGCGCTTGAGGTCCGCGATGGTGGCGATGAGCTGGCGCTCCGATTCCACGAGCCGCTCCTGGTGCCGCTTCAGGGCCGTGATGTCGGTGCCGACCGAGACGTAGCCGCCGTCCTTGGTGCGGCGCTCGCTGATCTGGAGCCACCGCCCGTCGGCGAGCTCGGCCTCGAAGGTGCGGGCGCCCGCTTCCGGGAACTCGCCGGCGGGAATCTCGCGCCGCACGGTCGGCAGGGCGGCACGGCCCATGATGGCGTCGTAGCGGCGGCCGGGCTGGGCCTCGTCGGCGGTCAGGGCGTGCAGGCGCCGGAACTTCGAGTTGCACAGGACCAGGCGGTTCTGCGCGTCCCACAGCACGAACGCCTCGGACACCGCCTCGACGGCGTCGCGCAGGCGCATGTCGGCGGTGGCGGTCGATTCGGCGAGGCGGCGCTGCTCCGAGATGTCGATGACGATGCCGACGAGATGCCGGCCATTGTCCTCGATGTCCTGCACGATCTCGGCCCGGGCCTTGAGCCAGACCCACTCGCCGCCGGCGGCGCGGATGCGGAACTCGTGGTCGACGGTGGTGTCGCGGGCCGCCAACTGGCGGGCGAGGCCGTAGAGGTCGGTATCGTCCGGATGGACCAGGGCGTTCACGTCGCCGAAAGAGAGGAATTCCTGCTCCCGGACATAGCCGAGGAGCTGGTACATCGAGTCCGACCAGTAGATCCTGCCGCGCGGGATATCCCAATCCCACAGGCCGCAGCGGCCACGGCCGAGGGCCGTGTCGAGGCGCTGGCGCACCTGCTCGCAGACCCGGTCGACGGCCCGCGCCCGGTCGGCCTGGAGCGCATAGGCGAGGCCGGTGCAGACCACCACCAGCGTCACGGCGCCGACCAGCACCGCGGCGATGCGGGCCCGACCGGCCCAGACGGCGGTGACCGAATCAAGGGTCTGCACCACGGCGACCTGCGTGATCGCGGCCGCGCCCGGGACCGACCGCACCGTGGCGAGCGCCCGCTCGCCGGTGCCGAGCACCACCTGGAGCACGCCGGCGCGCTCGCCCATGATGCCGAGCACCTGCACCTCGCCGACCAGCTCGCCGAAGCTGCGCGGCAGGCCGGTCCGCTCCGGCAGGGTGGCCAGGATCGCGTCGTCGGTGCCGATGAGAACCACGCTGCGGCCGGCCGGCAGGCCGCCGGGCGGCATCAGCCGCACCAGCCGCTCGCGCAGGGCGGCGGGCGCCAGCACCTCCGACGGCACGGCGCCGGAGGAGCGCGCGAGGGCGGCCGGCAGGGTCGCGGCCATGAGGCGGGCCACCAGATCAATGTCGCGCCGCGCATCGGCGACCACCTCCTCGCGGTGGCCGGAGAGTTGCAGGGCGGTGACGGTGCCGAGGCAGAGGAGGAAGGCCGCCAGCATGGCCGGGACGGCGAACCGGAGCCAGGATTCCGCGTGGGCGAGGCGCTGGTGCGCCGCCTTCGACACCCGGCTGATCCCCAGGATCGTCGCGGCACGCGCTGAGAAGGGGGCGGGATCCGCCTCCAGCATACCCAAACCCCCAACGGAACAGAAACACAGATGCCGCGGAGGTTCCCACCAGGCCCCCGAATCGAGCTTCAATCTGGCATTTCCACAAGCATTTTGTCCAGCGCTCCACGTCGTGGAAATGAACTGTTAACCGTTGATCGAAACATGCTCGGGCTGGCGCGGACGGCGAGTTTCTGCCTTCGGCGACAAGGGTTTGTGCGCTATCGAGCAGCGGCGAGCGACCGCCCGGCGATGTCGCTGACGTCGGGGGAGAGGCCCGGCGCCTCCGCCACCCGCCGCAAGGCGGCCTCGGCCCGCCGGCGGCGTCCGCCTTCGACCATACGCCAAGTATTGAAGGAGGTGAGCAGCCGCGCCGCGACCTGGGGGTTTTTGCCGTCGAGGGCGAGGACCACCTCGACGGTCAGGTCGTAGCCGGCCCCGTCCGGCCGGTGGAATTGTGTCGGATTGTTGAGGCTGAAGCTCGCGATCAGCGAGCGGACCCGGTTCGGGTTGCCGAGGGAGAAGGCCGGATGGCGCATCAGCCCGCGGATCCTGTCCGGCGTCCCGTCCTCGGGGATCATCGCCTGAACGGCGAACCACTTGTCGAGCACCAGGGGCTCGTGCCGGTAGGTCTCGCCGAACCGGGCGAGGGCCCCCTCCCGGGCCTCGCCCGGCACCAGGCTCACCGAGGCGAGGGCTGCCAGCCGGTCGGTCATGGTCGTGGCGGCGTCGAGCTGGGCCAGCGCCAGGGCGGTGCCCGCATCCGGATCGGCCGCCGTCACGAGATCGAGGGCGGCGTTGCGGAGCGCCCGGCGTCCGGCGCTGGCGGCGTCGGGGCTGAAGGGCGTCCCCGCCGGCTCCGCCAGCGCCGCGCGCAGGGCCCGCAGCCGGGGACCGAGGTCACGGCCGAGCTGGACCCGCAAGCTCTGGCGCGCGCGCCAGATCGCGTCGGGATCGACCTCGGCTTGAAGCGTCTGCGCCACCTCCTGCTCCTCCGGCAGCGTCAGGACCAGGGCGGCGAAGGCGGGGTCGGCGAGCGCCTCGCCGTCGAGGAACGTCGCGAGCGCAGCGCTCAGGGCCGCGCCCTCCGGCCCGGCCTCGGCATCGCGCGGCGCACCGGCCTTCGCCCGGCCGACCAGCACGTCCATGGCGAGGCTCTGGGCCGCCTGCCAACGGTTGAAGGCGTCGCCGTCATGGGCGAGCAGGGTCAGGCGCTCGTCCCGGGTCAGCGCGTGCTCGACCTTCACCGGGGCCGAGAAGCCGCGAAACAGCGACGGCACCGGCGGCGCCGCGACGTCCTCGAAGACGAGGGTGTCCTCCGCCGTCTCGAGCACGAACACGCCGTCGTGCACCCGCTCGCTCACCGCCTCGACGGGCCCGCCCTCGCGCGCCACGAGGCCGAGCGCCACCGGGATCACCAGGGGCTGGATCAGCTGGGGCTGGATCAGCTGGGGCCGGTCAACGGCCCCCGCGGCGGCCTCGGTCGCGACCACCGGCAGGCTCTGGCGGAAGGCGAGGGCGTAGGTCCGGGCCGCCGGGTCGTATGTGCCGGACACCGCCACGGTCGGGGTGCCGGCCTGCTCGTACCATTGGGCGAAGGCGGTGAGATCGCGCCCGCTCTCATGGGCGAAGGCGGCGAGGAAGTCCTCCACCGTGGCGGCCGTGCCGTCGCAGGTGGCGAAGTATCGGTCCATGCCGCGCCGGAAGGTGTCGGGCCCGAGCAGGGTGCGCAGCATCCGGACGATCTCGGCGCCCTTCTCGTAGACCGTCGCGGTGTAGAAGTTGTTGATCTCGCGATAGGCCCGCGGCCGCACCGGATGGGCCAGCGGCCCGGCATCCTCCGGAAACTGGCGGGCCCGCAACGTCCTCACGTCGGCGATGCGGTGGACCGGGCGCGAGCGCTCGTCGGACGAGAATTCCTGATCGCGGAAGACCGTCAGGCCCTCCTTGAGGCAGAGCTGGAACCAGTCGCGGCAGGTGACCCGGTTGCCGGACCAGTTGTGAAAATACTCGTGGGCGATGATAGCCTCGATGTTGGCATAGTCCGAGTCGGTGGCGGTGTCCGGGCTCGCCAGCACGTACTTGTCGTTGAAGATGTTGAGGCCCTTGTTCTCCATCGCGCCCATGTTGAAGTCGGAGACCGCGACGACGTTGAAGACGTCGAGGTCGTAGGCACGGCCGAAGGTGCGCTCGTCCCAGGCCATCGAGCGGGCGACCGCGTCGAGGGCGAAGCCGGCGCGGCCCTCCTTGCCCGGCTCGACATAGACGGCGATCTCGACCTCGCGCCCCTCCATGGTGGTGAAGCGCGACCCCACCCGGCCGAGGCGGCCGCCGACGAGGGCGAACAGGTAGGCCGGCTTCGGATGCGGATCGTGCCAGATCGCGTAGTGGCGGGTCAGGCCGATCTCGCCCTGCGCGACCGGGTTGCCGTTCCCCAACAAAACCGGAGTGTCGGCCCGCTCGCCCTCGATCCGGGTGGTGTAGACCGCCAACACGTCGGGCCGGTCGAGGAAGTAGGTGATGCGCCGGAAGCCGTCCGCCTCGCACTGGGTGCAGTAGACGCCGTTCGAGCGGTAGAGCCCCATCAGCTTGGTGTTGGCGCTCGGGTTCACCTGCGTCTCGATCGCGAGCACGAAGGGGCGCTGCGGCGGCTGGTGCAGGGTGAGGGAGCGGGGCGTCACCGCGATCGCGCCCGGGCCCGTCGGCTGCCCGTCGAGGGCGATCGCCAGCAGGGTCAGCTCGTCCCCGTCGAGGACGAGGGGGGCCCCGGGCTCGCCGTCGGGGTTCGGCCGCAGGGCCAAGGTCGCGGTGACCCGGGTCTCGGTCGGATGCAGACGCACGTCGAGGTCGACGCGGTCGATCAGGTAGTCGCTCGGGCGGTAATCGGCGAGGCGAACGATCGTCTGCATGAGGGGGTCTCGGCGGTCTCGCGGGGCGCGGCGGAAGAGAAGACAAGAGCCTTTGCACCGGCGCCGGCCATCGCGCAACGCGGGATCGACGCCGGATCAAGACAGGATCCCGGCCCTCCCCGCCGCGCGCAGGCCGCCCTAGCTACGGTGCCGGATCCGGCGCCCGACCAGCGCGCCCCGACACCGAGGATGGAGAAGCGCCATGGAATACCTGCACACGATGGTCCGCGTCGCCGATCTCGACAAGGCCCTCGACTTCTACTGCAACAAGTTCGGCCTCCAGGAGGTGCGCCGCACCGAGAGCGAGAAGGGCCGCTACACCCTGGTCTTCCTCGCCGCCCCGGGCGACGTCGCGCGCGCCAAAGAGACCAAGTCGCCGCTGCTCGAACTCACCTACAACTGGGATCCGGAAGAGTATACCGGCGGGCGCAACTTCGGCCACCTGGCCTATCTGGTCGATGACATCTATGCGACCTGCCAGAAGCTGCACGAGGCCGGCGTGACCATCAACCGCCCGCCGCGGGACGGCCACATGGCTTTCGTGCGCTCGCCGGACGGCATCTCGATCGAGATCCTCCAGAAGGGCGGGGCAAAGCCGCCGCAGGAGCCCTGGGCCTCGATGCAGAATACCGGCAGCTGGTAGCGGCCGGAGGGCGGGCCCGGCTCCAGGCCCGCCCCTTCGTGACGTCTCATATCAACGGCCGACGATGCTGACGCATCCGGCCGTCGGGTCCATCGCGAATGATCGATGCCAAGCCAGACGCTTGGCGACAATTCGAGAGCGGCACCAAAGGTCGTTTTCTTTCGACCGTTGGGATACCGCGGTACGGAGGAAATCCGGCTAGAGCACCGCCCGATCACGTTGCAATCGGGCGGTGCTCCAGGCATTTGATTTTGCCGCATTTTCTACGACGAACCGGTATCCACTTCGTCGGAAATTGCTCTAGGCCCGCCTCCCCGCCGATCGGCCCCAAACCAGGATTTCTTCCGCGTAGCGGTGTATCAGGTCTCTGCGGCCGGGGTGATGCCGAGTTCCGCCAGCTTGGCGTGGATCGCCGTGACCGGGCGCTTGAGCTTCAGGCTCATGACCGAGGCCGGCACGCCCTCCTGCGCCATCGCCTTGAGCTGCTGCACGGTCGCGAGCGTCCAGCCCGCCTCGATGGTGTCGCTCATCAGGGTTGCCTCCGTGGTTCGTCCGGCCGCGTCGAGGCGGCCTTGAGATCCGGCAGGTAGGGAGTATCGGCGGCGCGGCAAGCGGGGTCCTTCGCCGGATCCCGGGCGCGACAATCCACCCCTGCCTTGACGCGGACGCGCCCGCATCGCACATCGGCGCGGTCAGCCGGCCGGGCGGCCGCTCCGGTCCCGTCGGCAGGTTCGCCTGCCGCGCGGGATCCGGGGAGGAAAGTCCGGGCTCCATGAAGAGACGGTGCCGGATAACGTCCGGCGGGGGCGACCCCAGGGACAGTGTCACAGAGAGCAGACCACCGGGCGTGTCCTTGCGGACCCGTGCCGGCCAGGGTGAAAGGGTGCGGTAAGAGCGCACCGCGGACGCGGCAACGCGGACGGCACGGCAAACCCCACCGGGAGCAAAACCGAATAGGGGCGGCACGCGCGAGGGATCGCGCACGGCCTTCTTCAGGCCCGTCGCCCGGGTTGGTTGCTCGAGACGGCCGGCAACGGCCGTCCCAGAGGAATGGCCGCCACGTCCGGAGGATCCTTGCGGATCCGCCGGGCCCTACAGAACCCGGCTTACAGGCCGGCTGATACCCAGTTCGAAAAAATTTCCCGATAGGCGCGACCCAGCTCACATCCGGCGGTCGTGACGCATCGTCGAGGTAGAGCCCGCGTCCGCGGGCGAACATCCCGGGCAGACTCGACTTTCCGGTGCGGGGCGCGGCCGTCACAAGCCTTCGTTAACCTTGGTGGCCTCTGATGGCATTGGGCGGGTGCTGCCCGCCGCGTGTGCCCTCGCGTTGACGACCCCAGAGGCCCATGATACCCCGAGTCACCTCGTCCACGGCGATTCCAGCATCGGCGGCCTCACCCCGCGAGAGCGGGCGTGTTCGTCGCACGGCGATGTCTGGCGTGGGCACACCGGCGCCCTGGCGCCGATCCCGGCCGGCCTCGGCCCGGCTCGTGCGGACAGCGGAGCATCATGGACCGTCACGCCTCAAGGCGCGCCTGGCGCGCGGGATGGGCATTCGATGCGATCGAGCCGGAGCGCCGATCGTGACCGAGGTCGCTCCCCATATCCCGGTCCTGCTCGACGAGGTCCTGACCGCCCTGCATCTCGGTCCCGGACCGGCCTCGGTGATCGACGGCACCTTCGGGGCCGGCGGCTACACGAGGGCGATCCTGGCGGCCGATCCGTGCAACCGGGTGCTCGCCATCGACCGCGACCCCACCGCCATCGCCGCCGGCCAGGCCCTGGTCGCTGAGGAAGGTGGGCGCCTCACCCTGGTCCAGGGGCGCTTCGGCGACCTCGACGGGCTCGCGCGCGACCACGGCTTTGCCGGGGCCGATGGCGTCGTGCTCGATATCGGCGTGTCGTCGATGCAGCTCGACCAGGCGGAGCGCGGCTTCTCGTTTCGCCATGACGGCCCCCTCGACATGCGGATGGAGCGGGCGGGGGAGAGCGCGGCCGACCTCGTCAACGACGCCTCCGAGGCGGCGCTCGCCGACGTGATCTACCATTACGGCGAGGAACGCCGGGCCCGCGCTGTGGCCCGCGCCTTGATCGAGGCGCGCCGGCGCGGCCGCATCGAGACCACGGCGGCGCTCGCCGAGATCGTCGCCGGGGTGGTGCGGGCGGAGCCGGGCAGCGGCATCCACCCGGCGACCCGGACCTTCCAGGCCCTGCGCATCGCGGTCAACGACGAGTTGGGCGAGTTGCAGCGGGCCTTGCACGCCGCCGAGCGGACCCTGCGGCCGGGCGGGCGCCTCGCGGTGGTCACCTTCCACTCGCTGGAGGACCGCATCGTGAAGCAGTTCTTCTCGGCCCGCAGCGGCCGGGCGGTCGCCGCCTCGCGCCACCTGCCGATGGCCGCCCAGCCGACCCCGCGCAGCTTCACCCTCGCCACCAAGGGCCCGGTCGCCGCCGGCGAGGCCGAGTGCCGGGCCAATCCCCGCGCCCGCTCGGCCAAGCTCCGGGCCGGCGAGCGCACCGACGCGCCGCCGCCGCCGCCGCTCACGGCCCTCGAGGCCCTCGCCTCCCTGCCCGAGCCTCAAGCCCGGGGAGGACGCCGGTGATCCGCCTCCTGCACCTCCTGGCGATCGCCGGGCTGATCACCTCGGCGATCTACGCCTACTCGATCAAGTACGACACGCTCTATCAGGCCGAGCAGGTCGCCAAGCTGAAGAGCCGCCTGCGCAAGGAGCGCGACGCGATCGCGGTGCTGCGTGCCGAGTGGCAGTTGCTGACCCGGCCCGACCGGCTCCAGGGCGCCGTCGACAAGTATCTCAACCTCGAGCCGATCGGCACCGCGCATCTCGGGCGGTTCGCCGACCTGCCAACCAAGGTCGATCGCGGCGACGAGATCGCCCGCAAGCTCGAGGCGCTCGGCCTCGGCGCCACGGCGACGCCCGCCGCCAAGGAGCATGCGCCGTCCACCACTGCCGCCCGCGGCGAGGAGCCGCGCACCACCGGCTCGACCTCCACCTCCACCCCGACCCGCACCCCGACGGCCAAGAGGTAGGCGCCGTGACCCAGGATCAGGACTTCCAGGCTCGCGGCCCGCATGGCGACGGCCCGCACGGCCCCGAGGGCGATCCGGCGCGGATCGCCGCCGAGGACGTTGCCGCCGACGAGCCCGCGGCGCCTCGGCGCAGCCTCGCGGAGCTGCTCCGCGGCGGCGTCCTGGCGATGTTCCGCCTGTCGGTGGAGCGCAGCGCCGCCCGCGTCGGCCTCGTCGGCCTCGTCTTCGGCACGGTGTTCCTGGCGCTGATCGGCCGCCTCGTCAGCTTCGCGGTGTTCCCGGACGATCCGGGGACCGCCTCCGCCCGGCGGGCCGAGGCCGGCGGCACGACGCAGGTGCGGCCCGACATCGTCGACCGCAACGGCGAGATCCTGGCGACCGACATCCGCACCGTCTCGGTCTTCGCCGAGCCGAAGAACATCTACGACAAGGACGAGGCGGTGGAGCTGCTCACCGCCGTCCTGCCGGAGATCAACGCCCGCGACCTGCGCGAAAAGCTCTCGACCAAGAAAGGCTTCGTCTGGGTCAAGCGCGAGATCACGCCGCGGCAGCAGGCCGAGGTTCACCGCCTCGGCATCCCGGGCATCGGCTTCCTGTCCGACCACAAGCGGGTCTACCCGAACGGCACCGCCGCGGCCCACATCCTCGGCGTGACCAACCTCGACAATGTCGGCATCGCCGGCATCGAGAAGTACATCGACCGTCAGGGACTGCGCGACTTGAACAGCCTCGGCTTCGTCGAGAAGGCTGCCGACATGGCGCCGATCCAGCTCTCGATCGACCTGCGGGCCCAGCACGCGGTGCGCGACGAGCTGGCCTGGGGCATGGAGCATTACCGCGCCAAGGCGGCGGCCGGCGCGATCCTCGACGTGACCACCGGCGAGGTGATCGCGCTCGCCTCCCTGCCCGACTTCGACCCCAACGAGCCGAAGGACGCCCTTGATCCCGACCGGATCAACCGGATGAATGTCGGCGTCTACGAGATGGGCTCGACCTTCAAGGCGATGACCCTCGCCATGGCGCTCGATTCCGGAAAGTTCACCGTCAACTCGACCTTCGACACACGCGGCGGCGTGCTGCATTGGGGCCGGCAGAAGATCCACGAGTATCACGGCACCAACCGGGTCATCACGATGCCGGAGGTGTTCACCCACTCGTCCAATATCGGCTCGGCCAAGATGGCGCTCGGCATCGGCGTGCCCGGCCACAAGGCGTTCCTGAAGAAGATGGGCCTGCTCGACCGGATGCGGACCGAATTGCCGGAAAGTGCCGAGCCGATCATCCCGCCGCGCTGGACCGAGATCAACACCATCACGATCGCGTTCGGCCACGGCCTGGCGGTGGCGCCGCTCCAGGCTTCCGCCGCGGTGGCGGCGATCGCCAATGGCGGCTTCCTGATGACGCCGACCTTCCTGAAGCGGACCGAAGCCGAGGCGCGCGCGAAGGCGACGCAAGTGCTCTCGCCCCAGACCAGCGAGGCGATGCGCTACATCATGCGCCTCAACGCCACCGAGGGATCGGCCAGGAAGGCGGCGATTCCCTACTACTACGTCGGCGGCAAGACCGGCACCGCCGAGAAGGTGATCCGCGGCCGCTACGTCAAGAACCGGCTCTTCACTACCTTCATGGCGGTGGCGCCGATGGACAAGCCGAAATACCTGTTCGTGACCATCATGGACGAGCCGCAGGCGGTCGCGGCGGAATCCGGCAGCTACGCGACCGCCGCCTACAATTCAGGCGTCGTTACGGGCCGGACGATCGCCCGGGTCGCCCCGATCCTCGGCCTGCCGCCGCAATTCGAGCCGCCGGTGAAGCCGTTCCCGCTGATGGTCAAGCTCGGCGCCTATCACGTCAACATGCTGGACGGACGATGAGCCTCACCCTCGGCGATCTGTTCCCGGAGGCCGGCAGCGATGCCGGCCTCGTCCTCACCGGCCTCACCGCCGACAGCCGCAAGGTCGAGCCCGGCTTCGTGTTCCTGGCGGTGCCCGGCACCGCGGCCGATGGCCGCCGCTTTGCCGCGAAGGCCGCGGCGGCCGGCGCCGTCGCGATGGTGGCGCAAGGCGAGCGCCCCGCCGACCTGCCCGACTCGGTCGCCTATCTCGCAGTGCCGGATGCACGTCGCGCCCTGTCGCAGGCCGCCGCCCGGCTGCATCCGGGCCAGCCCGGGACGGTCATCGCGGTCACCGGCACCAGCGGCAAGAGTTCGGTCGCCGATTTCGTGCGCCAGATCCTCGGGCGCCTCGGCCGGGAGGCGGCGAGCCTGGGGACGCTCGGCGTCATCACGACGTCGGGCGCGGCCTATGGCTCGCTCACCACCCCCGATCCGATCACCCTGCATCAGACCCTCGACCGGCTCGCCCGCGACGGCGTCACCGCGCTTGCCATGGAGGCGTCGTCGCACGGCATCGAGCAGAGCCGCCTCGACGGGGTACGGTTGACGGCGGCAGGCTTCACCAATCTCGGCCACGACCATCTCGACTATCACGGCACGCCGGAAGCCTATCTCCAGGCGAAGCTCCGGCTGTTCACGACCCTGCTGCCCCAGGACGGCACGGCCGTCGTGAATGCCGACGGGCCGCAGAGCCAGGCGGTGATGGACGCTGTCCGCGACCGCGGCGTGAGGCTCGTCACCACCGGCCGGGCCGGGGAGGGGATCCGCCTCGTCTCCGCCCACACGGAAGGATTTGCCCAGCGCCTCGACATCGCGGCCGGGCCCGCGACTTACACCGTCGATCTGCCCCTGGTCGGGGCGTTCCAGGTCGAGAACGCGCTTCTCGCTGCCGGCCTCGTGCTGGCGACCCCGGCCGGGGCCGGGCGCGAGGCGGAGGTGATCGCGGCTCTCCGCCACCTCGCCGGGGTGCCGGGGCGGCTGGAGCGGGTCGGCACCGTGCGCGGTGCGCTGTGCATCGTCGATTACGCCCACAAGCCCGATGCGCTGGCCAACGTCCTCGATGCGCTGCGGGCCTTCACCACCGGGCGCCTCGTCTGCGTCGTCGGCTGCGGCGGCGACCGCGACCGGGCGAAGCGCCCGCTGATGGGCCGGATCGCCACCGAGAAGGCCGACCGGGTCATCGTCACCGACGACAATCCCCGCAGCGAGGACCCGGCCTCGATCCGCGCGGCGATCCTGGCGGCGGCGCCCGGCGCGGAGGAGATCGGCGACCGGGCCGAGGCGATCCGGGCGGCTTTGCGCGACCTGCGGGCCGGCGACGTGCTGGTGGTTGCCGGCAAAGGTCATGAAACGGGCCAGATCATCGGCGACCGCACGCTGCCCTTTTCCGACCGCGACGCGGTCCTCAGCGCGATCGAGGAGACCCGCGCATGACCGAGCCCCTCTGGACCCTGGACGCCGCCGCCGCCGCCATGGGCGGCCGGGTGGTGGCGGACGATGCTGCGCCCCGCGCCCTCTCCGGGATCTCGATCGACACCCGCACCCTCAAGGTCGGAGACCTGTTCTTTGCCATCAAGGGCGAGGCCCGCGACGGCCACGATTTCGTGCGCGACGCGCTCGCCCGCGGCGCCGGCGCCGCGGTGGTGGCCGAGGAGCGGGCCGCCGATCTCACGGAGGCCGGCCCCCTGATCGCCGTTCCCGCCGGTGACGAGGACGGCGTCCTCGCCGCCATGCGGGGCCTGGCCGTCGCGGCCCGGGCCCGCACCGACGCGCGGGTTCTCGCCGTCACCGGCTCGGTCGGCAAGACCGGCACCAAGGAGGCGTTGCGCCATGTGCTCGCGGCGCAAGGCGCCACGCATGCGTCGGTCGCCTCCTACAACAACCATTGGGGCGTGCCCCTGACGTTGAGCCGGATGCCAGCGTCGAGCGCCTTCGGGGTGTTCGAGGTCGGCATGAACCATGCCGGGGAGATCGCCCCCCTGACCCGGCTGGTGCGGCCCGAGATCGCCATCGTCACCACGGTCGAGCCGGTCCATATCGAGCATTTCCGCTCGCTGTCCGGCATCGCCGACGCCAAGGGCGAGATCTTCTCCGGACTGGAGATCGGCGGCGTCGCAATCATCAACCGCGACAACCCGAATTTCGAGCGGCTGAAGGCCCATGCGCTCGCCTCCCGTGCCGGCCGGGTGGTGAGCTTCGGCGAGCACCGGGAGGCCGATGTCCGGGCCGAGCGCATCGTGATGCGCCACGACCTCTCGATCGTCGACGTGCGGGCGATGGGGCTGCCCGTCACCTACCAGCTCGGCACGCCGGGCCGGCACACGGCGCTGAACTCGCTCGCCGTCATCGCCGCCGTGCAGGCGCTCGGCGCCGATCTGGCGCTGGCCGCCCTCTCCCTCGCCCAGTTGCGGCCGCCGGCCGGGCGCGGTGCCCGCCACGTCCTCCGGGTCGCGGAGGGCGAGGCGCTGCTCGTCGACGAGAGCTACAACGCCAACCCGGCCTCGGTGCGGGCCGCGCTCAGCACGCTCGCGGGCGTCGAGACCGCCGGCCGCCGCATCGCGGTCCTCGGCGACATGATGGAACTCGGGACCGAGGCCCCGCGGCTGCACCGCGACTTGGCGCAGGCGGTCGAGGAGCATGGCATCGACCTCGTCTTCACCGCCGGCCCGCTGATGCAGGAGCTGTTCGAGGCCCTGCCGGCCACCCGGCGGGCGGTGGCCCGCGCCGGCTCGGCCGAGCTTGTCGAGCCCGTCGTCGACGCCCTGCGGCCCGGCGACGCCGTGATGGTGAAGGGTTCGAACAGCACGCGCATGGGGCGGATTGTCGAGGCGCTCAAAGCCCGCTACGGGGGCGACGCGGACCAGGATCTCGCCGTCGGCCGATCCGGCTGAGCGACCTTCGCAGGACTTCTGACGCGGTGGCACGGGCCTTGAGGCCCGGGGCTGCCGCTCGCCCACGATCGGATGCCCCCGGGATGCTCTATCTCCTCTCCGACCTGAGCGGCGTGTTTTCGCCGCTCAACGTCTTCCGCTACATCACCTTCCGCACGGGGGGCGCGCTGTTCACGGCGGGCTTCTTCGTGTTCTGGTTCGGGCCCTGGATCATCTCGCTCCTGCGCCTGCGCCAGGGCAAGGGCCAGCCGATCCGCGAGGACGGCCCGCAATCGCACCTGCTGACGAAGCGCGGCACCCCCACGATGGGCGGGCTGATGATCCTCGCCGGCGTGATGGTGGCGGTGCTGCTCTGGGCCAACCCGCGCAACCATTATGTCTGGATCGTCATGATGGTGACGCTGGGCTTCGGGGCGATCGGCTTCTACGACGATTACCTCAAGGTCACGAAGCAGAGCCACAAGGGCTTCTCCGGCAAGTTCCGCCTCGGCCTCGAAGCGCTGATCGCGGTGGCCGCCTGCATTGCGGTCGCCGAATACTCGGCGCCGGGCCTCGCCTACCGGCTCGCCTTCCCGGTCTTCAAGGACGCGATCATCAATCTTGGCCTGTTCTACGTCGCCTTCGCGGGCTTCGTGATCGTCGGCGCGGGCAACGCGGTCAACATCACCGACGGCCTCGACGGCCTCGCCATCGTGCCGGTGATGATCGCGGCGGCGACCTTCGGGATCATCGCCTACCTCGTCGGCAACGTGATCTATGCGTCCTACCTCCAGGTGAACTACGTCCCGGGCACCGGCGAGCTGGCGGTGGTCTGCGGCGCCCTCATCGGGGCGGGCCTCGGCTTCCTGTGGTTCAACGCGCCCCCGGCCCAGATCTTCATGGGCGATACCGGCTCGCTGGCCCTGGGCGGCCTGCTCGGCACCGTCGCGGTGGCGACCAAGCACGAGATCGTGCTCGGCATCGTCGGCGGCCTGTTCGTGCTGGAGATCCTGTCGGTCATCATCCAGGTCGCCTCGTTCAAGCTCACCGGCAAGCGCGTCTTCCGCATGGCGCCGATCCACCACCATTTCGAGCAGAAGGGCTGGAAGGAGCCGCAGGTGGTGATCCGGTTCTGGATCATCGCGGTGGTACTGGCGCTCCTGGGCCTGGCGACGCTGAAGCTGCGGTAGGAGGCCGGCCCTTCAGACCGGCCCAAGAGCGTTCCTCAACGACCAGGGCGCGGGATCCTCTCCAGGGTCGCGCGCCCTTCCTTTTTTCGTGAACGGCGAGTGCCTCGGGCTCGGCGTCATACCAACGGCCCAAGATGCTGACGCATCGGGCCGTTGACCCATCTCGAATTTTCGATGTCAAGCCAGAGGCTTGGCGAAAATTCGAGAACAGAACCAAAGGTCGTTTTCAACGACCGTTGGTATCAGACCGCCACCACCTTCCCGGGATTCATGATGTTGTCCGGGTCGATCGCCCGCTTGAGCGTCCGCATCAGGTTGAGCGCCTCCGGCCCGTGCTCCAGCTCCATGAAGCGCATCTTCTTCTGGCCGATACCGTGCTCGCCGGTACAGGTGCCCTCCATGGCGATGGCGCGGGCGACCAGGCGCTCGATGAAGCCGGTGACCCGGGCGATCTCGTCGGGATCGTCCATCATCACCAGCGGCGAGGTGTGGAAGTTGCCGTCGCCGACATGTCCGGCGATCGGCGCGATGATCCCGCTCGCGACGATGTCGCGCTTGGTCTCGTCGACGCACTCCGCCAGCCGGGAGATCGGCACGCAGACATCGGTGGCGATGACCTTGGCGCCCGGCCGCATGGCGACCGCGGACCAGTAGACGTCGTGGCGGGCCTGCCAGAGCCGGGTGCGGTCCTCCGCCTTGGTCGCCCACTCGTAGGGGCCGCCGCCGAACTCCGCCGCGATCTCGCCGAAGCGCTCGGCCTGCTCGCGCACGCCGGCATCCGTTCCGTGGAACTCGACCAGGAGCAGCGGGGTCTCCGGCAGGGTGAGCTTCGAATAGGCGTTGCAGGCCGCGACCTGGACCTCGTCGAGAAGCTCGATCCGGGCGACCGGCAGGCCGGACTGGATCGTCACGATGACGGCGTCGCAGGCCGCCTTGATGCTCGGGAAGGGGCAGACGCCGGCAGAGATCGCCTCCGGGATACCGGCGAGCTTGAGGGTCAGCTCGGTGATGATGCCGAAGGTGCCTTCCGAGCCGACCAGGAGCCGGGTCAGGTCGTAGCCGGCCGAGGTCTTGCGCGCCCGCGGGCTGGTGCGGACGATGTCGCCGTTCGGCATCACGGCGGTGAGCGATAGGACGTTGTCCTTCATCGTGCCGTAGCGCACGGCGTTGGTGCCGGATGCCCGGGTCGCCGCCATGCCGCCGAGCGAGGCGTCGGCGCCCGGATCGATCGGGAAGAACAGGCCCTGGTCGCGCAGGTGCTCGTTCACCGCCTTGCGGGTCACCCCGGGCTGGACCACGCAATCCAGGTCCTCGGCATGGACCGCCAGCACCTTGTTCATGCCGTTCATGTCGATCGAGATGCCGCCGAATGGCGCGTTGACGTGGCCCTCGAGCGAGGTGCCGGTGCCGAAGGCGACGACCGGCATCTTGTGGGCGGCGCAGACCCGCACGATCGCCTGCACGTCCTCGGTGCTCTCGGCATAGACCACCGCGTCCGGCGGCTGGTTGGCGACCCAGGTCAGGGTGCTGGCATGCTGCTCGCGCACCGCCTGCGAGGTGACGACGCGGTTGCCGAACTGCGCCGTCAGCGCGCCGATGGCCGCCTCGACGGTTTCCGGGCTCGGGCGCTGGCGCGAAGGGGCGGGGCTCAGGGCGTTCATGTGGATCTCCCGGACGGCTTTGGCGGCGGACGGCGCTGCGTCGAGGGTCCACCGGCCTTTTGCCGGCACTCTAGCAGCCACTTCCCGCCGGGCATATCCGGCCGCCCGGTCACGGAGAAGTGCACGGGGTGGCCGCCCCCTTGCTCCAAGGTGCAACGCATCCGGGGGTGCATCCCCGACCCAAGCATGGTACGTCCCTGGGCGCCCTTGTCATCCCGCATGCGCCAGATCGGGAGCCCCACAATGGCTGATGACCGTCCTGCTTCGGTCTTCTTCTTCGCGCCGTTCGTGTCGTCGACGATGGCGATCGAGCCTGGCTGGATCGACTATAACGGCCACCTGAACATGGCCTATTACCACGTCCTGTTCGACCGGGCGGTCGACGAGGCGTTCGGCGTGGTCGGGCTCGGGCCCGACTACATGGATTCCGGGCGCGGCACGACCTTCGCGGCCGAGGTCCATGTGCGCTACCGCCGCGAACTCGTCCTCGACGACCCGGTCCGGGTGACGCTGCAACTCATCGCCTTCGACGAGAAGCGGATCCACTTCTATTCGGAGATCCGCCACGCCACCGAAGGCTGGGTCGCCGCCACCTCCGAGAACCTGTCACTCCACGTCGATCCCTCGACGCGGCGCGTGGCGCCGTTCCCCGAAGACATCCAGGCCAATCTTTCGGTCATGCTCGGCTCGCATGCCCGGCTGCCGCGGCCCGACGATCTCGGCCGGGTGATCGGCATCCCGGCCCGCGGCCATGCCCGGCCGGACACCGTGGCCTTCGCGGCTGCCGGCGCCCGGGTCAGGCACTGAACGACGGTCCGTGCCGCTCAGCGGTGCGGCACGATGATCGGCGCCGGGGGCGGCGGCGCGATGCTCTGCTGGCGCTGGATCTGTCCCTGAAGCTGGTTGGCCTCGAACCGATTCTGCTGCTGGATGCTGCGTGATTCGCTCCGCGATTCGATCGAGCGGTTGATCCCGTCGACGGTTTGCTGGGCACGGTTGCTCGGCACCTGGTTCTGGGCCAGCGCCGGGAGCGGCGTGGCGGCGACGGCCAGGATCAGGACGGTGTGGGCGCGCATCGGAGTCCTTTCAATCGGCGGAGGTCTGTCCATGGAGAACGACGCCGCTCCGGATGCAAGGTTCCGGCGTGCAAGGATCCCGCCCCTCACCCACAGCCATGCGGCCGTGACCCTCGACGCCGTTCGCGTTTTGGTCCAGTGATGCCGGCATGACTCGCGACATCCCGGCCGGGACCGCCCCCTCCTCGATCTCCGCCCGCGCCCGCGCCGCGCTGGTGCCCCCGGACGCGCCTTACCTTACGGGGCTCAACCCCGAGCAGCGCCGCGCCGTCGAGGCGACGGAAGGTCCGGTCCTGGTGCTGGCCGGCGCCGGCACCGGCAAGACCCGGGTTCTCACCACCCGCATCGCCCACCTGATCTCTACCGGCCGTGCCCGGCCCTTCGACATCCTGGCGGTGACCTTCACCAACAAGGCGGCCCGGGAGATGAAGGAGCGCATCGGCGCGCTGATCGGCCCGGCCGGGGAGGGGATGCCGTGGCTCGGCACCTTCCACGCCATCGGCACCAAGATCCTGCGCCGCCACGCCGAGCTGGTGGGCCTGCGCTCCGACTTCACGATCCTCGGCACCGACGACCAGCTTCGCCTGCTCAAGCAGGTGATCTCGGCCGCTGATCTCGACGAGAAGCGCTGGCCGGCCCGCAGCCTCGCCGGCACGATCGACGGCTGGAAGAACCGGGGCCTCGGCCCCGAACAGGTGCCGGCCGGGGAAGCCTCGGCCTTCGGCTTCGGCAAGGGCGGGGCGCTCTATGCCGCCTACCAGGAGCGGCTGAGGGCGCTCAACGCCGTCGATTTCGGCGACCTTTTGCTGCTCTGCCTGCGGCTCTGGCGCGAGAACCCGGACGTGCTGACCAATTATCAGCAGCGGTTCCGCTACATCCTGGTCGACGAGTACCAGGACACCAACGTCGCGCAATATCTCTGGCTGCGCCTGCTCGCGCAGGGGCACCGGAACGTCGCCTGCGTCGGCGACGACGACCAGTCGATCTATGGCTGGCGCGGCGCCGAGGTCGACAACATCCTGCGCTTCGAGCACGACTTCCCGGGTGCCCTGGTGGTGCGGCTGGAGAACAACTACCGCTCGACCGGCCACATCCTGGCCGCGGCGTCGGTGCTGATCGCCCATAACGAGGGCCGGCTGGGCAAGACCCTGCGCACCGACAGCCCGGCGGGCGAGAAGGTCACGGTGACCGGCGCCTGGGATTCGGAGGAGGAGGCCCGCCTCGTCTGCCAGGAGATCGAGAGCCTCCAGGCCAAGGGCCATGCGTTGTCCGAGATCGCGGTTCTGGTTCGCATCTCGGCGCAGATGCGCGAGGTCGAGGACCGCTTCGTCCAGCTCGGCCTGCCCTACCGCGTCGTCGGGGGCCCGCGCTTCTACGAGCGGGCCGAGATCCGCGACGCCCTCGCCTATCTCCGCATCGTCGCCAACGGCTCCGACGACCTCGCCTTCGAGCGCATCGTCAACACGCCCAAGCGGGGCTTGGGCGACGCGACGCTCCAGGCCCTGCACGGGCTCGCCCGCCGCGCCAAGGTGCCGCTGCTCCACGCCGCCCGGATGATGAGCGAAACCGAGGAGCTGAAGCCCAAGCCCCGTTCCACCTTGCGCGCCCTGTGCCAGAGCTTTTCGCGCTGGGCCAAGCTCCTGGAGGACCAGCCGCACACGGAGGTGGCGCAGACGATCCTGGAGGAATCCGGCTACACCGAGATGTGGCAGAAGGAGCGCACCGCCGACGCCGCCGGCCGGCTGGAGAACCTCAAGGAACTGGTCCGCTCGATGGAGGAGTTCCCGGACCTTGCCGGGTTCCTCGAACACGTCTCCCTCGTCATGGATGCCAACGAGGCCGAGGGCGGCGACCGGGTCAGCCTGATGACGCTGCATGCGGCGAAGGGCCTGGAATTCGACACCGTGTTTCTCCCCGGATGGGAGAACGGCCTGTTCCCGAACCAGCGCGCCCTCGACGAGAGCGGGAGGGCGGGCCTGGAGGAGGAACGGCGCCTCGCCCATGTCGGCCTGACCCGGGCGCGCAAGCGGGCCAAGATCTCGTTTGCGGTCAACCGCCGCATCCACGGCCTGTGGTCCTCGACCGTGCCGAGCCGCTTCATCGACGAATTGCCCGAGGCGAGCGTCGCGGTGCTCGACGCGCCGGCGAGCTTCTCCCAGGGGCCGTCGCGCTTCGACCGGCAGGCCCCCGCCTTCGGCTCGTCCTACGCGACGCCGGGCTGGCAGCGGGCGCAGGCCCAGACCGCGGGACAGGACCGGTTCGGCGGCGGCCGCAACCCCTCGCCGGGTCGGCGCGGGCCGCAGCAGATCGAGGGGACGCTGGTCGCCAAGTCCACCGGCACGCACTCGGCCTACGAGGCCGGTGCACGCATTTTCCACACCAAATTCGGGCCGGGCTCGGTGGCGGCCGTCGACGGCAACAAGCTCACCGTTGACTTCGACAAGGCCGGCCGGAAGATGGTCCTCGACAGCTTCGTCCAGCCCGGCTGAAGCGGTCCCGTGGCTCTGCGTCGACGGCGCAATCGGGAGCGGCGATCAGGTGGCGACCTTCTCCGGCACGCCGATCCACATGGTCTGCGCCGACCTGCCCCTCGCGCTGTCGGCGGGTTCCCCCGACATCTCTGTGTGGTTTTCATCACAGTCCGCCGCGCCGTATCGTGCCTGCCGGTTTCGCAACGGGCGTGCTGCGGCGCGACAATTGCTCGTTCATCATCGGCTGCTTACCCTGGAGGTCGAAACAGGCGGACTTGTCCACCGTCTGCGTCAACCCTGACCGGAACCGTCGCGGCCGATGAGGCTTTGAGTCGTCACGAGAACAAAGGAGATCCGGGACACGAGAGGGCACACCATAGTCGGCACCGCAAGTCCAGTGGGAGTGTTGATCCGTGAAGAGACGACGCGCACGACTTGAACTGGTTGATGACCGCCCGATCCGGGTGCACCGCACGCGCTTCGAAGAAGAACGTAATCCCCCACCGATCCAGCCGATGACGGCCCGTCAGGCCGAGTATCTGGAAGCCCTCGGGTCCCACCCGCAAGTCATCGTCCTCGGCCCCGCCGGGACAGGCAAGACCTACATTGCTGGAACCCGCGCCGCGGACCTGCTGCGCCAGCGCCGGGTCGCCAAGGTGGTCATCACCCGGCCGAACGTGCCCTCCGGCCGCTCCCTCGGCTTCTTCCCCGGCACTCTCGAAGACAAGATCGCCCCCTGGGTCGCCCCGCTCACCGAGACCATGAAAGAGCGCATGGGCGACGGCGCCTTCGAGATCGCCATGAAGGCCGGCGACATCGAGGTCGTCCCCTTCGAGGTCATGCGTGGCCGCACCTTCAAGAATTGCCTGGTGATCCTCGACGAGGCCCAGAACACCACTCCCGCCGAAATCAAGATGTTCCTGACCCGGATCGGCGATGGCACCCAGGTCATCATCAACGGCGACGTCTCCCAGACCGACCTGCGCGAGACCTCGGGGCTGCGCACGGTGATCCATCTGGTCAAGAGCCGGATGATGCCGATCCCGATCGTCGAGTTCGGGCTGGACGACATCGTCCGCTCGGGGATCTGCGCCGAATGGGTGCGGGCCTTCGAGGAGGCGCGGGTGTGAGATCGCGACGCCTGCCCGGCCGGAAAGTCGGGCAGGCTGCGCGCGCGCGAGCCGCGAGAGCGCTTCACGATCGCGTCGTAATCGCGAAGCTTCTCTCGCTCTTTGAATTTGCTGCATTTGCTACGACGAACCGGTATCCACTTCGTCGGACAATGCCCTATCATCTCGTCGATCCGATCCGATGGCCGACATCGGCAGGAGGACGCGCTTGGCACCGCGGGACGGCGCTCTTGCGCGCGTCACCCTTGCGAACGTCCAGGTCCATCGTCGCAATGCGGGCGTCCATCCCGAAATCTGCCCCGACGCCAGCAACCATCCTGCGCCTCGATGTTTCCTAGGGTCAGTCGCTTCCCACGCTCACCCAGGACGCACCATGGCCCACATCCTCGTCATCGGCGCCAGCCAGGGCATCGGGCTGGAGACGGTGAAGGCGGCCCTCGCCGCAGGGCACCGGGTGCGGGCCTTCGCGCGGTCGGCCGGCACGATCGCATTGTCCGATCCGAACCTCGAACGCTTCCCGGGCGATGCCCTGTCGAGGCCGGACGTCGCCACCGCGCTCGACGGAGTCGATGTCGTGGTGCAGGCGCTGGGCGTGCCGGTCCGCGACCTGTTCGGGCCGGTGCGGCTGTTCTCGGACGCCACCACCATCCTCGTCCCGGCGATGGAGAAGGCGGGCGTCCACCGGCTGGTGGCCGTGACCGGCTTCGGCACCGGCGACAGTCGCACGGCGATCGGCCCGTTGCAGCGCCTGCCGTTCCGCCTCGTCTTCGGCCGCGCCTATGACGACAAGGACGCGCAGGAGATCCGCATCCGCCAGAGCGGCCTCGACTGGACCCTCGTCCGCCCCGGCGTGCTCACCGGCGGGCCCGCGACCGGGCGCTATCGGGTGCTCGACCGGCCGTCGTCGTGGACGAACGGGTTGATCGCGCGGGCCGACGTGGCCCAGTTCATCGTCGGGGAAATCGGCCAGGGCGCCCATATCAGGCGTGCCGTCGTGCTGATCAGCCACCCCCTGCCGGTCTGAGCCGATGGACAAGATCCTCTACTATGCCGTCACCCTGGCCGAATCGGCCCTCGGCATCTTCGGCGTGCGCGGGTTCTACGACCAGCCCCGCTATGCCGTCGTCGAGCGGCTCGATCGCGGCGTCGAGATCCGCGCCTATGAGGGGCGCGTCGCGATCGAGACCGATGCACGCGGCCAGGGCGACGGCGAGGCGTTCGGGCGGCTCTTCCGCTACATCACCGGCGCCAACCGCTCCGGCGACCGCATCGCCATGACGGCGCCGGTGGAGGCCGGCGGCCAACGCATCGCCATGACGGTGCCGGTCGAGCAGGGGAGCGGCGGCACGATGCGCTTCTTCCTGCCCCACGCGGTCGTGGCCTCGGGCGCGCCGGAGCCGACCGAGCCCGGGGTTCGCCTGACCCGGATACCGCCGGAGCGGATCGCGGCGCTCCAGTTCTCCGGCCGCATCACCCCCGAGATCCGGGCGGAGCAGGAGCGGATTTTGGCCGAGGTGCTGGCCGCGGCGGGCCGGATGCCTGCTGCCGCGCCCTTCTTCATGGGCTACGACCCTCCCTTCGCGCTGCCCTTCCTGCGGCGCAACGAAGTGGCGGTGCGCCTGGCCTCGTGAGCGGGCCATGGGCCCGCGGGCCTCAGGGTTGGGGCGGCGGCGATGCAACGGGCGTCGACGGCATGGGAGCCGCCATGGGAGCCGTCTTGAGCATCCAGACGGACGATCGACCCTCGTGCTGGGCCCGTGCATTCGCCGCGCGCGCCGCGAGGAGATCCCGCGCGGCGTCGTGTGTGGCCTGCATCGGCGCATCGTCGGGCGGTTGGGTCTCGGCTGCCGGGGCGGAGTGCCCGCAGAACACCGGAAGCGCGAACACCAGACTAGTGAATAGGACTGGTTTTGGCATGGTCGATGTCTCCGTGCCGCGTAACCTGCGCCGATCGCCGGTTCAGCACCGCTTGCCCTTGCAATTCCCGCCCGGCTTGCCACCGCCGGGGCGAGTACCGGTGATGCGATCGCCGCTGAAGACGATCGTGCCGCTCGGCGAGACTTTGTAGCCGCCCGCTCCCGATGATGATTTGGGCTGGCAAATGTCGGTGAAGATGCCCGTGCAGGTTGGGGCGGGCTTGGCCGGAGGCTTAGCCTGACCGGGCGAAATCGAGACCATGACAAGAGCGGCGCCGAGAGCGACCGCCGTAACCGCATGCGTCATCACCGTACTCCACGTCCACTCACGGGACATCACCCGGAGGCATGCGCGAGCCCGATCGCATCGCTTCGGTTGCGCATTGGACTCATTTTGGATACCAAAGCGGAGTCGGAGTCAATTGGGAGATATCGATGAAACGGTGGGTCGTGATCCTCGCGCTCTCGGTCAGCATCGTGTCGATTGTCGCAGAGACGGCCGCTTACGCCGCTCCATGCCCGAATTGCCCGCCGCCACGCTGCGGCAAGCGGCGGTGTTGAGCGGAGATGGTTCCCGTTATCTGAGCGTTATCCGGTTCATGACTCCAGAGCACTGTCCGACGAAGTGGATACCGGTTCGTCGTAGAAAATGCGGCAAAATCAAACAGCGAGAGAAGCTTCGCGATGGCAACGCGATCGTGAAGCGCTCTTGCGTCCGGAGCCGGATTGCCGAGGCGCGTGGTAATACCAACGGTCGTTGAAAACGACCTTTGGTTCTGTTCTCGAATTTTCGCCAAGCCTCTGGCTTGACATCGAAAACTCGAGATGGGTCAACGGCCCGATGCGTCAGCATCTTGGGCCGTTGGTAT
>NZ_LABX01000026.1 GCF_001043915.1 Methylobacterium aquaticum | reverse complement strand
GTGATCGTCAACGAGTTCGGCGAGGTCGGGCTCGACCACTTGCTGATCGAAACGGTGGACGAGGGGATGATCCTGCTCGGGGCGGGCTGCCTGTGCTGCACCGTGCGGGGCGACCTGATCGCCACCCTGGAGGATCTGCTGCGCAAGCGCGACAACGGGCGGATCCAGCCGTTCCGCCGGGTGGTGATCGAGACCACCGGCCTCGCCGATCCGGCGCCGATCCTGCACGCGCTGCTCTACCACCCCTACGTGGCGATGCGGTACGCGCTCCAGGGCGTGGTCACGGTGGTCGACGCCGTGAACGGCGCGGGCACCCTCGACGCGCATCCGGAGGCCCTGCGCCAGGTCGCGGTGGCCGACCGGCTCGTCGTGAGCAAGGCCGATCTCGCCGCGGGCGGGGACACCGAGGCCCTGTCTGCGCGCCTGGGCCGGATCAACCCGGGCGCCGCGGTCCTGGCGCCGGACGCTCCGGCGGACGTCCTGCTCGGCGGGTTGTTCGACCTCGACGGCAAGGTGGCCGACGTGCGGGCCTGGCTCGGCGCGGAGGCGCGGCACCACGACCACGACCACCACCATCACGGCCATCACCACCACGACGTGAACCGGCACGACGCGGCGATCCGGGCCTTCCATCTGGTGAGCGACGAGCCGGTGCCGCGCGCCGCGTTCGAGATGTTCCTCGACCTGCTGCGCTCCGCCCACGGCCCGAAGCTCCTGCGCCTCAAGGGGCTGGTGGCGCTCGCCGACGATCCGGGCCGGCCGGTGGTGGTGCATGGGGTGCAGCACGTCATCCACACGCCCGCGACCCTGCCGGCCTGGCCCGACGGCGACACCCGCTCCCGGCTGGTGCTGATCGTGCGCGACCTCGACCCCGCCTTCGTGCGCCGGCTGTGGGATGCCTTTCTGGGCCGGCCGGCGGTCGATGCGCCGGACGCCGCGGCCCTGACCGGCAACCCGCTGGTGATCCCCGGCGGCTGATCGAAACCCGTCCCGCAGTGGGCCGGCACGGAGCTTGAAGCGTCGTTCCCGGCGCGGCCGCTGGGGCTGCGCACCTGTCCCGCTCCGGGACGGGTGATCCGGAACGAGGTTGCGATGAGCACTCCCTTCACGCTGATCGAGGGCGGGCTGACGGACACGGTGAGCCTGCGGGCAGAGCTGCGCCATCCCTCCTCGCTGCGCGAGCCCGAGGTGGAGGCTTGGCGCAGCCTGATGGCCCGGGCGATCGAGCCGAGCGTCTATGCCGATCCGGACTATGCCCTGACGATGGCCCAGCACCTCGCCGACGGGCGGACCCTGGCGCTGCTGCTGGTCTGGCAGGACGGCCGGCGCGCCCCGATCCTGCGCGGCGTGCTGCCGCTGCAACTGCCGGCGCGCCAGGGACTGGCCGGCCGCGCCCGGCTCTGGCGCCTGCCGCTCGCCGGCACCGCCGAGGCGGCCATCGATGCGAGCCACACGGCACCGGTCCTGCGCGCGGCCCTCGATCACCTGCGCCGGTCGCCGCTCCATCTCGTCGACCTGCACTGGCCGGACCTGCGGCCGGCTTCGGGGCTGGCGCTCGCCCTCGGCGAGGCGGCGGGCAGCACCGGCCGGCGCCTGACGGTGGCGGACCAGGCCGAGGCACCCGCGCCCGCTCCGGCCCCCCTGACCCTGCCGTCCGGGCGGACCTCGCTCGAGCGGGTGCGCGACCCGGCGCGCCTGCGCGACGCGATCGAGCATGTTCTGGTGCTGGACGCGCGGCGCGGCCCCGACAGCCTGCTCGCCGACCCCGCCGCCGCGACCGCCTTCCGGGTGGTGACACGGCGCTTCGCCCACCGCCGGCAGGCTTGCGTCGATCTGGTCCGGCGGGACGGGGAGGTGGTGGCGGCCGCCGTGCACCTCGCGACCGGGCCGCACGACACGATCTGGCGCCAGGCCGGCCTCTGCCTGGCGCAGGGCCCGGCCCTCGCGCCGGACGCCGCCCGCGTCGAGGCTCTGGTGACGGTGGAGATTGCGGGCTTCGTCCAGCCGCAGCCGCAGCCGCAGCCGACCGGCTTGCGCCGTCTCATGCGCCTGCGGGCCTGACGCCGTCAGGCCCGGACCGGGGCCGCGGACGCCGCTACTCCTCCTCGCCGAACCGGTTGGCGAGGAGGGCGGTGATCGCCTCCATGCAGGACTCCTGGTCGGGCCCGAGCGCCGTGACCCGGATGCTGGTGCCCTGCGCCGCCCCGAGGGTGAGCAGGCCCATGATCGAGCGGCCGCCCACCGTCTCGCCGCCCCGGCTCACCGTGACATCGGAGTCGAACCTCTCCACCGTCTGCACGAACTTGGCGGAGGCCCGGGCGTGAAGGCCGCGGCGGTTGATGATCGGCAGGTCGCGGGCGCTCGCGCCCTCGGGAACCGGCGGCAGCTCGCCGTCGGCGTCGTCTGGATCGGCAAAGGGCGTCATCGTCGGGGCACCTGCTCGGACCCGGTTCGGACCGCCTGTCGCGGTCGTCCGGCTCTCGCGCGTATCGTCGGGAAGCGTCCGGTTACGGTAACCGGGCATTCGCAGAAAGCTAGAGCGAATGAGGCGGCAATCGAGGGCGCGCCGCCCGGTCGCCGCCCTGCTGCCCTATTTGCCGGCGAGCACCCGCGAGGCGACGTTGATGTATTTGCGCCCCGCCTCCTGGGCGTGGAGCACGGCATCGTTCAGGGATTCCTCATCGCGCACGCTGGCGAGCTTGATCAGCATCGGCAGGTTGATGCCAGCGACCACCTCGACCGAGCCGCCATTCATGCACGAGAGCGCGAGGTTCGAGGGGGTTCCCCCGAACATGTCGGTCAGCACGACGACGCCCTCCCCGGTATTCACCCGGCTCACCGCCGACATGATGTCCTTGCGACGGACCTCCATGTCGTCCTCGGGGCCGATGGTGATGGTCTCGAGCTGATCCTGCGGCCCCACGACGTGCTCCAGCGCGGCCTTGAATTCCGTCGCGAGCAGACCGTGGGTGACGAGCACCATTCCAATCATCGACACGAGTTCCGACGCCCCGTTGGAGCCGAGCCGCCATTTTGTGCAGCGCAAAGGCGAGCGCAAGAGCAATGCGGCGGAATCCGCATTAATCGGCGATCACCATGACATGGAGGCGGCGCCAGCGCCACAGCACCGTTCCAGCCCGCCCGGGATCCGGCGACAGGATCATCCTGGGGAGCACCACCTCCCGGAGACGGATCGTCTCCTCCCCGTCCTCGGGCATCCGCGGGGCGGCCTCGGCGAGGTCGACGATGAGGCGCAGGACCGCCGAAGGCACCGTGGCGTCAACGGCTTGCAGCCCGAGCCCGCGGATCTCCAGAAGCCCGGCAAGCGCCGGATGCGGCGCGGCGACGAGGCGCCCGTTCCGCGGCGTCAGACTCACGCGGTCATCGCCGACGAGGGCCACGAAGACGCCCGAGATAGCGCCAATCTGCATCAGGTCACGGACCAGCGTCGATTTGCCGCTCCCGGCAGGACCGCGGATCAGGATCCCGTCCTCGCCCAGCACGACGCAACTGGCGTGGACGGCGCTCAGACTGGCGGGGACGGCGCCCATCGCCTCAGCGGCTCTGGGCCGGGATGCGGACGATGAAGCGGGCGCCGAGCAGCGCCGGCTCGCCGTCCTCGCCGAGTGGCCCGAGGCGGTTCTCGGCCCGGATCGTGCCGCGATGGGCCTGGACGATCTGGCGCGAGATCGAGAGGCCGAGCCCGGAATTCTGCCCGAAGCCCTGCTCCGGCCGGTCGGTGTAGAAGCGCTCGAAGATCCGCTCCAGGGCGTGAGGCGGGATGCCCGGCCCGTCATCCTCCACGATGAGTTCGACGGCGTTGCGCCGCCGCCGCAGGGTCACCCGCACGCTCGCGCCCTTGGGCGAGAACGAGCGGGCATTGTCCAGGAGGTTGTTCACCACCTGGCCGAGCCGGCTGTCATGGCCGAGAATCGCGAAGGCGTCCTCGATGCCGGCCGGCGCCGGCTCGACCGTGAGGTCGATGGCCGCGTCGCCCCGGCGCCGGCGCTCGTTGGCCACCGACACCACCGTGGTGATGAGCTTCCTGAGATCGACCCGGCCCGCCTCGGCCCGGGCGAGCTCCGCGTCGAGACGCGAGGCGTCGGCGATGTCGCTGATCAGCCGGTCCAGGCGCTTCACGTCGTGCTGGATCACCTGCATCAGCCGGGCGCGGGATTCGTCGGTCTTGGCCAGCGGCAGGGTCTCGACGGCGCTGCGCAGCGAGGTGAGCGGGTTCTTCAGCTCGTGCGAGACGTCCGCGGCGAAATTCTCGATCGCGTCGAGGCGCCGGTAGAGCGCCTGGGTCATGTCGCGCAAGGCCCCCGACAGGTGCCCGATCTCGTCGGTGCGACGGGTGAAGTCGGGGATCTCCTGGCGCGACTTGATGCCCGTGCGGACCCGCTCGGCAGCCTCCGCCAGGCGCCCGACCGGGCCGACGATCTGGCCGGCGACCAGCATCGACAGCACCACCATCACGATCGCCGCGATGATGAAGACCTGGAGCAGCGAGAAGCGCTCGGCCGCAATGATCTTGTCGATGTCGCCTTCCTGGGTCGAGAGCAGCAGAGCGCCCCGGACGGTGCGGCCGCGCTGGATCGGAACCGCCACCGACACGATGGTCTCGCCCGGACCGTTGCGGCGCACCAGCGTGCCGCGGGCGCCGCCCAGCGCGCGCTGCACCTCCGGCAAGGTGCGGCCGTCCGCCGGCCCCGGCTCGTCGGCGGAGGAGGGACGGCCGAGCCCCGGCACGTGCGTCCGCACCGCGTTCCAGGCCCGCTCGATCAGGCTCGAGCGATCCTTGTGAAGGGCGGGCGGCTCGCGGCTGAGGTCGCCCCGGATGTAGAGGCCGCGGGAATCGATCAGCATCGTGCCGTCGCGGTCGTAGACCCGGGCGCGGGTGCCGGTGGGGGTGATCAGGCGGCGCAGGAGCGGCGCCACCCGTTCCGGGTTCAGGGAGAATTCGAGGCCTGAGGGCGCCTCGTCGCCGACATTGCCGCTCTCGCCGGCCTGGAGCTGGAGCAGGCGGTCGGGATCGATGGTGATGGCGTCGGTATCGACGGTCGCCGAGGCCGCGATGGCGCCGGCGATGATGTCTCCTTGCGTCAGCAGGCTCTGCACCCGGGCTTCGATCAGGCCCTGGCGGAACTGGTTGAGGTAGAGAAAGCCGACGAGCAGCGCGATCAGACCGGCGAGATTCAGGACCACGATGCGCCGGGTCAGGCTCGAGGCGAAGCGCTGCGCGATCCAGCGCCGGACCGTCCGCGGGCCGAACGGCTCGCGCGCCGCCTCCCCGTCGGGGTCGATCTCGCTCGCCGGCTTCAGGGCCGGGCCGCCGAGGAGGCGGCCGGTGCCGCCGAGAAGGCGGCGCACCGCGCCGCGGGCCGATCCGTCGCTCACGCGGGCACGTCTCTTCAATCCGGGTTTCTGACGGTCACGTGCCTTACATTTCCTTGAAGCGGTAGCCGACGCCGTACAGCGTCTCGATCATGTCGAAGCTGTTGTCGGTCACCTTGAACTTCTTGCGCAGGCGCTTGATGTGGCTGTCGATGGTGCGGTCGTCGACATAGACCTGATCGTCGTAGGCCGCATCCATCAGGGCGTTGCGGCTCTTCACGACGCCGGGACGGTGGGCGAGCGCCTGGAGGATCAGGAACTCGGTCACGGTCAGCGTCACCGGCTCGCCCTTCCAGGTGCAGGTGTGGCGCTCCGGGTCCATCATCAGCTGGCCGCGCTCCAGCGAGCGGGCGGCGGCGGCCTCCGCCTCGCGGGCCGAGGCGCCGGGCCCCGCCTCCTTGGCGGCGAAGCGGCGCAGCACCGCCTTCACCCGCTCGACCAGGAGCCGCTGCGAGAACGGCTTCCGGATGAAGTCGTCGGCACCCATCTTGAGGCCGAACAGCTCGTCGATTTCCTCGTCCTTCGAGGTCAGGAAGATCACCGGCAGGTCGGATTTCTGGCGCAGGCGGCGCAGCAGCTCCATGCCGTCCATGCGCGGCATCTTGATGTCGAAGATCGCGAGGTCGGGCGGCGAATGCTTCAGGCCGTCCAGGGCGGAGGCGCCGTCGGTATAGGTCTGGATCCGGTAGCCCTCGGTCTCCAGGGCGATCGACACGGAGGTCAGGATGTTGCGGTCGTCATCGACGAGGGCGATGGTCGGCATGGGCATTCCCTGGGGCGCGGGCGTCGCCCGCAGGACATACCGGCCCTGCTGAACGTCACCCGACTGGAACCGGTTCCGGACCCGGCGATCTTGCGTGCCGCAGCCCTGTCCACAAAAAGACTGGACAGTGTCCGCGGCGCCACGATTCTGTCTCCCTTAAGGCCATCCCGCCAAAAAAGCGAGCACCGGTGGCGAAGCCGCCACAGGCCGGGGGAGATCGGGCCCGCTCCCCCGCGGCGTCGGGCGGCCTGGACGGGCCGGCCGGCCGGCGCCAAGCTGCCCCACGACGCGGGCGAAGCGAGGGGGTTCATGGCATGGCCGGAGCAGAGGGGAAACAGGCTGCGCCGCTGCCGGCCGCCGAGGCGCCGTTCGATGCGGTGGGTCTCGCCAAGACGCTCCTGCGAACCGTGCGCGCGGGCGCCCTCGCGACCCTGGAGCGGGAGGGCGGCGCGCCGTTCGCGTCGCTCGTCACGGTGGCGACGGATGTCGACGGGACGCCGCTGCTGCTGCTCTCGCGCCTCTCGGCCCACACCCTCAACCTGGAGGCGGATCCGCGCTGCTCGCTCCTGCTCGGCTCCGGCGGCAAGGGCGATCCGCTCGCCCATCCGCGCCTGACCGTGACGGGGAGCGCCGAGCGCATCGCCGAGCCTCGGGCGCGGGCACGCTTCCTCGCCCGCCACCCGAAGGCCGCGCTCTATGCCGACTTCCCGGATTTCGGGTTCTTCCGCCTGGCCGTGCGGGCCGGGCACCTCAATGGCGGCTTCGCCAAGGCCGCGACGCTGACGGCCGGTGAACTCCTCACCGATCTCGCCGGTCTCGAGGCGCTCGCCGAATCCGAGCCCGGCGCCGTCGCCCACATGAACGAGGACCATGCCGATGCCGTCGCGCTCTATGCCACGCGGCTCGCTGGTCAGGAGGCCGGGCCGTGGCGCCTGACCGGGTTCGACCCGGAGGGGCTCGACCTGATGGCTGGCGAGCGGACCGCCCGGGTGCTGTTTCCGGAGCGGCTGGCCAGCCCCGCCGCCCTGCGTCCCGCCCTGGTGGCGATGGCGGCGCAGGCCCGGGCGGTTCCCGCCCCCTGACACAAAGTCCGGCTTGTCACCGCCGATTCGCGCGAATTCGATTGAACCGTGAAGGTTCGCCACCTACTAAAGCACCCCACCGAGGCGTCGTGATCGGCCTCGGCGCGGAGACGTGCGGCTTGCCACGATTGCATAGGCCGCCGCATCCGGCGCAAGGGTGAAGTCAATCGGCCCGATCCGGACCGGCTGCCTGCCGTGTAGTCCGAGGTCGGCGCCAGGAGGAACGGGCGTGAACGACATCGGCGTATTCAACGAGGCGTTCGGCGCCGCCAAGATCGGTCTGCGCAACCTCAAGCGCGTCAACTGGAACCTGGAGGCCCCGAGCCTCTACGAGCACGCCCTGCAGCGCGGCGAGGCGCAGCTGGCCGCCGGCGGCGCCCTGGTGGCCGAGACCGGCATCCATACCGGCCGCTCGCCCAAGGACAAGTTCGTGGTCCGCGACGCCGACACCGAGAACGAGGTGTGGTGGGAGAACAACGGCGGCATCACCCGGCCGCAATTCGAGGTCCTGCTGGAGGACTTCCTCGCCCATGCCGAGAGCAAGGAACTGTTCGCGCAGGATCTCGTCGGCGGCGCCGAGGTCGGCCACCGGGTCCGCACCCGGGTCTTCACCGAATATGCCTGGCACTCGCTGTTCATCCGCAACCTGCTGATCCGCCCGGAGCGCGAGACCCTCGCGACCTTCGAGCCGGAACTGACCATCATCGACCTGCCGAGCTTCCGCGCCGACCCGGCCCGGCATGGCTGCCGCAGCGAGACCGTCATCGCGGTCGATTTCTCGCGCAAGATCGTGCTGATCGGCGGCACCTCCTATGCCGGCGAGATGAAGAAATCGGTCTTCACGTATCTGAACTACGTGCTGCCCAAGGCGGGCGTGATGCCGATGCACTGCTCGGCCAACGTGGGCCATGAGGGTGACTCGGCCCTGTTCTTCGGTCTGTCGGGCACCGGCAAGACGACGCTGTCCTCCGATCCGAACCGCGTGCTGCTGGGCGACGACGAGCACGGCTGGAGCCCGAAGGGCATCTTCAACTTCGAGGGCGGCTGCTACGCCAAGACCATCCGCCTGTCGAAGGAGGCCGAGCCCGAGATCTACTCCACCACCGAGCGCTTCGGCACCGTGATGGAGAACGTCGTCATCGATCCGGTCACCCGCCTGCCGGATTTCGACGATTCCTCGCGCACCGAGAACACCCGCTGCGCCTATCCGCTGCCCTTCATCAGCAATTCGAGCGCGACCGGCCAGGCCGGGCACCCGAAGAACATCGTCATGCTGACCTGCGACGCCTTCGGGGTGCTGCCCCCGATCGCCAAGCTGACCGGCGCCGAGGCGATGTACCACTTCCTCTCGGGCTATACCGCCAAGGTGGCCGGCACCGAGAAGGGGCTGAAGGGCCCGGAGGCGACCTTCTCGACCTGCTTCGGCGCGCCGTTCATGCCGCGTCACCCCTCGGTCTACGGCAACCTGCTGCGCGACCTGATCGCCCGCCACCACGTCGATTGCTGGCTGGTCAATACCGGCTGGACCGGCGGCGGCGTCGGCACCGGGCGGCGCATGCCGATCCGGGTGACCCGCCGGCTGCTGACCGCGGCTTTGGACGGTTCGCTGGCCAAGGCGGATTTCCGCCGCGACCCGTATTTCGGCTTCGCGGTGCCGACTTCGGTGCCGGGCGTCGAGCCGCACATCCTGTACCCGGTCAAGACCTGGCAGGACAAGGCCGCCTTCGCCGAGACCGCCAAGAGCCTGGTCGAGATGTTCCAGAACAACTTCAAGCGTTTCGAGGCCCATGTCGATGCCGACGTGCGCGCCGCCGAGCCGACCATGTCGATCGCGGCGTGAGTTTTTGAGGGCTTGATCGTCCTGAGGGCCCCTCTCCGCGGAGAGGGGCCCTTTTTCATTGTAAGGCTACGGGCGAAGAAGCGAGAGGGAGGAGCGGTCGATGATGGTGCTCGTCGTCGGTGCCGGCGTGGTCGGCCTCGCGATTGGCCGGGAGCTGGCCCTGCGCGGCCACGAGGTGATCGTGGCGGAAGCGGAGGGCGGCATCGGCACCGGCGTGTCCTCGCGCAATTCCGAGGTGATCCATGCCGGGATGTACTATCCGACCGGGTCGGCGAGGGCGCGTCACTGCGTCGAGGGACGGCGCCGGCTCTACGCCTTCTGCGCGAGCCACGGCGTGCCGCATGCGAAGATCGGCAAGCTGATCGTCGCGGCGACCGAGCCGGAGGGGTCTAAGATCGCGGCGATCCACGCGCAGGGGCTGGAGAACGGGGTCGAGGGCCTGGCGCTCCTCGACGGGGACGAGGCCCGGCGTCTCGAACCGAACCTGACCTGCAATGCCGCGCTCCTCTCGACCGAGACCGGCATCGTCGACAGCCACGCCCTGATGCTGGCGCTGCAAGGCGACATCGAGGGGGCGGGCGGTGCGCTTGCCTTCAACACCCCCATCGCGCGCCTCACCCGTTCGCCCGAGGGCTGGGTCGCCCGCTTCGGCGACGACGAGATCACGGTCGATGGCGTGGTCAATGCCGCGAGCTTCGGGGCCCAGACCCTCGCCCGGGCGACCGAGGGCTATCCGGAGACCCGGGTGCCGCGCCTGGTGCTCGCCAAGGGCAACTATTTCGGCTGCACCGGCCGGCCCGCCTTCTCCCGGCTGATTTATCCCGCCCCGGTCGAGGGAGGCTTGGGCATCCACCTCACCCTCGACCTCGCCGGGCGGATGCGCTTCGGCCCCGACGTCGAGTGGATCGACGCGCCCGACTACGAGGTCGATCCCGGCCGCGGCGCCCTGTTCACCGCCGCGATCCGCCGCTACTGGCCCGGCCTGCCGGACGGCGCGCTGGTGCCCGACTATGCCGGCATCCGTCCGAAGCTGTCCGGCCCCGGGGAGGGAGCGGCCGACTTCCTCATCGACGGTCCGGCCGAGCACGGGCTGCCGGGGCTCGTGCATCTCTTCGGCATCGAGAGCCCGGGGCTGACCTCGAGCCTGTCGCTGGCGGAGGACGTGGCGGACCGGCTGGGGGCGTGAGGCTCCCGCACGCCCGGCGTTCAGACGAGCCACGCGCCGTCCATCGTGTCCAACCCTCACCCTCATCCTGAGGCGCTGGTCGATCTTCGATCGCGCGCGATCGAAGATCGACTGACCTCGAAGGAGGGCTCCAGGGATCGCCGAGGGGCCTGGAGCCCTCCTTCGAGGCTGCCGCAAGCGGCAGCATCTCGGCAAGCGGCAGCATCTCGGGATGACGGCGAGAGTGGGGTGAACGGTCGGATCCGCGTCGTCCCGCGATGGCAGGTCCTGCCATTCGGCGTCCACCCCCATCGACACCCGCGTGCGTCCGGCCGCCGTCTTGGCGCGGCGGGGTGCCGCTGCTATCTCCCGTCGACTCTTTCCTTCACCGCCGTGCGCCACGCGCATCGCCGCGCCTGCGCGCCGGAGACAGCCCCACGATGACCGCGTCCCCCATCGACAACATCCGCAACTTCTCGATCGTCGCCCATATCGACCACGGCAAGTCGACCCTGGCCGACCGGCTGATCCAGATCACCGGAGCGGTGGCGGCGCGCGACATGAGCGAGCAGATGCTCGACTCGATGGACATCGAGAAGGAGCGCGGCATCACCATCAAGGCGCAGACCGTGCGCCTGGAATACAAGGCGCAGGACGGGCGCGACTATGTCCTCAACCTGATGGACACTCCCGGCCACGTCGATTTCGCCTACGAGGTGTCGCGCTCGCTCGCCGCCTGCGAGGGCTCGCTGCTGGTCGTCGACGCCTCCCAGGGCGTCGAGGCGCAGACGCTGGCCAACGTCTACCAGGCGCTCGACGCCAACCACGAGATCGTCCCGGTCCTCAACAAGATCGACCTGCCGGCGGCCGAGCCCGACCGGGTCAAGGAGCAGATCGAGGAGGTGATCGGCATCGACGCCAAGGACGCGGTGCCGATCTCGGCCAAGACCGGCCTCAACATCGAGGCGGTGCTGGAGGCGATCGTCACCCGCCTGCCGCCGCCGAAGGGCGACCGCGCCGCCCCGCTCAAGGCGCTGCTGGTCGATTCCTGGTACGATGTCTATCTCGGCGTCGTGGTGCTGGTCCGCATCGTCGACGGCGTGCTCAAGAAGGGCATGACGATCCGCATGATGGGGGCGGATGCGGCCTACGGCGTCGAGCGCCTCGGGGTGTTCCGGCCCAAGATGCAGGACGTGTCCGAACTCGGGCCCGGGGAGGTCGGGTTCTTCACCGGCTCGATCAAGGAAGTGGCCGATACCCGCGTCGGCGACACCATCACCGAGGACAAGCGCCAGACCAAGGAGGCGATGCCGGGCTTCAAGCCGGTGCAGCCGGTGGTGTTCTGCGGTCTGTTCCCGGTCGATGCCGCCGATTTCGAGTCCTTGCGCGGCGCGATGGGCAAGCTCCGGCTCAACGACGCCTCGTTCTCCTACGAGATGGAGACCTCTGCCGCCCTCGGCTTCGGCTTCCGCTGCGGCTTCCTCGGTCTCCTCCACCTCGAGATCATCCAGGAGCGGCTGGAGCGCGAGTTCAACCTCGACCTGATCTCGACCGCGCCGAGCGTGGTCTATCACCTCAACATGTCCGGCGGGGAGAAGCGCGAGTTGCACAACCCGGCCGACATGCCCGACGTGATGAAGATCGACACGATCGAGGAGCCGTGGATCCGCGCCACGATCCTCACGCCCGACGAGTATCTCGGCAGCGTGCTCAAGCTGTGCCAGGATCGCCGCGGCACGCAGATCGACCTCAACTACGTCGGCAAGCGTGCCATGGTCGTCTACGACTTGCCGCTCAACGAGGTGGTGTTCGACTTCTATGACCGGCTGAAATCGATCTCGAAGGGATACGCCTCGTTCGACTACCACATTTCGGATTACCGCGAGGGTGATCTCGTCAAGATGTCGATCCTGGTGAATGCCGAGCCGGTCGACGCGCTGTCCATGTTGGTCCACCGCACCCGCGCCGAGAGCCGCGGCCGGGCGATGTGCGAGAAGCTGAAGGACCTGATTCCGCGCCACCTGTTCCAGATCCCGGTCCAGGCGGCGATCGGCGGCAAGATCATCGCCCGCGAGACCATCCGGGCCCTGTCGAAGGACGTCACCGCCAAGTGCTATGGCGGCGACATCTCCCGCAAGCGCAAGCTCCTCGACAAGCAGAAGGAGGGCAAGAAGCGCATGCGCCAGTTCGGCAAGGTCGAGATCCCGCAGGAGGCGTTCATCGCCGCCCTGAAGATGGATACATGACAGTCAGTATTTAATACCATCGGCCCAAAATGCTGACGCATCGGTCCGATGAATCATCTCGAATTTTTAATACTAGAGCATTTTCCGACGAAGTGGATACCGGTTCGTCATAGAAAATGCGGCAAAATCAAACAGCGAGAGAAGCTTCGCGACTGCAACGCGATCGTGAAGCTCTCTAAGCCAAAGGCTGAGCGACAATTGGAGAACGGAACCAAAAGTCTTTTTCGACGACCGTTGGCATCACCCATTGGTGAGATTGAATGTCGATGATCAGAAGGCAAGCCGCAGGCAACCTTACCAAGGGCTATTGACAATCAGCGCAATCCCTTTCTGATTGCGGCAAGATCAACAAAAGATGAATAACTCTCATCTGTCTTGTCGTATCGGGTTGCAACCCGCCGCGACTGCCTCAGGTCACACAAGAGATTTTTGATTAGATCGCGCCATCGATACATGGCAAAATCGCGGGAAATGACCGTCGTGCGGTTCGATTTCGGTGAGATGACATCCGCCACGCCACGGCTCTCAAGCTCCGACCGCAGGGCATCAGTGTCGAACGCATTGTCACCGATCGACGCGCCAAAGCTGTGCCCAGCCAGAAGCGGCGCAACCGCTAGAGTGCTTCACGATTGCGTTGCAATCGCGAAGCTTCTCTAGCTCTTTGATTTTGCCGCATTTTCTACGACGAACCGGTATCCACTTCGTCGGAAAATGCTCTAGGCTGTCATGGCGATGACCCGGCAGCAGGACGAAGCGGACCAAGTTGCCCAGGGCATCGGCCAGGGCCACGATCTTCGCGGTCAGACCACCTACCCTGCGCCAGCACATGCCGACGCCGCACCCCCAGGGATGCGCCATGCGATGCACACACCTGTTGTAACGATGTAACGACCGCGGCGAATGTGGGCCGGCCGGTGACCGGAAGCTTGTCAGTGCCGACCCGGCGCGCGCAAATGCAACATTATAACGTGCGCGTGGAACTCCGATGCCATACCGTCGCCGCTTGGGCCTGCTGGCGCTCAGCACTGCGCTGCCCCTCGTTCTTGTCGCCACGGCCGCGGCGCGGGCAGAGGATATCAAGCTCGACGAGATCACCGTCTCATCGCCGAGCCCGATCGTTGCACGTCCCACCGGGCCGGTGACCGGCGCGGGATCTGCGTTCCCGACCGGTGTGCTGCCGGTCGTGACCAATACGTTCTCGCCCGTGACCGTCGTCACGCAGCAGCAGATCGCGCGGGATCAGCCGCGCACCCTCGGCGATGCGCTGTTCGACCGGCCCGGCATCTCGTCGACCACCTACGCGCCGGGTGCCGCCTCCCGGCCGATCATCCGCGGTCTCGACAACGCCCGGGTCCGCATCCAGGAGAACGGCATCGTCAACGGCGGTGTGTCCGATCTCGGCGAGGACCACACCGTCCCGGTCAATCCCCTGGTGGCCGATCGCCTCGAGGTGATCCGTGGCCCCGCCACCCTGCGCTACGGTTCGGGCGCGATCGGTGGCGTGGTCTCGGCCGAGAACAACCGGGTGCCGACCTACATCCCGGCGAACGGCTATGCCGGGCAGGTGACCTCCGGCTACTCGACAGTCGATAACGGCCGCCTCGGCGCGGCGACCGTGGATGCCGGCAAGGACGGCTTTGCCGTGCACGCTGATGGCTTCAAGACGGCGAACGACAGCTACGCGATCCCCGGCGGGATCCAGCGCAACTCCTACAGCGAGTCGCAGGGCGGCTCGATCGGTGTGTCGGCGATCGGCGACCGCGGCTTCGTCGGCGTCGCCTTCAGCCACTACGACGCGATCTACGCGATTCCGGGTGGAGAGGCCGAGCAGGCCCGCACCCGCCTGACCCCGAACCAGGACCGGGTGATCTCGCGGGGTGAATACCGTCCGCTGGATGGTCCTATCGAGGTGATCCGCTATTGGGCGGGCTACTCGGCCTACCGTCACGACGAGATCGGCATCGGCGGGGATGGGTTCGAAGGCCAGCAGGCGATCTTCAAGAACCGCGAAGCCGAGGTGCGGATCGAGGCGCAGCACGTCCCCGTGTTCACCACCCTCGGCAAGCTCACCGGTGCCATCGGTGTTCAGGCCGACCGGCGGCTGATCAACACCCAGCTCGAGGCGTTCCTGCCGCGCACCGACTCGCGGGCGGGCGCCGTCTATCTGTTCGAGGAGCTGGAGGTTTTGCCGGGCACGCGCCTGCAGGCGGCGGGCCGCATCGAGGGCGACCGTATCCGCAGCACCGCCGTCCAGTTCCCGGGTGACTACCTCCCGGTCGACGGTGAGGATCCGCTGAGCTACCGGCTCACGCGCCGTTTCGCGCCAAAGAGCGCGAGCTTCGGCCTGCTGCAGGATCTGCCCTACGGCTTCGTGGCGAGCCTCACCGGCTCCTACGTCGAGCGCGCGCCGACCGGCTACGAGCTGTTCTCGCAGGGTCCGCACGACGCCACGGCCACCTTCGAGATCGGCGATCCGACCCTGCGGCTGGAGCGGGCACGCACCGTCGAGGCCAGCATCCGTCACGGTGACGGGCCGCTGCGCTTCGAGGCGACCGGCTATTACACGCGCTACACCGGTTTCATCTACAAGCGCCTGACCGGCACCCTCTGCGACGATGACTTTGCAAGCTGCGGCAGCGGCGACGAGCTACGTCAGATCGTCTACTCACAACAGAACGCCACCTTCTACGGCGCAGAACTCATTGGGCAATATGACGCCCTGCCGATCGGCAATGGGTTCATCGGTGTTGAAGGGCAGTTCGACTTTGTCCGCGCCAAGTTCGACGACGGCACCAACGTGCCGCGGATCCCGCCTTACCGCCTGGGCGGTGGCGTCTATCTCCGTGCCGATGGATGGTTTGCGCGGATAAACCTGTTGCACGCATTCGCGCACACCCAGATTGCCCCATTCGAGACCGACACCCCGGGCTGGAACGATCTGCGTGCGGAAGTGAGCTACACCAAGACGCTTGATCCCGCCGTTTATGGCGCAAGCGAAGTGACGCTCGGGCTGCAGGGACGCAACCTTCTCGACGACGATATCCGCAACTCGGCGTCGTTCAAGAAGGACGAGATCCTGCTGCCTGGCCGGAACGTTCGGCTGTTCCTGACCGCCCGGTTCTGATCCCATACCGGCCTCCGGCAGAGCAACGCCGGAGGCCGACGCCTCGCTTTATACCAATGGCCGAAGATGCTGACGCATCGATTCGATCTCGGGCAGGCCCGAGATCGACGCGGCCGTTGACTCCCTCTCGAATTGTCGATGCCAAGCCCAGATGTCCGGGACCTTGGGCTTGGCGAAAATTCGCGAGCGGCACCAATGGTCGTTTTCTTTCGACCGTTGGTATTAGAGCATTTTCCGACGAAGTGGATACCGGCTCGTCGTAGAAAATGCGGCACAATCAAACAGCTGGAGAAGCTTCGCGATTGCAACGCGATCGTGAAGCGCTCTAGCCGTGACAGGTGCAGCCGGCGTGCTCACAGCCGGCATGGTCCTTGTGGCCGTCGGCACAATCGTCGCAGCAATAGGCTTTGCCGTCACGGCTTACAGCCTTGGCCAGCGGGATCACGCAGACGCAATCCTGGCAGGCACACTTCACCATCTCGACATTGACGCTCGTCATCAGCTTGTTCCTTTGCTGGAAGAACAGGATCCGGCCTCCTCAATCGCCGGATCGTGGGTATGCTCATGCGGCTCGACGAAGTGGGCGATCATGTTGCGGAGAACATCTCGCACATGATCGTCGTCGATCGTGTAGGCGACCTGCCGCCCCTGCCGTGTTGCCCGCATGATCCGGGCGGTGCGCAGCAAACGCAGATGATGGGAGGTGAGAGACTGTGAAAGACCGAGGACCTCACAAATTTCACCAACCAATCTTGCCTCGTCGAGGCAGACCAGGACGATTCGTAACCGGTTTGGCTCACCAAGCAGCCGGAACACCTCCGCGATATCCGTCAACTGAGCCTCAGACAGCTGCGGCACGTCCAGGACCCTCAACACATGAGCACGTGTTCATATGTCGGCGATATCGCTGGAAGAGTCAACCATGCGGTCCTTCCAGTTCGGCCGTCCTTCGCACATCACGGCGTGCGTGCCCCGAAGGCGGAAGGCGTACAGGCGGAGTTGCATGATTTTGAAGAAAAACCGCGCGCCAGAAGATCGAACATGGATGCGAATTTAATCACCATGCCTCATAATCAAACAATCTGGAATCTGATTTTGTCTGGGCATATCGCGATCAATGATTTTTTGAGTCGTCGATACTGATCTCGACAATCCGCTGGTCGGAAATTATTCGAAATAAGCAAACCCCGGTTTTGCCAGGATGGCGGCAGCAGTTTGACGCTTTTCTGACGTGTCCATCGAAGAAGCTTCTTGTTGTGAGCCGCCAAGCGCAAAACAAAATTCCACGATCGACGAGTCCGAATTTGTAAGCCACTCAAAGAGGGGTTTGGCAAATATCACATCGTCTTCATACCCAAGCGACAGCGAAAGGGGCTCTACGGGGAGTTGCGCCGTCATTGCTCACCCTGCTGCGGAGAGTGCCTGGAGCGGCGGCGTGTTGAGGGCATCGCGGATGGCATCGATCGCCCGCATGGCGTGTCGTCGTGCGGTCTCGATGATGCAGCGGATGTCGGCGGTGAGATGGACGCCGCATTCCTGGCGGAAGCCGTTGGTGATCTTGCGGTAGATCACGCAGGGACACAGTGCCGCCTCCGAACCGTTGTTGGTCGGCCCCAACTCCCGGTTCTGGACGAAGACGAACAGGTGCTGGCGGACCTTGAATCATGGCTATCAGGCTCGCCGGCGCATACTTCTCGAACCGCTCGATGACCGCAGACCAGAGCGGATAGGACCCTTGCAATGCTTCAGACAGCGCAGGGATATAATTACAAGAACTGCACCTTAAAAGGCATGCCTCTCATCCGTGTGCTGCTTCCAAATTAGGCCGGTGACCGCAGCCTGTCATGCGGCCCGCGTCAAAGCCCGTTTCGAAACGGGGCTGCAAGCTTAGCATTGAGTGAGCGGCAGGTGTCGGGAGCGTCTGACACTCACCCGAGAGGCCCGTTACTGGCTCCCGCCGTCCGCGCTGACCTTGCGCGCGACACCTTGCCTTACGGAAGAGACCTGGGCGGCACGAGCCGAGCGGTGCTCGCCTGGCTGCCCTCTGCCCCGTTCCGGGCAGGCCACCACGGCGTAACGAGGCAGCGTCGGACGACACTTGAAGCTTGACATTTCAGAACGGCGCCCGTTAGAAACGTCCCGAAATATAGCCAATGCTAATTTTTTTAGTGGATGGACCATGAGTGAGCAGTTTGTCGATGGTTTAGCAGAACCTTCCGGCTACCCGTCGCCAGGCCCGTCTCCCGGTGGTCAGCAAGGCGCGCGAACCCTCCTGCTGGTCAGTTCGATTCTCGCTGCCGGAGCGCTTGGGACGAACCGCGTCGCGGCACAGGAGACGATCGCACTCGACGAGATCAGCGTGACCAGCCCGAGCCCGATCCAGCAGGGCCGCGCCGGAGACGGGACCGGCGCCAGAGTTCCTATCGGCTCCCTACCGGTCGCGACCGACACCTTCTCGCCCGTCACGATCGTGACTCAGGACCAGATCGTCCGCGATCAGCCACGCACCCTCGGCGACGCGCTGTTCGACCGGCCGGGCATCTCGTCGACCACTTATGCGCCGGGCGCCGCCTCCCGGCCGATCATCCGTGGTCTCGACAACGCCCGCGTGCGTATCCAGGAGAACGGCATCTCCAACGGCGGCGTCACCGACCTGGGCGAGGACCACGCCATACCGATCAACCCGTTGGTCGCCAACCGCCTGGAGGTGATCCGCGGCCCCGCGACCCTGCGCTACGGCTCGGGCGCCATCGGCGGCGTCGTCTCTGCCGACAACAACCGTGTGCCGACCTTTATCCCTCCGAACGGCGTTCAAGGCTTGGTCACGACGGGGTATTCCAGCGTTGACAACGGCCGCCTCGGCGCGGCCACGGTGGATGCGGGTGCCGACGGCTTTGCGATCCACGCCGACGGCTTCAGGACGGCGACCGACAGCTACGCAATCCCCGGCGGCGTCCAGCCCAACTCCGCAACCGAGACCCAAGGGGGGGCGTTCGGCATCTCGGCGATCGGCGAGCGCGGCTTCATCGGCATCTCCTACGACCGTTTCGATGCGCGCTACCAGATCCCCGGCGGAGCCGCAGCCGAGGAGCGTGCCTTCTTGAACCCGCGCCAGGACCGGGTGCTCTCGAAGGGTGAGTATCGCCCCCTCGACGGGCCGATCGAGGTCATCCGCTACTGGGCCGGATACTCTGTGTTTCGGCATGACGAGAACGTCCTCGGGCAGACAGGCCAGTTCGAAGTCGGCGCGATCTTCAAGAACCGCGAAGGGGAAGCGCGGATCGAGGCGCAGCACGTTCCGATCAGGACGGATTTCGGCGTGCTCACCGGCGCCCTCGGCGTGCAGGTCAACCGGCGCATCACCAACACCCTCGGCGAGAGCTTCCTTCCGCAGACGGACTCGCGCGCCCAAGCGGTCTTCCTGTTCGAGGAACTCGCGATCGGCAACGGACTGCGCCTCCAGGCCGCTGGCCGCATCGAGAGCGACCGGGTCAACAGCATCGCGGCGCAGTTCCCGAGCGCCTACCTGCCGGAACCGGGTGCCAGCGAGCCGCTGAGGTTCGGCCTGACCCGGCGCTTCGCGCCGAAGAGCGCCAGCTTCGGCGCGTTGCAGGACCTGCCCCTCGACTTCGTGGCGAGCGTGACCGGCTCCTACGTCGAGCGCGCACCGACGGGCTACGAACTCTACTCGCAGGGGCCGCACGAGGCGACCAACACGTTCGAGATCGGCAATCCGTTCCTGCAACTGGAGCGGGCGCGCACGGTCGAGATGAGCATCCGCCGTGGCGTCGGCCCCCTGCGGCTCGACGCGACCGGGTTCTTCACGCGCTATACCGGCTTCATCGCCAAGCGCGAGACCGGTGCCCTGTGCGGGGAAACCTTCGACACCTGCGGGATCGGGACCGCGGACCGCCAGATCGTCTACACGCAGCAGAATGCCGTCTTCTACGGCGCCGAGATCATCGGCCAGTACGATGCGATCCCGGTCGGCAACGGCTTCCTCGGCATCGAGGGCCAGTTCGATGCCACCCGGGCCAAGTTCGACGACAACACCAACGTGCCGCGCATCCCGCCCTACCGGCTCGGCGGCGGCGTCTACCTGCGCGCGGACAGCTGGTTTGCCCGGGTCAACCTGCTGCACGCCTTCGAGCAGAACCGGTTCGGCACCTTCGACACGCCGACGCCGGGCTACAACGATCTGCGGGCTGAATTGAGTTACACGGCACCGCTCGACCCGGCGGTGTACGGGGCGAACGAGATCACGTTCAGCCTCCAGGGCCGCAACCTTCTGAACGACGACATCCGCAATGCCGCCTCGTTCAAGAAGAACGAGATCCTACTGCCCGGGCGCAACATCCGCGCGGCCCTGACGATGCGGTTCTAGATGTTTGGTCCTGGAACTGGAGTTCGGCGATGAAGGTTGGTGGGCCTGCCCCCGCCACGGAGCGCGCCGATGCCTCGTCCCATGCCTGCGGTGCAGCTGAGCCCGGCCGAGCGTGACGCCCTGGAGAAATGGGCCGGGCGTCGCAAGACCGCGCAAGGTTTGGCTGTGCGCGCACGCATCCTGCTGCGGGCCGATGAAGGCGCGTCCAACAAAGCCATGCCGCCGACCTCTCCCTCGATCCGGCCATCGTCAGCAAGTGGCGCAACCGCTTCCTGAGCGACCGCGTCGAGGGGCTCTACGACCGGCCTCGGAGTGGCGCTCCCCGCCGCATTGACGACGCTCAGGTCGAAACCCTGGTGCTCGACACACCGTCGCCTCCTCGCGCCGATCGGCAACGTCCCTCCCGCCGAGGCTGAGGCGCGCGATTATACTCACGTCGGCGATCAAGCCTTGGCCGCCTGACACAAGCCAACAAGCCTCCGAAAAACCCGGAGCGGTTCACAATGCCTGTGTCATCCCCTCTTCGAGGGGCTGGATCAACGTCATTGCGACGAAGCTTGCGACCAGGTCGTGCATCGACGTTTTCCCAAGCTGCAATTCTTGATCGCGCCAGAATCAGGGTGCCGCCCTGGCGCGGAAACCAACGGCACCCCGGCGCCCGGCTACGGCCTCCGGGCCTCACGCTCAGTCCGGTCTGCCGGAGTCGTTCGAGGCGATCCCTGGCCCGGCGCGACCACGCTCCACACCACGCCTCCGAGGAGCAGCCCGAACGTCACTCCGAGCGACAGCGCCGGAGGCAGCTTGTCGAGGGCCAGCAGGTCGGCAATGAAGATCTTGGAGCCGATAAACACAAGGACGGCCGCCAGCGCATACTTGAGGTAGTGGAACCGGTCCACCATCGCAGCCAGCGCGAAATAGAGCGCGCGCAGACCGAGGATCGCAAAGATATTCGAGGTATAGATGATGTACGGATCGGTGGTGATGGCGAAGATCGCAGGGACCGAGTCGACCGCGAAGATGACGTCGGCAACCTCGATCAGCAGAAGCGCCAGGAACAGGGGCGTGATGTGCCAGGCGTGTTCACCCGTCGTCCGATCAGGCTGGCGGACGAAAAAGCGCTCGCCGTGCAAGCTGTCCGTGACCGCGACGCGACGGCGCACGAAGGCGAGCACCGGGTTCGCCCCCACGTCGTATGGACGGTCCTTGACGACCAGCATCTTGACGCCGGTGGCGATCAGGAAGGCGGCGAAGACGTAGAGCACCCATGCGAAATTCGCCACGATGGCCGCACCGAGCCCGATCATGATCGCGCGCAGGACGAGCACGCCCAGGATGCCCCAGAACAGCACCCTGTGCTGAAAGGCGCGGGGGATCGCGAAATAGGCAAAGATCATCGCGATGACGAAGACGTTGTCCATCGCGAGTGCCTTCTCGACGGCAAAGCCCGTCAGATAGGCCATCCCGGCCTTCGACCCGAGCTGCCACCAGATGAAGGCGCCGAAGCCGAGTCCCAGGATGATGTAGAGGGCGCTGGTCGCGAGGCTCTCGCGCACGCCGATGACGCGCCGCTCGCGGTGCAGGACGCCGAGATCCAGGGCGAGCAACCCAGCCACGAGTCCGAGGAAGCCGAGCCACAGCCAGACAGGCTTTCCGAGCCAGTCGACGAACATCATGCTGAAATCCATGACGGGAGCCTTCATGCCGGGACGCAAGGTCGGGAGCGGTCCGACATCGCGAGCGCGCCGGCAGGCACTCGCCAGAGGGGCCCGGACCCTGAGCGCTCCGAGACGTGGGCGGCGTTCCATCAGGCCGCAAGTCGACATCTACAAATGATCGCCATCAAATATTTCAATGCACAGCAATTGGTATGATAATGAGCCGCCGTCTCAGCCATCGCGAATAAAGGCAGCTTGAAAACGGCGCCTGCCCACCGATCTCATGGTGCGAGGTCGCGGGTCCGCACCCTCGGTGCCGGCTGACAGCACTTCGATGATCTTCCGAGCGAGAAGAGAACCATGTCACGAACGCTGGACCGCTTGCGAACCCTGCGCATGCGGAGGGGCCGAGCCCTGGTTGTCGCCGCCGTGCTCCTCGCCGGCGCCGGTCCCGCACCCTTCGCCCTCGCAGGCGATGCCGCCTCAGCGCCGGAAGTCGGAATCGTGACGGTCCAGCCGAGGCCCGTCACCCTGACCAAGGAACTGCCCGGCCGGGTCACGCCGATGCGCATCGCCGAGGTGCGTCCGCGCGTTTCCGGCATCATCGTCGAGCGCGCCTTCCAGCAGGGCAGCGTGGTCAAGAAGGGCGACGTGCTCTACCGCATCGACCCCTTGCCGTTCGAGGTTGACCTCGAGAGCGCCAAGGCCGCCCTCGCCCGGGCCGAGGCCAGCCTGTTCCAGGCGTCGCGCCAGGAGGACCGGCTGCGAACCCTGCTGTCCGGCCAGACCACGACGCAAGCCCAGTACGATCTCGCGCTCTCCGCCGAGCGACAGGCGGAGGCCGAGGTGGCCGCCCAGAAAGCGGCGGTCAAGCGGGCGCAGATCAATCTCGATTATGCCACCATCCGCGCCCCGATTACCGGACGCATCGGCCGGGCCCTCGTCACCGAGGGGGCCCTGGTGGGCCAGACCGAGGCCACCCACCTCGCCACCATCCAGCAGCTCGATCCCATCTACGCGGATTTCACCCAGTCGGTGACCGAGCTCAACCAGCTCAAGCGCGACCTCGCTTCCGGGCGCCTGCGGCAGGTCTCGCCGGATGCGGCCCGCGTGCGCCTGCTCTTCGACGACGGCACCGCCTATCCGCAGACCGGGCGCCTGCTGTTCTCGGACGTCACGGTCGATCCGGGAACCGGGAAGGTCACGTTGCGGGGGGAATTCCCCAATCCGCAGGCCGACCTTCTGCCCGGCACCTACGTGCGGGTGCAGATCGAGGAGGGCGTCAGCGCCCGCGCCGTCACGCTGCCGCGCCAAGCCATCCAACGCAACAATGCCGGCGGCAGCGAAGTCTATGTGATCAACGATGCCGGCCGGGCCGTCCTGCAACCGGTGCGCACCGGGCGGACCCTCGGCGACCAGGTCGTCATCGAGGATGGGCTGCAGGCCGGTCACCGCGTCGTGGTCGAGGGCTTCCAGAAGTTCGTCCCCGGCAGTGCGGTCACGCCGGTCCCCTGGTCGGGGAGTGCTGCCGCCTCCGCCAACGCGGCGCAGAACTGATACCAACGGCCGAAGATGCTGACGCATCCGGCCGTTGAATTCATCGCGAATTGTCGATGCCAAGCCAGAGACTTGGCGAACATTCGAGAACGGCACCAAAGGTCGTTTCCAACGACTGTTGGCAAAGGTCGTGTCCAACGACCGTTGGTATGATCCCCCCGCGACCGTCCTCTCTCCGGAGACACGCTGTCATGCCCGCCTTCTTCATCGCGCGGCCGATCTTCGCCTGGGTCGTCGCCATCTTCATCTGCCTTGGCGGCCTGCTCGCCCTGCCGTTCCTGCCCGTCGCCCAGTATCCGGTCATCGCACCGCCCTCGATCGCGATCTCGACGGTCTATCCGGGCGCCTCGACGCAGAACCTCTATTACAGCGTGACCCGCCTCATCGAGGAGGAGCTGAACGGGGCTGCCAATATCCTGAACTACGAATCCACCAGCGACACGACCGGCGAGGTGGAGATCGTCGCGAACTTCCAGCCCGGGACCGATGTGGCTCTCGCCGCGGTCGACGTCCAGAACCGGATCAAGCGCATCGAGCCCCGCCTGCCCGACGCCGTGCGGCAGCAGGGCATCCAGGTCGTCGAGGCGTCGAGCGCGATCCTGCAATTCGTCACTCTGACCTCGCCCAACGGCAGCCTCGACGAAGTCGGGCTCGGCGATGTCGCGACACGCTACGTCCTGCCCGAGCTGCGCCGCCTCCCGGGCGTGGGCCGGGCGCGCCTGTTCTCGACGGAGCGGGCGATGCGCATCTGGCTCGATCCCGACAAGATGCTTGGCCTCAGCCTGACGGCCGGCGACGTCGAGGCGGCGATCCGGGCCCAGAACGCCCAGGTCTCGTCCGGTCTCCTCGGCACCGCCCCGAGCCCCGTTACCGAGCGCACCCAGAACATGGTGCTGGTCAAGGGCCAGCTCGAAGCGCCGGACGAATTCGGCGCCATCGTGCTGCGCGCCAATCCGGACGGCTCGACGGTGCGCCTCGCCGACGTGGCGCGCATCGAGATCGGAGGCTTGTCCTACGCCTTCTCGACGCGCCTGAACGGCAAGCCCGCCGCGGCCGTGGCGGTGCAGCTCGCGCCGCGCGGCAACGCGCTCGCCACGGCGGAGGCGGTGAAGACCAGGATGGGTCAGCTCGCAGCCTTCTTCCCGCCCGGTGTCTCCTATGAGGTCTCCTACGACGTCACGCCGGTGATCAAGGCGTCCGTCAAGAAGGTGCTGCTGACGCTCGCCGAGGCCGTGGTCCTCGTCTTCCTCGTGATGTTCCTGTTCCTGCAAAACATCCGCTACACGCTGATCCCGACGATCGTGGTGCCGATCGCGCTGCTGGGCACCTGCGTGGCGCTGCTCTGGCTCGGCCTCTCGATCAACGTGCTGACGATGTTCGGGATGGTGCTCGCCATCGGCATCCTGGTCGACGACGCCATCGTGGTGGTCGAGAACGTCGAGCGCATCATGGCCGAGGAGGGCCTGCCCCCGAGGCAGGCGACCGAGAAGGCCATGGGCCAGATCACCGGCGCAGTGATCGGCATCACGCTGGTGCTGATGGCGGTGTTCGTGCCGATGGCGTTCTTCCCCGGCTCGGTCGGCATCATGTACCAGCAGTTCTCGGCCTCGATGGTGGTGTCGATCGGTTTCTCGGCTTTCCTGGCGCTGTCGCTCACCCCCGCGCTCTGCGCGACGCTGCTCAAGCCGGTTGAGACGGGGCACGGCCACGCCAAGGAGCACGCCAAGCGCGGCTTCTTCGGCTGGTTCAACCAGCGGCTCGACCAGCTCACGCGGGGCTACGGCCGCGCCACGGGCTGGATGGTGGCGCGTGCCGGACGCTTCATGCTGCTCTACATCGCCCTGCTCGCGGGCCTCGGCTATGCGATGTGGCGGCTCCCCTCCGGCTTCGTGCCGGTCGACGACCAGGGCTTCGTCATGGCCGACCTGCTCAGCCCCTCGGATGCGAGCGCGAGCCGGACGCTCGACGTCGTCCGGTCGGTGGAAGACCAGATGGCCCGCACCCCGGGCGTCGACAAGGTGACGTTCATCACCGGCTTCAGCTTCTTCGGCCAGGGCGCGATGACGGCGCAGGCTTTCGTCACCCTCAAGGACTGGTCGGAGCGCGGCGCCGACCAGAGCGCCGAGGCGATCATCGCGGGCAGCAACGCCGCCTTCGCCCGGCTGCGCGACGCCGAGGTCTCGGCCCTGGCGCCGCCGCCGATCGCCAATCTCGGCACCACGAGCGGCTTCAGCTTCCGCCTCCAGGACCGCTCGCAGCGCGGCTACGACGCGCTGATGGCGGCCAAGGACCAGCTGCTGGCCGCGGCCGCCCGCTCGCCGGTGCTCCGGAAGGTGGTGGTCGAGGGCCTGCCGCTCGCGCCGCAGATCCGGCTCGACATCGACCGCGAGAAGGCGGCGGCCCTCGGCGTCACCTTCGCGGACATCAACGCCACCCTGTCGGCCCAGCTCGGCTCGACCTACGTCAACGACTTCCTCAACCGCGGGCGCCTGCAGCGCGTGATCGTCCAGGCCGAGGAGGAGAAGCGGGTCCGTCCGGAGGATCTGCTGATCTACAGCGCGCGCAACAGCGCTGGCGCGATGGTGCCGTTCTCCTCCTTCGCGCGGGTGGCCTGGGTGACGGGACCGACGCAGGTGGTCGGCTTCAACGGCTATCCGGCCGTGCGGCTGACCGGCGAGCCCGCCTCCGGCTACACGTCGGGCGACGCGCTTGCCGAGATGGAGCGCCTCATGGGCACGCTGCCGTCTGGATTCGGCTACGAATGGGCCGGCCAGTCGCTCCAGGAGAAGCTCGCGGGCTCGCAGGCGGCCTTCCTGCTCGGGTTGTCGATCCTGTTCGTGTTCCTGTGCCTCGCGGCCCTCTACGAGAGCTGGACGATCCCCCTCGCGGTGATGCTGGTGGTGCCGCTCGGCATCGTCGGCTCGGTGGCGGCCGCCTACCTGCGGGGCCTGCCCAACGACGTCTACTTCACGGTCGGGCTCATCACGATCATCGGCCTTTCGGCCAAGAACGCGATCCTGATCATCGAGTTCGCCAAGGACCTGCGGGCGCAGGGCAAGCCTCTGCTGGACGCGACGCTCGAAGCGGCCGAGCTTCGGTTCCGGCCGATCCTGATGACCTCGCTCGCCTTCATCCTGGGCGTGGTGCCGCTCGTGATCGCCTCGGGCGCGAGCGCGATGAGCCAGCAGGCGCTCGGGACCGGCGTGCTCGGCGGCATGATCACCGCCACGGTGCTCGCGGTGTTCTGGGTGCCGATTTTCTTCGTGGTGGTGATGCGGACGCTCGGACGGGACCGCTCGGATGCAAAGCCGGCGCTCGCCAAAGCGGTTCGAGAGGAGGTCGCCTGAGCGGAGACCGAGCGGCGAGGATCGGTTTCGCCAATGACCGCCATTACGGGTGCCGGGCTTGAAGCCCGGCCCCAGCACCGCAACATCGGAACAAGACCCTGGTCCGGGCCCCTCTGGCGAGCATCCTCCGGCATGCTCGCGATGTCGGACCGCGTTCGCTCTCCCGACGCCGGCCCGACCGAGGATCGCATGCCCGACTCTCCCCTCGATTTTGATCTGCTGCGCGCCTTCCTCCACATCGTTGAGAGCGGGAGCTTCACCCGTGCGGCCGAGCGTATCGGCCGCACCCAGTCGACGGTCTCCCTGCAGATCAAGCGGCTGGAGGATGGGCTCGGCCGGCGCGTCTTCGACCGTGACGGCCGCGACCTTCGGCTCACGCCGGAGGGCGAGATCCTCCTCGGCTATGCGCGGCAGATCCTGACTCTGGGCGACGAGGCCTGCGCCCGCATCATGGAACCGGAGGTCGAGGGCGTCGTGCGCCTCGGCACCCCGGAGGATTTCGCGACGGCGCACCTGCCGAACGTGCTGGCGCGCTTCGCCCGCGCTCATCCGCGCGTGTCGCTGGAAGTCCATTGCGACTTCACGGTGCATCTGCTCGACGGCTTCTCTCGCGGCCTCTACGATCTCGTCCTGCTCAAGCGCGAGCCGCAGGGGCCGGGGGGCGGCATCGGCATCTGGTGCGAGGTGCTGGAATGGGTCGCATCACCCGGTCTCGCGCTGGGTCCGGGACCGATCCCGCTGGTGCTCGCGCCGGTCCCCGACGTGTATCGCAAGCGAGCGCTGCAGGCGCTCGAAGCAGCGCGTTTGCCCTGGCGCATCGTCTATACCAGCCAGAGCCTGCTGGGCCTGCAAGCCGCCGTTCGCGCCGGACTCGGTGTGACGGTGTTGCCCAAGGGCATGATCCAGCCCGGCTTGATCCGCGTGTCGGGCACGCACGGCCTTCCTGCGCTGCCGGCGACGGAGGTCGTACTGTACCGCGCATCGGGCTCCCTGCCGCGAGCCGCCGATCTCCTGGCCGAGCACATCGTGCACGCGCTCGAAGCGGAAGTGGGCTGCCCCGCTGAACCGGGGGCTTGTGCTGAATTGCACATGGCTCCCTGACTCGACGGCATTCGATCTTGGGCTTGGGATTGCCCCGGATTGGACACCGAGAGCGCTTTCGCGTGAGGTGTGCTTGCCATGCCGAGAACCCGTCCCCCGTACCCGGCGGAGCTCCGCCGCCAGATGGTCGGGTTGGTCCGCGCTGGATGCGATCCAACCGATCTCGCCGGGGAGTTCGAGTCGTCGGCCCAAGCCATCCGCAACCATGCCATCCGCAACGGGGTGGCCGAGGCCGATCAGTTGGAAGGACGTCGAGAGGCAAAGCCTCCTGCCCGCTGAGGCTGTTCTGTCGGCGAGCGAGCGCGAGGAGCTCCTTCGGCTGCGGCGCGAGAACCGTCAGCTGAAGCCGGAGCGCGACATCCTCTCTCTCTTTCTCGCGCGCGCGAGAGAGCCTGGCTTGCGCGGGAGACCGGAGTTCTGCCGTCGGGATCTTCCGGTTCATGAGCGCGAACCAGGCGCACTTCCCGATCGCCGTCATGGCGCGCGCTGGGCGTCTCGGAGGGCGGGTCCTACGCCTGGTTCGGCCGGCCCCTCTCGGCGCGGGCTCAGGCGGACAACCTGGGTTCACCGACGGCGCGAGTGGGATGCGGCGCCTCACCGTTACGGTCCCAGCCGAGCATCGAACCCGATCAGCCCCTCGCAAACCGACCTGATGCGGGCACCGTCGGATCGGTCGACCTCTGACGCTCGCTCCGTTTTCGGTGCGTTACGAGCTTTTAATAAAGAAAACCGGCAACCCGTGCCGCGCCGGTGTATTATCCGAATGTGCTCACGCACTGATGCCGCAAAGACAATTGGCATCGATTGCAAGAGGAGGCATGACCATGTCTTACCGGAAATCTCTCGCCGTCGCCCTCGTTGCCACCACGATCCTCGGCGGTGCCGCCTACGCGACCGAACAGGCGACCACGCCGGCGACGACGCACGAGAATGCGGCCCAGCGTGCGGTCGACCAGGATGTCGGCAAGCTGTCGAAAGACGGGGCTCAGGCGTTCCGTGACATGCACCTCGCCCGCATCGCGATCTTCGACGCCGATCCCGCACAGGCCAAGAGCCTGATCGCCAAGGCGCAGGCCGCCCTGACCAAGGCAAAGACCGATGATGCCGTGTTCACCAAGGCCGAGTCCGAGCTGACGACGCCGGCCGATCTCGCGGCCACCAAGGCGAAGGCCGACAAGACCACTGACGCCAAGACCACTGACGCCAAGACCGCCGATGCCAAGACCACTGACGCCAAGACGACGGAAATCAAGCCGGACTCCAAGGACAAGGTCGCCTGGGTGCCGGTCGATGCCCAGATGACGCTCGGCGAGGATTTTGTGGCGACCCCCGAGAAAGCCTCGGCCGTGACAGAGGCGAACAAGAGCCTCGCCAAGGGCGACCAGAAACGGGCCATCGAGACGCTCAAGCTCGCCCATGTCGACGTCCAGTTCGTCATGGCGGTTCTGCCCCTCGACAAGACCACCGCCGACGTGAACCAGGCGGCGTCGCTGATCGGCCAGGGCAAGTACTACGAGGCGAACGCGGTGCTGAAGACCGCCGAGGACGGCATGCGCTTCGACGTGATCGATGCGGTGGGCCTCCCCCAGAAGGCTACCGCGACCGCGACGAGCGCCAAGCCCGCCGCCAAGCCCGCCGCCTCGGCTACGGACGGCAAGGTGGTCAAGTAAACCGCCGGCTTTCCGTGCGCGCCGTCCTTGCGGTCGAGCCGGCGCCGCTCAGGCGCCGGCCTGCGGGTCCGGGCCCGGGAGATCCTGCATCTCGGAATCTTGCATCTCGGGATCTTGCATCTCGGGATCCTGGCCCGGCCAGTCGACGATGCGGTCCAACAACTCCTCGGTCTCGAACTCCTCCTCGGTACCGCTGACCTTGCCGCGGACCGAGATGCCGGCCTCGTGCACGGTGCGGCGGGTGCCGGAGACCAGGGGATGCCACCAGGGCAGGTCGCGCCCGTCCCGCACGAGGCGGTAGCCGCAGGTCGGCGGCAGCCAGGGCAGGCTGCGCACCGCCTCGGGCGTCAGCCGGACGCAATCGGGCACCCTGCGCTGGCGGCGCGCATAGTCGCGGCAGCGACAGGTTCCGGCATCCAGCAGCGTGCAGCCGATATCGGTGTAGTGGATCTCGCCCGAATCCTCGTCCTCGAGCTTGAGGAGGCAGCAGCGGCCGCAGCCGTCGCACAGGCTCTCCCACTCCTCGGGGCTCATCGCCTCCAGGCTCTTCTCACGCCAGAACGGCGTCGCGGCCTTGAGGGAGGCGGGCGGGCGCGGGGGCTTGCTGCGGGCTTGGGCCACGGCTGTTCACGGCTTTCGAGGCGCCGGATCGACGGCGCGGAGGCGGGACGGGGCGGGAACGCCCCTCCTGTGCCGCGCTCCGCCGCCCGGGGCAAGCACGGCCGGGGCCACCTCCGCAATCCTGCGACCTCGTGTCGGCGGGCGGGCGCCCCATATTGGTCGCAGAAGCCTGCGACCGGCTCCCGGGCCGCAGTCTCCAGGTCGCGCACCCGGCCTCGCGCTCGGAGGCGAGGCTTGCTAGACCTCGAACTCGCTCCCGCCCGAGGACTTGCCGACGTGCCCGAGAACCGGCCCACCCACCGGCTGACCCAGATCCGGACCCGCCTGTCCCGCGGGATGCTCGGCTTCGACGCCTGGCTGAACGACGGCCTCTACACGGGCGGCCGGTCGTTCGGCGAAGCCTATGGGCGCTTCGCCGAGCGGATCCAGCGCCGGTTCCGGGTCACGGGCGTCACGCGCCTCGTCCTCGACCTGGCGAGCGAGGGCGTGACCCTCGGGCTCGCCGGCGGCGTGGTGATGCTGACCCTCGCCCAATCCGCCTTCAACCAGACCAGCGAGAACTGGCTGAAGGCGCCGGACCTCGCCGTGACCTTCCTCGACCGCTACGGCACCGAGGTGGGGCGGCGGGGCATCAAGCACGACGATTCGCTGCGCATCGACGAGTTTCCCGACACCCTCATCAAGGCGCTGATCTCGACCGAGGACCGGCGCTTCTACGAGCATTGGGGCATCGATCCGATCGGCACGCTCCGTGCCGTGACGGTGAATGCGCGCGGCGGCGGCCACGTCCAGGGCGGCTCGTCGTTGTCGCAGCAGCTCGCCAAGAACCTGTTCCTGTCGAACGAGCGCTCGCTCGAGCGCAAGATCAACGAGGCGTTCCTGGCCCTCTGGCTCGAATTCCATCTGACCAAGAACGAGATCCTGAAGCTCTACCTCGACCGGGCCTATATGGGCGGCGGCACGTTCGGGGCGGCGGCCGCGGCAGATTACTATTTCGGCAAGAGCCTCAAGGACATCACTCTGCCGGAAGCCGCCATGCTGGCCGGCCTGTTCAAGGCGCCGACGAAGTATGCCCCGCACGTGAACCTGCCGGCGGCCCGCGCCCGCGCGGCGGACGTGCTGCACAACATGGTGGAGGCCGGCTACCTGACGGAAGGCCAGATCCAGTCGGCCCTGCGCAACCCGGCGACCCCGGTGACCCGCTCGCGCGACATCAGCGCCGATTACTACCTCGACTGGGCCTTCAACGAGATCAAGAAGCTCGCCGACGAGGGCAAGCTGAAGAAGGAGCGGGTGCTGGTCGTGAAGACCCCGCTCGACCTTTCGATCCAGAAGCGGGCCGACCAGGCGGTCGAGAACGTCTTGCGCCAGTTCGGCGACGCCTTCGACGTCGAGCAGGCCGCCCTCGTCACCATGGACCCGGACGGGGCGGTGCGGGCGATGGTCGGCGGGGCCGATTACGGCCAGAGCCAGTTCAACCGCGCCACCGACGCGCTGCGCCAGCCCGGCTCGTCGTTCAAGCCCTACGTCTATGCCGCGGCCCTCGCCACCGGGCAGTGGCGGCCGGAGAGCAAGGTCGTCGACCGTCCGGTCTGCATCGGCAACTGGTGCCCGGCGAATTACGGCCGCTCCTTTGCCGGAACCGTGCCGCTCTGGGTCGCGGTGGCGAAATCGATCAACACCATCCCGGTGCAGTTCTCGATCGCCATGGGCAAGCAGCTCGGCGAGAGCCACGACGCCCGCGCGGCCAAGCTCGGCCGGGCCAAGATCATCACGCTCGCCCACAAGATGGGCATCACCTCGAACCTGGTCGATTCGGTCTCGCTGCCGATCGGCTCGGCCGAGGTGACGGTGATCGACCAGGCGGCCGGCTACGCGGTCTTCGCCAATGGCGGCAAGCGGGCCAAGCCTTATGCGGCGACCGAGATCCGCACCGGTGCCGGCGAGGTGATCTACCGCCACGACGCCAGCGAGGCGCCGCCCGAGCAGCTCCTGTCGACCCGGGTCGTCGCCGACATGAACTTCATGCTCAACAAGGTCGTCGACGAGGGCACCGGCCGCAAGGCGGCCGTGGAGGGCGTCCGCACCGCCGGCAAGTCGGGGACCACCAACGCCTACCGCGACGCCTGGTTCGTCGGCTATACCGGCAACCTCGTGACCGCCGTCTGGTACGGCAACGACGATCATTCCTCGACCAAGAACCTGACCGGCGGCTCGCTGCCGGCGATCACCTTCCACGAGGTGATGGCCCCGGCCCATCAGGGCATCGAGCTGAAGCCCCTGCCGGGCTTCGAGTCGGACAAGGCCGCCGCCCGCAATGCGCAAGCCGCCGCCCCGACCACGCCGCCCCCCGGCGCGCCGGCCGGCGCCCTGTCGCGCCGCTCCTTCGAGGTGCTGGGGGGCCTGGGCCAGCTGTTCCGGTCGGTGGACAGCCCGCGGCCGGGACGGGCGGCGTTCAACGTGCTCGACCGGTCCGGCTCCGCCGGCAATTCGTCCAACTGACCGGCGGGGCCCGTCACCCTCGCCAGGGCGCGACGACCGACACATGGCAAGGCCGCGCCATCCGCCGCGCCGGCGTGTCCGAGCGAGACCGACAACGCAGCCCCGTCTGCGGCATATCTTGTATCAGGACAATTTTCGATCGATGCCAATCCACGTCAGCATGGAGAGCCCGAACAACCTTGTCGACATCGACGCCGCGTTTCTGGATGCCGGGAACGGCCATATCTCGATCGCCGGCGAAAACAACGTCGTGAGGATCGCGCGACAACGCATCGCCGGGACGGTGTTCTTCTCGGTCGCGGGAGGCGCCAGGATCGAACTCGGAGACGACGGGATCCTGGGCACTCTGTCGATCCACGCGGTTGCCGAGGGAGCGCAGATCGTCATCGGCCGCGGCCTCGGCATCAACGGGATGGTTCAGATCACCAGCCACGAACGGGCCTCGATCCGCATCGGGAATTTCTGTCTGTTCGCCCCCGACGTCACGATCATGGCGAGCGACGTCCACAAGATCCTCGACCGGAAGAGCGGACGGCGCCTGAACCCGGCGCTGGACGTCACGATCGAGGACAAGGTCTGGATCGCGCCGCGCGCGGTCGTCCTGCGCGGCGCGCATATCCGGTCCGAGAGCGTCGTCGGGTGGGGCAGCGTCGTCAACGGCAGCTTCCCGCCGAACTCGCTCCTGGCGGGCATGCCGGCCAAGGTCGTCCGGAAGAACATCCGCTGGGAGCATTGAGACGGTTTCCGAACGATCCGCCCGGAAACCGTCTCGGCGAGCCCGCGCGGCGATTGAGCGAAGCCGGTTTCCGCATCGCGACGCGATCCATCGGACACGCCCGGCGCCCTGTCGCGCCGCTCCTTCGAGGTGCTGGGGGAACTGGGCCACCTGTTCCGCTCGGTCGAGAGGCCCCCGCCGGGGCGGGCGGCGTTCAACGTGCTCGACCGCGGCCCCCCGGCAGCTCGGCCAACTCAGCAGACTTGCGTTGGCAGGCCACCGCTTCGTCCGCTTCGGTTGTTGTTGGATCGCAGATTTTTGCCGCCGAACCGGTGACCACTTCGGCGAAATCTGCTTAAGGCGAGCCCGCGCGACGGCGCGCCCGGCGGGGTCGGGCCGCCGCGCGCCGCATCGATCCCGATTGCCCCGGAACGGACGACGATGGCCTTCACCCACTGGCATTCCGGCCCCCTGTACAGCGATTTCATCGCCGCGATCGCGCGCGCCAAGAACGCGAGGGGCTATCTGGAGGTTGGCGTCAGGGACGGCACCACCCTGTCGCGGATCGACTGCCCGAGCATCGGCGTCGATCCGGCCTTCCAGCTCAACGGCGACGTCATCGGGAAGAAGACGAATCTCCACCTCTACCAGATGACCAGCGATGTCTTCTTTCGCGACTACGATCCAAGCAGGATCATCAACGCGCCCATCGACGTGATCTTCCTGGACGGCCTGCACCAGTTCGAGTACCTGCTGCGCGACTTCATCAACAGCGAGAAGGCGACGCATCGCCACGGCGTGATCCTGCTGGACGATTGCCTACCTGCCAACGCCGAGATGACCGAACGCGCCCATGACCCGGCGGCCCGATCGAACCAGGACTTGGCCGGATGGTGGACCGGAGACGTCTGGAAGCTGCTGCCGATCCTGGAGCGCTACCGCCCCGACCTGCGGGTGACCGCCGTCGACGTGCGCCCGACAGGCAGCATCTGCATCACCAACCTGGATCCGTCCTCGACGATCCTGGAGAGGAACTACTACGAGATCCTCGACAAGTACCGCGGGATCGACATGGACGACGCGGCCTGCGCGCGCTTCTACGACGGCCGCACGATCATCGAGGCCCGGACGATCCTGGACGGCTTCGAGGCGTCGCTGTTCGTCGGTCCATGAGCCTCGGGCGGCGCGAAGGATCGGGAAACAGGACCGCAAGCATCGCGAGGCCCGGCGCGCACCGCCTGCGGGCGCCGGGCGGCTCCGGTCCGGGCTTTCACCCGACGGGAGGCTGGCGGCGGGCAGGTCGGGCTTTGCGTGATCGGGGGAAACCGGCGCCTATGGCGACAGATCGCCCACCCGGACCCAGCCCGGCTCGTACCGCGAGAGATGCGGGACGATCTGCTGCAGCCGGGCGATGGCGGCGTCGATCTCCCCGAACGGAACGCCCTCGAGCTGCCAGGGCGCGTAATTCCACCACTCGAGTTCGAGCAGCGCCGCGATCTGCTTCGGGCCGAAGCGAAATCCCTTGATTTCGGCCGGGTTGCCCGCGACGATCGCGTAGTCGGGGACGTCCTTCACCACCACCGAATGACCGGCGACGACGGCTCCGTTGCCGACCTTGACGCCCTGGCCGATGAACGCCCCGTGCCCGACCCAGACGTCGTGGCCGATCTCGGTGGCCACCAGCACGTCCGGCATCGTCCGCGGGTTGCGGACGGGAATCGTCCCCGGCGGCCCGGGCCGGAACGCATGGTACCGGTCGGCGTCGGGAAAGTCGTGGCCGACGCCGAACATCCCACCGCCATAGGCGTAGAAGAACGGGCTTGTGCTCATCCACAAGATGGGATGCGCGCCGCGACCGATCTGCACCATCTCACCCATGGAGACGTACCGGCCGATTGTCGTCTCGGAGACGAAGCCGCTCACGCCGTAGCTGAAAGCGCCGAGCCGCGACGAATGCATGAAGTCGAGACGCTTCACGCCGCACGGCGGCTCGAAACAGGCGTTGGGCGAGACGTGGTCCTTGTCCGCCGTCAGATGGCACTCGACGCCCTTGGCAGTGAGCGTCTGCAGGAGGCCGGGCGTGATCCGGATCATTTGTCGATCCTCAGGCTTTGCGCGACGCGAGCCCGGACGGCCTCGTTGGTGTCCACGAGATGACCAAATTCGGTCGCCAATTCCATGGAGTATTTTAAGACCATGCTTATACATTTCATCTTGTAATCTGTTTTGTGGGTGAAGGACAGGTCGCCGCCCGCATAGGCGATCGGGTTGCGTTCCATGATCGCGAGATCGGGCTCGGGATTGAAGAAGTAGCCGCTGCCAAGCAGCTCGGCCGGCCGGTTCATGAGGAGCTCGAACGGCGCGATGTAGTGGCTGCCCCGTCCGGCGGAGGTCTCGCGCGCTCCTGCCGCCGTGATCTTCAAGCGGCCGATGACCCATTTGTAGATGTCGTGCCATCCGGAGCGGCGCGGATAATGCGCCAGGACGATGTCGGGCTCCTGGACGACGTTGAGCGCCTTGCCGGACTCCCGATGCGCGTTGTGATTCCCGGCATGGATCGTCACCCCGGGAAGCGCGCGCATCATGATCTTGTGGACGTCATGCGGCGTCTTGTGACGCCAGACCATGCGCCTGGGCACCACGATCTCGTCGGCATCATCGCTCGCGGCGTCGATGTAGTTCACCAAGCGGACCTGGATCCCGTCGACGTCGGGCCCGACCGCCTGCAGGTAGCTCCGGAGCGGGACGCCGACGCCTCGCATGTCGATGAACTCGTCGGCGTCGAAGAAGATGACCCAGGCGGCATCGTACTTGCTTCGGGCGTAGTCGAAAAGAAACGTGTTCCGATTGCTCTCATCGAAGATGACGCACCGCCTCTCGATCAGCTCGATCGGCATCCTCTCGTCGATGAGACCCTTGACGATCTCGACCGTGCGATCGTTGCTGCCATCGTCCAGCACGATGATCTGATCCATTTCCACCAGATGATGGCGGAGAACGGATTCGATGATGTCGTCCTCGTTCAATGTCCTAACGACACCGACGACGGTCATCTTGGTTTCTTTCTTGAAGATCGATCGCACGAGGGAGAATGGCATAGGTCCACTTAAGATGTCAGCGGGTGGCGTGAATCAGCGAATGTCCGCGCTGCCGGCACGAACGGTGCCGCAGCGCGAGGGGCCACACGGCTCCGGACCTGCAGCCACGGAGAAGGGTCGCTGCCGCAGGCGCGCCTGGCTCGGTGATGCCCGCTCCGCATCGGGGGACGAGTTCCCGCACAAGCGCCACACCCGAGCATGTCACCATCATGCGCCCCCCTCGGACGTCTTCCTACCGGATCTTCCGTGACGAACCGACGTCCGGTCTCCCGGACTGTCGGGCGATGCGCTCCCTCTCGCATCCGAACGTCCTGGGCTCGAAGACCGGCGCCACGCGATGCTGGCGGCCATCGAATCCGCGCGAGACGGTTTCTGCCATGCCGCCGCCGGCGAAGTCCATCGCCGACGAGCGACGGTCCGGGCTCGCGGCGAGGCTGCCGAGGGGTGCGAGCCGGGCGGGCGGCGAGGCGGTTCGCAGCCCCGCGAGCGCCCGCGACAATCCGGCAGCCCCCCGCAAAAACCCGTTCGGGCCCGGCCCGACCTGAGCTAGACACGAGCCCACGATGCTGATCGAGAAAGCCGCCCTTCCGGCCTCCAGGCGCGCCCCGTCCCCCGGCCTTCGCCC
>NZ_LABX01000259.1 GCF_001043915.1 Methylobacterium aquaticum | reverse complement strand
GGAGAACACCCGCGCCGCGTCTTTCCCCGGGCCGTCCCGCCGCGGCCGAGGCGCGAGCCTGCCGATTACCGCGTCGAACCGCTTGCCAAGGCTGCCGCCGCGACCCATCCAGGGCAGGTGTCACAGCTTGCCTCTTCCTCTCCCGCCCCGGACATGACCACGCCCGCCCGCGAGGGCCTGCCGCCGGCCCGGCGCCGGCAGGCGATGGCGGCGGTGCTCGCCGGCGTGGCCCTCGCCACGCTCGACACTGCCATCGCCAACACCGCGCTCCCGACCATCGCGACCGATCTCGGCGTCGATCCGGCGGAGTCGGTCTGGATCGTCAACGCCTACCAGCTCGCCGTGGTGGCGACCCTGCTGCCGATCGCGGCGTTGGGCGAGATCGTCGGGCAGCGGCGGGTGTACCTGGTGGGGCTCGTGCTGTTCACCCTGGCCTCGCTGGTCTGCGCGCTCGCCTGGTCGCTGCCGGCGCTCGTCGCCGCGCGGGTGTTCCAGGGCGTCGGGGCGAGCGCCCTGATGGCCGTCAACGTCGCGCTGATCCGCTTCATCTATCCGACCCACGAGCTCGGGCGGGGCATGGGCCTGAACGCCTTCGTGGTCGGCGTGGGCTTCGCGCTCGGGCCGACCGTGGCCTCGCTGATCCTGGTGGCGGCGCCCTGGCCGTGGCTCTTCGCCGTCAACCTGCCGATCGGCCTCGCGGCCCTGGCGCTGGCCCGGCGGGCCCTTCCGGAGACCGGCCGGGCCGGCCACGCCTTCGACTGGATAGGCGCGCTTCTCACCGCCGCCACCTTCGCGCTGTTCGTGCTCGGCCTCGGCGAGGCGGCCCATGTCGGGCCGCTCTGGCGCGTGATGGCCGAGTTCGGTGGCGCGCTCGCCTGCGGCGCGGCGCTGCTGCGCCGCCAGGCCGGCCATCCGGCCCCGATGCTCGCCGTCGATCTCTTCCGGCGCCCGCTCTTCGCGCTCTCGGCGGCGACCTCGGTCTGCTCCTTCGCCGCGCAGGGGCTCGCCTTCGTGTCGCTGCCGTTCCTGTTCCAGCACGCCCTCGGGCGCTCGCAGGTCGAGACCGGCTTCCTGATGACGCCCTGGCCGCTGGTGGTCGCCGTCATGGCGCCGGTGGCCGGCCGCCTCTCGGACCGCTACCCGCCGGGGCTCCTCGGCGGGATCGGGCTCGCGATCCTGGCGCTCGGCATGGCCTCGCTGGCGGCGCTTCCGGCCGAGCCGGGCGTCGTGGGCCTCGCCTGGCGGATGGCGGTGTGCGGGGCCGGCTTCGGCTTCTTCCAGGCGCCGAACCTGCGCGCCATCATGACGAGCGCGCCGCAAGCCCGGGCCGGCGGCGCGAGCGGCATCGTGGCGACCTCCCGGCTCCTCGGCCAGACCACCGGGGCGGCCCTGGTGGCGGCGTGCTTCGCCGTCGCGGCGGCGCATGGCCCGGCCCTGGCGCTCGGGCTCGGCGCCGCCTTCGCGGGGATCGCCAGCGTGGTGAGCCTGTCGCGGCTGGCCGTCCGGCCGGGGCGAGAGGCGGCGTGACCGCGATTCATCAAACCAAGGAGGAAACCCCCATGATCCACGTCCTCGCCATCATCCGGACCAAGCCCGGCCTGCGCGACACGGTGCTCGACGCCTTCCGGGCGAACGTGCCGGCCGTCCATGCCGAGGAGGGCTGCATCGAGTACGGCGCGGCGATCGACACCGACGGCGTCGGCCCGTTCCAGGTGCCGTTCGGGCCGGACACCTTCGTGGTGATCGAGAAATGGGCGAGCCTCGACGCCCTGATGGCGCATGCGGCCGCGCCCCACATGGCCGCCTATGGGGCCAAGACCAAGGACCACATCCTCTCCCGGGCGATCCACGTCCTGTCGCCGACCTGAACCATCCGGGGCGCCCTCACCCCGAGGGCGCCCGGACCTTGACCCCGAGCATCGCCTCGAAGGGCAGCACCATTGCGCCCTTGTCGCGGGCACCGTGGCCGGCGAGGAGGGCCATCTGGTAGGTCGCGGTGGCCGCCGCCGTCACCGGCAGCGGGAAGCCGCGCCCGATCGAGACCGCAGCCGCGCTGACGAGGTCCTTGTAGGCTTTGGCCAGCGGATATCCCTCGTCGAACTCGCCCCTGAGGATCCGCGGCACGAAGTATTGCGAGGCGTAGCTGCGGCTCGTGCCGGTCGTCACCACGCTCGCGAGCCGCTCAGGGTCGAGGCCCATCGCCACCGCCATCGGCAGCACCTCGGCGAGCGCCGCGATGTTGATGTCGTAGATCACGTTGTTGATCGTCTTGGTGAGCTGGCCGCTGCCGAGCGGGCCCATATGCAGCACCTGGGTGCCGATGCGGTCGAGGAGCGGCGACATTGCCGCGAAGGTCTCGGGCGTGCCGCCGCACATCACCGTGAGCGTCCCGGCCTCGGCCCCGGCGGGGGCGCCGGAGACCGGCGCGTCGAGGACGGAGAAGCCCTGGGCTTCCAGCGCCTCGCCGAGTCGCACCGCCTGATCGTGCGCGATGGTGCTGAGATCGATCACCGTCGCGCCGGGCGCGAGCCGCGGCACCAGCCCGTCCGGGCCGAACAGCACCGCCTCCACCACGTCCCCGTCGGGTAGGCAGAGGACCAGCACGTCGGCGCCCGCGACCGCGTCCCGGTCGGTCGTGACGGTGATGCCGGGCTCCGACAGCGACGCGACGCGGGCCGGATCGGCATCGATTGCCACGATCGTCTCGGCGCCGGTCCCTTTGCGGGCGAGGTTGCGGGCGATCGGCCAGCCCATCTGGCCGAGGCCCATCACGGCGATGCGGCGGTTCACCGGACCACTCCCTTGTCGTCGGCGGAATCGATTCCGATCGCTTCCAGGAACCGCGACACCATGTTGTAGGCGCCGATCGTGGCGGTCAGCTCGACGATCGCCCGCGGGTCGAAATGCCCGCGCAGATCCGCAAAAACCCCCGGGTCGACGTGGATGGTGCGGGTCATCGCGTCGCAATAGGCCAGGACCGCGCGCTCGCGCGGGCCGAATACCTCCGCCGCCTGCCAGTCCGGCAGCGCGTCGAGTTGAGCCTGGGTCACGCCTTCGCGCAGGGCGATCGGCACGTGCTGCTCGGCCTCGTAGCGAGCGCCGTTCAGATGCGCGACCTGCACGATCACCAACTCGCGGATGTCGCCGGGCAGGGCGCAGCGCTGGCGGATCGCGGTCAGGAAAGCGAGCCAGCCCTCGGCGACCGGCGGACTGTGCAGCAGCATCGCGTAGAGATGCAGGATCTCGCCCCGCTCCGCGACGATCCGCTCGGCGAGGGCAGCCGTCTCGGGCCGGGTGGTGTCGGCATAGGGAATGCGGGCCATGCTCGGTCGTCTCCTCCAGTCGGCCCGGCCTCACGCCGCCGGGATCCGTGCGCGGCGTCAAGGGAGTGAGGCCCGGTGCCCGCGAACGAGCCCCGCGCCTGCGTCACCGCGTCGAGGCGGTCCCCGCCGAGTGCGAGTGCAGGTAGGCGATGACATCCGCCCGGTCCAGGGGATCGGCCAGTCCCTCGAACCGCATGCGCGTTCCGGGAGCCACCGTCATCGGGTCGGCAAGCCAGCGGTCCATCGCCTCCGGCGTCCAGGTCCCCCCGAGCGCGCGCAGGGCCGCGGTGTAGCCGTAGCGCGGGCTGTTGCTCGCCACGGGCTTGTTCATCACCGCGAACAGGTTGGGGCCGTTGCGGTCGCCCGCGCCGGGGCCGATCGTGTGGCAGGCGGCGCAGCGGCCGAACAGGCGGCCGCCCCGGCGGGAATCCGCGACGCGCATCGCCGCCTCGAGGGTCGGGCGGTCGCCGAGCGCGCGCCGCCGCTCGCCTCCATCGTCATCCGCGCAGGCCGAGACCAGCAGCGCGCCGCACAGGAGCAGACGGCGGCCGGCCCGGATGCCGCGTGATCGGCGGCGGGACGGGGCGCGACCCCGGACCAACTGCTCCGCCGTCAAGCGGAGCGGCTCAGGGGCTGGGCCATATGGAAGCGCAGGATCTCCAGGTGGAGGCGCTCGAGGGGCATCACCTTGGCGGCGGCCCCGCGCTCGATCGCCTCCTTGGGCATCCCGAACACGACGCAGCTCTCCTCGTCTTGGGCGATCGTCTGGGCGCCGGCGCGGCGCATCTCCAGGAGCCCGTTGGCGCCGTCGTCGCCCATGCCGGTCATCAGGATGCCGAGCGCGTTGGCTCCCGCGCATTGCGCCGCCGAGCGGAACATCACGTCGACGGATGGGCGGTGGCGCGAGACGAGAGGACCGTCCTTGACCACGACCGCGTAGGTCGCGCCCGTCCGCTGGATCAGCAGGTGCCGCCCGCCCGGGGCGATCAGGGCGCGCCCGGGCAGCACCGCGTCCCCGGTCTCCGCCTCCTTGACCGCGATCGCGCAGAGCCCGTCGAGCCGGCGGGCGAAGGCGGCGGTGAAATGCTCCGGCATGTGCTGCACGACGACGATGCCGGGCGAGTCCGCCGGCAGCAGCTCCAGCACGTCGCGCAGGGCCTCCGTCCCGCCGGTCGAGGCGCCGATGCACACGATCGGCTCGGTCCCGGCCACCCGGCGGGTCGGGACCGGCGGCGGCAGGATCGCGTCCGCCGACAGCTTGGCCTCCACGGTCCGCACGGTGCGCCGCGGGCGCAGGCGCGAGCGGGCGGCGGCCCGCACGGCGTCGCAGACCCGCACGGAGGATTCGACCAGGAACTGGCGCGTGTCGACCCGCGGCTTGGGCAGCACGTCGACGGCGCCGGCCTCCAGCACCTCGAACAGCATGCGCGACCCCGCCTCGGTCAGCGTCGAGCAGACGATGACCGGAATCGGCTTCTGCGCCATGATCTTGCGCAGGAAGGTGAGGCCGTCCATCCGGGGCATCTCGAGGTCGAGGATGATGACGTCCGGCACCTCCTCCTGGATGCGCCGCGCCGCCACGAACGGGTCGGCGGCGGTGCTCAGCACGGCGATGTCGGGCGCCGTGGCGAGGATCTGGCAGAGCGTCTGCCGCACGGAGGCGGAATCGTCGACGACGAGCACGCGGATCGGGGCGACCATGGTTGGCTCCTCAGCGCCGGAAGACCGTCGACGTCACCTGGGTCAGGCCCGGGACGCCGGCGACGGACATCGATTCGGAATGGCCCACGGCGAGGTAGCCGCCCGGGCGCAGATGGCCCGCGAGCCGCCCGAGCACCGCCCGCTGCGTCGGCCGGTCGAAGTAGATCAGGACGTTGCGGCAGAAGATGACGTCGACGTCGCGATCGACCGCGTAGCGCTCGTCCATCAGGTTGAGGTGGCGGAAGCGCACCCGGCGCCGCAATTCGGGCACGACCCGGCCGACCTGCCGGGCCGGGTCGCGGGCGGCCATGACGTAGCGGCGGCGCATCTCGGCCGGCACCGCGGCGAGCATCTCGTCGGAATAGATCCCGTCGTTGGCCGCCCGCAGGACCTCCGTCGAGACGTCGGTCCCGAGGATCGCGTAGTCGAAGCGGTTTCCGGCCGCGATCATGGCCTGGAGCACCATCGCCATCGTGTAAGCCTCGGCTCCGGTCGAGGCGGCGGCGCTCCAGAGCTTCAGCAACGGGCGCTCGCCGCGATGGGCCGGCAACGCGCAGAGCCGCGGCACCAGGGTCTCGCGCAGTAGGTCGAAATGCGCCGGCTCGCGGAAGAAGTCGGTCTTGTTGGTGGTCACGCAATCGACGAGATGCACGAACTCCTCGGCCAGCCGCCCCTCGTCGAAGAGGTGGCGGGCATAGGCGTCGAGGCTCTCCAGCCGGAGCGCCCGCACGCGCTTGCGCAGGCGTCCCTCGACCATCGTGCGCTTGCTGGACGGGAGCTGGATGCCGACGCGCGCCTCGATGACGTCGGCGATCGACTGGAAGTGACGCTCGCTCAGCTGTTGCGACGTGAGAGGAATCGACGCCGCGGGATGGAAGGTCATGGGGATCGTCACCGGGGCCCTGGTCCTCAGGCGGCCAGGGCCGGGCCGGCGAGCGCCGGCGCGTCGCCCGCCATCAGCCGCGCGAGGTCGAACACCACCACGAAGGCGTCGCCGCGCCGGCCGATGCCCGCGATGTAGCTGGAGCGCCAGCGCCCGCCGACCTCCGGGGCCGCCTCCATCTCGGCGCGGTCCAGCTCCGCTACCTCGAAGACCCGGTCGGCCACGAAGCCGACCCGCAGGATCCGCTCCGGCATCGGCACGTTGAGCAGGATGATCCGGGTCGCGGGCGTCGGCGCCTCCGGCGGCAGGCCGAGCTTGATGCGCAGGTCGACCACCGGATAGCTCTGGCCGCGCACGTCGATCATCCCGACCAGGAAGGCGGGCGCCTGCGGCAGGGAGGCGGGCATGCGGTAATCCAGGATCTCCTGGACGTTCTCGATGTCGATCCCGAAGGTCTCGCGTCCGAGACCCAGGGTCAGATACTGCCACACACTCGACATCTGGCACTCCGGCTTGCTTGCAGCCCTCCTCGACAGGAGGGCCTGATCGCGTCAATCGTCCGACGGGTGATCGAAGAGGCTCCCGGCCAGGCCGGGGCTCTCGGTGCACCTCACGAAACTCCCCGGCGGTGCGTGACGCCCTCGCGAGAGGGGAGGGCGGTCGGGAGCTTGGTGAGAGGCACGGGACATGACCTCCGACGGGCCTTGCGAGCAGCCATGCCCGCAAGGCCCGTCCCGGTCAGACGCGGCGGGCGAAATCGGCGTCGTGCTCGTCGCCCTCGCTCATGTCGAGGGCGAAGCCGCCCCGGCTCACGGCTTTCCGGGCTGGGCGCAGGGCGGAATTCCCCATGGCCGGCGCCTTGCCGGGCGCCTTCGCCGATGCCTTGCCGGATGCCTTGGCGGGCGACTTCACCACCGCCGAGGGGGCGGCCATGCGGGCCGCCGTGGCGCGCAACTGCGACACCGCCCCGTCGATCGGGCGCGCCTGCGGCACTGACGCCGCCGCCTCGCCGATCCGGAAATACGCGATCGCCGCCTGGAGCGCCTCGGCCTGTGCCGCCAGCTCCTCGGAGGTCGCCGAGACCTGCTCGGAGGCGCTCGCGTTCTGCTGCGTCACCTTGTCGAGCTGCTGGATCGCCTGGTTGATCTGGCTCGACCCGACATCCTGCTCGCG
>NZ_LABX01000258.1 GCF_001043915.1 Methylobacterium aquaticum | reverse complement strand
CCGGTGGGGCCAGTCGGTCCCTCCGGACCGGTCGGGCCGGTCGCGCCCGCGGGACCGGTCGCACCCGTGGAGCCGGCACCGGTTGGCCCCGTGGAGCCGGCAGGACCGGTCGCACCCGTGGAGCCGGAAGCGCCGGTCGCACCCGTGGAGCCGGCAGGACCGGTCGCACCCGTGGAGCCGGAAGCGCCGGTCGCACCCGTATCACCCTGGGGGCCGTTCAGGCCCTGAGGACCCGTATCGCCCTGCGGCCCCGTCGCGCCGGCCGGACCTGTGACACCGGTCGGGCCAGTGGGGCCCATCGCGCCGGTAGTCCCTGCGCCGGTCGGTCCCGTGGGACCGGTCGCGCCCGTCGCGCCAGAACCGGTCGGACCCGTGGGACCGGTCGCGCCCGTCGGACCAGTCGCACCCGTCGCGCCAGAACCGGTCGGACCCGTGGGACCGGTCGCACCCGTCAGACCGGTCGCGCCCGTTGGACCAGTCGCACCCGTCGCGCCAGAGCCGGTCGGACCCGTGGGACCGGTCGCACCCGTCAGACCGGTCGCGCCCGTCGGACCAGTCGCACCCGTCGCGCCAGAGCCGGTCGGACCCGTGGGACCGGTCGGGCCCGTCGCGCCAGAGCCGGTCGGACCCGTGGGACCGGTCGCGCCCGTCACACCCACGCCAGTCGGACCCGTGGGACCGGTCGCGCCCGTCGGACCGGTCGCACCAGAACCAGTCGGACCTGTGGGACCAGTCGCGCCCGTCGGACCGGTCGCGCCCGTCGCGCCAGAGCCGGTCGCACCCGTGGGACCGGTCGCCCCCGTCGCGCCCGTGCCAGTCGGACCCGTGGGACCGGTCGCGCCCGTCGGACCGGTCGCACCAGAACCAGCCGGACCTGTGGGACCGGTGGCGCCCGTCGGACCGCCTGACAAATCTACCCGGGTCACCGTGAGGCTGTTGTTGGAGTTGGGCGCCGGCGCCGTGGTCCCGGTCGCGTCATTGACTGTATCGCCGAATGTGACCTTGTCGGCAAAGTCATATGCCGTAAATCGCGTAGTAGAATCTCTTCCGGAATCGGTCGTATCATCCGTAATATATTGGAACTGAAAGGGATATGGCGCGCCGAATGCGGTATTGACATCTCCATATATACCGAACGTATTACCAATATAATTTGATTGATTAACTGAATTTCCGTAGAAAAAAATTGATGACATTTTGATCATTATTAGTCGTTCCTGTGAATGTAATCACCCTCTGGACCATAACGATACCCCAAATTCCTTGACGTTCCGGCCGGATCTTGTCGGATCAGGCCGCATAGCCGTGCGGCGCGTCGATCTGCGGGGAAAAATGCCCGTGGTCAGCCCGTAACGGAAGGCATAAAAACAGATTCCCGCCGCCATTCCCGATCAAATCCTCCAAAAGTGTCATTTTCGCCATATCAACGCCCCGACGGCATAATATGATATTTTGTATTTTTGTTATCAGATGTGCTATAAAAATCTTGATATATGCGGCAATTTTCAAATTTCCTAGTGTATTTTGATAAATTTCAAAAAATATTCCCACACGTCATCGAAGATTTTCGTCCGTTTTGGTGTTTTTACACCGGATACGAGCAACGGAAGGCCGCAATATGTCATGTTATATTTCGATCGCCACGCAACATAACCCGCCAATTCAAGCCGCCTTTGACAGATCACGCCCTGACGGCCGCTCAACAATGCAGCAGGATCGATAGCTCAGAACCTTAAGAGCCAGCCATAACACATAGATAATCTTACAAAATCTCATAATGTTGTCGGCAAATTTCTAGATCCTTACGACGCATCGCTCAGAATCCGTTTTCCAAATGATTCACTTGCAGAGAGTCGTCATCGTCGTCTACCAGTTTTAGCGCCGCGCGAATCAGAGATCGAAGGCGACTCGATCCGTTTTTCCGTGTTGCACAGCACAATCGGTCGAAGGGATTGAACCCATGGAAGCAATGACGAGCATGATCTTCATGGTGCCGTTCGATTGGGCGCCGGACGGTTGGCTGTCCTGTCAAGGGCAGGTCTTGCAAATGTCGCAGTATCAGGCCGTGTTCTCGCTGATCGGCAACCGCTATGGCGGCGACGGCAGAACGACGTTCGGCCTGCCGAACCTGTCGGGCCGCACGGCCATCGGCGCGGGCCAATCCCCGACCAACCCGGGCAGCCGGTACGTCGTCAGCCAGGTCTACGGCAGCGAGACCACGACGCTGGCAGCCGCCAACCTGCCGGCCCACACCCACCCGGCGACGTTCGCGCCGACCATGGGCAGCCAGAACATCACCCTCCCGGCGGTGACCGGCTCCCAGAAGGTGACGGTGAACGTCGCGAGCAGCGCCAGCAACGCCGCCCCGGGGACCGGGACCGTGCTGGCAGCCGGGACAGCGACGGTGAAACTCTACACCGCCTATCCGCCGGCGGCCCCCGCCACCATGACGGCCCTCAACGACGCATCGGCCACGCTGTCGGGCAACCCCGCGATCCCGCAGCAGACCGTCTCCGTCAACACGGTGACTGGCGGCGCCGTGACGGTCGGCCCGAACACCGGCGGCACCCCCTTCAACACCCTCCAGCCGTCGATGGCGCTGAACTTCATCATCACGATGATGGGCCTCTACCCGATGCGGCCGAACTGATGACCGACCCGCTCCGCACCCTGTCCGCCGGGGTCTTCGCCCCCCGCCCTGGGGGAACCGTTCACCTTTCACGATCAGGACGGCCCCACCCTGACGGCGACGCTGGCGCGGTGCGACGAGCATCCCCGGGCGACCATGCCGGGCAGCGCCCGCACGGCGTTCGGGCTGGTCTTCACCTGCCCGGTTGAGACGGCCGGCGCCTATCGGGGCGGCCACGGCGTGCTGGCGCATGGCACGCTCGGCGAGTTCGGGCCGCTCTACGTCGAGCGCATCCTGCCCCTCGGCCTCCCGCCGGGCACGGCCGCCTACCAGGCCGTCTTCTCCTGAGCGACGGCGGGCGGCCTTCCGCCGAGGCCCGCTCCCCGCACCGCTGCGGGGCCGCCCTTCCCCGTCCCCCCCACCGACAGGACATCCGCCGCATGGTCGCTTATGCCGGCTCCATCCCGCTGCTCGGAGGCTTGGGGCTGCGCGCGCCCCGCCCGGCGGACCAGGACTTCCTGCTCCAGCTCTTCGTCGAGTCCCGCCCCTGGCTCTCCTGGGCCGCGGACGACCGCGACGTCCTGCACGCGCTCTACGAGCAGCAGTTCAAGGCCCTGCGGGCCGGGCTCGAGACGGCGTATCCCGAGCACCTGGACTTCATCGTCGAGCGCACGGGCCAGGCAGTGGGGCGCCTCGCCATCGATCTCGGCGTCCGGGACTGGCGCATCTCCGAGCTGGCGATCGTCGCGGCGGCCCGCGGCAAGGGCATCGGCACCGGCCTGGTGCGCAGCCTCCAGATGGCGGCCGAGCAGCAGCGCCTGCCGATCACCCTCTCGACCCCGATGGCCGGCGCCATCGACGGGAGGAGCCTGTACGAGCGCCTGGGCTTCCAGGTCACCGCCGTGCGCCCGCCGCTCTACGAGAT
>NZ_LABX01000257.1 GCF_001043915.1 Methylobacterium aquaticum | reverse complement strand
CGGAGGGCGATGCCGCGCCGGTCGAGGCCGAGCCGGTCGCCGACGCGGCGGAGGAACCCGCCGGCCCCATGCCGGCCCCGGCCGCGATCCGGCGCGACCCCCTCGGCGAACTCGCCGCCGCCGCCGGCTACCCGGACGGCGAACGCTGGTGGGACGCCCTGGTGGAGAGCCGGGCCGGCGCCGACGGCGACGTGTTCGCGGCGATCGCCGAGGCGATGGGCGTCCTGCGCGAGGGAGAGGCGCCCGACCCGGAGGACGGCATCCGCGAGGAGGCCCGCGAGGCCCATATGCGGGCGGCGATCCGCAAGGCCGCCAAGGAGGCGTTTTCGCGCATCGCCGTGGTCTGCGGCGCCTGGCACGTGCCGGCGCTGGCGCGCCACGACGCCAAGGGCCAGGCCAGCGCCGACACGGCCGTCCTCAAGGGCCTGCCCAAGACCAAGGTCGCCGCCGCCTGGGCGCCCTGGTCCTACGAGCGGCTGGCCACCGCCTCCGGCTACCGCGCCGGGGTGCTGTCGCCCGAATGGTATGACACGCTGTGGCACCACGAAGGCCGCGTCGCCGCCCGCTGGCTCGCCCGCGCCGCCGCGTTGCTGCGGGAGGAGGACCTCGACGCCTCGCCGGCCTCGGTGATCGAGGCGGCGCGGCTCGCCGAGGCGCTGGCGGCGTTCCGTGGGCGCTCCCGGCCCTCCCTCGACGATCTCGACGAGGCGACGCAGGCCACCCTCTGCTTCGCCGATCCGGGACCGATGGGGCTGATCCGGCGCAAGCTCGTCATCGGCGAGCGCCTCGGCGCCACGCCGCCGGACAGCCCCGGCACGCCGGTGGAGGCGGATTTCGAGGCGCAGTGCAAGCGCCTGCGGCTGAAGCCCGGCGCGGCGGCGGGCGACCTCGTCCTCGACCTGCGCAAGGAGACGGATCTCGCCCGCAGCCACTTCCTCAACCGGCTGGCGCTGATCGGCGTGCCCTGGGGCACGCGGCGCGAGGCGCGCGGGCGCGGCACCTTCAAGGAGGCGTGGTTCCTCGCCTGGCAGCCGGACTGGGTGGTGGAGCTGGTGGCGGCCTCGGCCGAGGGCGGCACCATCGCGGAGGCGGCCGCCTCCCGGGTCAAGGCGCGGGCGCGCGGCGCGCAGCGCGTCGCCGACCTGTCGGGCCTCATCGGGACCCTGCTCGATGCCGACCTGCCCGAGGCGACCGCCCAGGTGACCCGGGCGCTGGACGACCGCGCCGCAGTCTCGGCCGACGTGTTCGACCTCATGGAGGCGCTGCCGGCTCTGGCCGAACTCGCCCGCTACGGCTCCGTGCGCTCCTCCGACACCGAACCGGTGCTCGCGGTGGTGCGGGGGCTGGTGCCCCGGGCCGCCGCCGGCCTCGTCGCCGCCTGCCAGAGCCTCGACGACGATGCGGCGCGCAGCGCCAAGGCGCACCTCGTCGCCGTCTCGGGCGCGGTGGCGCTCCTGGAGGATCCCGACCTCAAGGCGACCTGGCAGGAAGCGTTGCGGGCGCTCGCCGATCAGGACCACGTCCATGGCCGCGTCGTCGGCCGGGCGGTGCGGCTCCTGTTCGACGACCGCGCCATCGACGCCGAGGAGGCCGGCACCCGCCTGCGGCTCGCCCTGTCGCGGGCCGCCGGCGCCGGGCCCGCCGCCGCCTGGATCGAGGGGTTTCTGGAAGAGAGCGGCACCGTGCTGATCCACGGCCAGGGCCTGCTCGGCGTCGTCGACGACTGGCTGGCGGGGCTCGACGAGGCCCTGTTCACCGAGTTGCTGCCGCTGATACGCCGCACCTTCGCGACCCTCGCCCCGGCCGAGCGCCGGGCGATCGGCGAGACCCTGGCGCGCGGCGGCGGCCCGGGTGCGGGGAGCGTGGACGGGCCCGAGGGGTTCGACGCGGCGCGGGCGGCCGGCGTGCTGCCGCTCCTGCGCCTGCTGCTCGCGCCCGCCACGACGGGAGACGCCACGGGAGACACGGCATGAGCGAGACCGACCGCCTGCGCCGCTGGCGCCTCGTCCTCGGCGGAGGCGCGGCGGAGGGGACCGGCTGCGCCCTGGGCGAGCGCGACCTGCACCTCGACCGGGCGCTCGGCGCCCTCTACGATTCCGACCGCAAGGGCGGATTGGGCGCTTCCGCCCCCTCCGTGCCGCGCTGGCTCGGCGACATCCGCGACTACTTCCCGGCCTCGGTCGTGCAGGTGATGCAGCGCGACGCCTTCGAGCGGCTCGACCTCAAGCGGATGCTGACCGAGCCCGAGATGCTGGAGGCGCTCCAGCCCGACGTGAACCTCGTCTCGACCCTGATCTCGATGCGCGGCCTGCTCGGCGGGCGCACCAGGGAGACCGCCCGCCTCGTGGTGCGCAAGGTGGTGGACGAGCTGATGAAGCGGCTGGAGGAGCCGGTCCGCCAGGCTGTCACCGGCGCGATCGACCGCGCCAGCATCAACCGCCGGCCGCGCCACGCCGAGATCGACTGGCACCGCACCATCCGGGCGAATCTGCGCCACTACCAGGCCGAGTACCGCACCATCATCCCGGAGACGCGGCTGGGCCACGGCCGCAAGAGCCGCGGCTCGCTCAAGGACGTGATCCTGTGCATCGACCAATCCGGCTCGATGGCGAATTCCGTGGTCTATTCAAGCATCTTCGGGGCGGTGATGGCCTCGCTCCCCGCGGTCTCGACCCGGCTCGTGGTGTTCGACACCCAGGTGGTCGATCTCACCGACGAGTTGGACGATCCGGTCGAGGTTTTGTTCTCGGTCCAGCTCGGCGGCGGCACCGACATCAACCGGGCGATGGGCTATTGCGCCTCCCGCATCACCCGGCCGGAGGACACGATCCTGGTGCTGATCTCCGACCTCTACGAGGGCGGGGTCGAGGCCGGCCTGCTCGCCCAGGCGCAGCGCCTCGTCGGGGCCGGCGTCCAGGCGGTGGCGCTGCTGGCCCTCTCCGACGAGGGCGCGCCGGCCTATGACCGGGCGCTCGCCGCCCGCCTCGCCGGCCTCGGCATGCCGGCCTTCGCCTGCACCCCCGATCTCTTCCCCGACATGATGGCGGCGGCGATCCGCAAGCAGGATCTCGGCGCCTGGGCGGCGGGGGCCGGCATCGCGGCGGTGCCGGCTTCGGGGGCAGACGGGGCGGCGTGAGAACGGCCGGTTCGAGACGCCACGCTCACCCGTAGCGCCGCGCCGCCTCCACCGTCAGCCCGAGGCCGACCGACCCGAAGGTGTCGCCCTCGACCACCCGGGCCTCCGGCGCCGCCGCCAGGATGGCGGTTCGGACCGGGGCGAGGCGGGTCGAGCCGCCGGTGAGGAACAGGGCGTCGATCTGCCCCGGATCGACCGCGGCGTCGCGCAGGCAGCGCGCGATGCAGGCCGCGATGCGCCGGGCGAGATCGGCCGAGTGGCGGGCGAGATCCGGGCGGTCGATCTCGGCCTGAAGACCCGGCTCGACCCAGCCGAGGGGCAGGTCGACCCGCTCGACCTCCGACAGGGCGATCTTGGCCGCCTCGACCTCCATCGCCAGGGTGTGGCCGCGTTCGGCCTCGATCACCGCCGCGAGGCGGTCGATCAGCTCGGGGCGCGCCACCTCGCGGCGCAAGCTGCGCAGCTCACGCAGGGTCTTGCCGTCGTAGAGCCGGTTGATCTGCGACCAGGTGGCGAGATCGTGATAATAGGCCGAGGGCACGTCGAGGCCCGGCCGCCGCATCGGGCTGCCGAGGCCGAGGAGCGGCATCACCTCGCCGACGCTCAGCGTCCGGTCGAAATCGGTGCCGCCGATCCGCACGCCGTCATTGGCCAAAATGTCGCCGGCCCGCTCCACCGCCCGGTGGCGCGCGGGACTCAAGCGCACCACCGAGAAGTCCGAGGTGCCGCCGCCGATATCGGCGATCAGCGCCACCTCCTCGCGGTCGAGCCCGCGCTCGTAATCGAGCGCCGCGGCGATCGGCTCGTACTGGAACGACACATCGGTAAAGCCGACCTCCCGGGCGATGCCGGCCAGCGCCTCCTCGGCCCGGCGGTCGCCGTCCGCGTCGCCGTCGACGAAGTGGACCGGGCGGCCATGGACCACCTGGGTCAGGGGCTCGCCGGCCTGGTCCTCCGCCCGCGCCTTCACGGCGGCGAGGTAGCGGGCGATCACCGCCCGGAACGACAGCCGCCGGCGCCCGACCGGGGTGGTCTCGTCGAGGAGGGAGGAGCCCAGCACCGATTTGAGGCTGCGCATCAGCCGGCCGGGCGCGCCCTCGACATAGGCCGCCATGGCGGCGCGCCCGATCGCCTCGTCACCGGCCGGCGGGAAGAAGATCGCGCTCGGAATCGTGACCGCCTCTCCCTCCAGCCGCGCCAGCGCGAGCCCGCCCGCCCCGATCAGGCCGAGGGTCGTGTTCGAAGTGCCGAAATCGAGGCCACAGGCCGCCATGGCGAATCTCTGCCGGAGCTGAAGGGAGGGCGCGCGACCTAGCGGGTTCCGCCGCCCTGGTCCAGCCCGGACGTGGATTCCGCCTCTGTCGCAGCGGAACAATGCGGCGTCTCGGCGGTTCGTCTGGCCTGAGCAGTCACCGAACTGCAAGAGACGAGGAGCTTCCCATGAGCAGCACCACCGACAAGATCAAGGGTCTGGCCAACGAGGCGGTCGGCAACATCAAGCAGGGCATCGGCAGCGCCACCGGCAACGATAAGCTTCAGGCCGAGGGCAAGGCCCAGGAATTGAAGGGCGAGGCGCAGAAGACCACCGGCGACGTCAAGGACGGCATCAAGAATGCCGCCGACACGGTGAAGAGCAAGCTCTGATCTGAAGGTAGATCGTGGTGCGGGCCGGCCTCGTGCCGGCTCCGCACGGCGAACGGTCGGGCCGGCTTCCCGCAGCTCAGGCGGGAGGCCGGCCTTCCGTTGTTGGGGAACGCGCGGGCGTGCGAGATCGAAGACGGAGACTGGGATGAACAGGGACCAGGTCGAGGGAGGGCTGCGCCACCTCAAGGGCCGCGGCCAGACCGCGCTCGGCGCCGTCGCCGGCCGCGCCCGGCCGCAGGCGGAGGGCGCCCTGAACCAAGTTCTCGGTGGCGCCCAATACGCTTATGGCCGCAGCCGGCAGGTCGCGGAAGGTTTGTCGCAGGACGGCGCGGCCCTCGCCGGCGAGATCGAGACCCGCGGCCGCCACGCCTACGAGCGCGGGCGCGAAGTCTATGGCGAGGCGCGCCACCGCGGCCGACAAGCCCTGCGCCGCGCCGAGTCGCATCCGACCGAGACGCTTGTCGCCGTGGCCGGCCTGGCCTTCGCGGCGGGCTGGCTCCTGAAGGGCCGCCGCTGACGGGCGTGCCGTTGCGGCCACGGCCGCGGCCTTCGTGTTGCGCTGCATCGAGGCCGGGGCGGCTTCGGCCTCGCCTCGGGGTTGCTTATGGTCTAGCTTGTGCACTCGACAGTGCCAGCCGAACGACTCGATGACCCAGAGCCAGCCCCCCGGCCTTCCGAAGACCGCCCCGGCCCTGCCCCTGTCGGTGCAGGAGCACCTGGGCGAGCGGCTTCGCGCCCATTACGCGGCGGTCGAGGAGGTGGAGGCGCCCGCCGCCTTCGCGGACCTGCTCGGCCGGCTCGATCGGGCGCTCGCCGCCCTCGGCGCTCCGAGGGAGGACCGGTTCCGCGAGGATCTGCTCGCGGCGGCGCCGGCCCTGCGGCGCTTTGCCCTGACCCTGACCGCCAACCCGGCCCGGGCCGACGACCTGGTGCAGGACACGATGCTGAAAGCCTGGCAGAACCGCGACCGGTTCGAGGCCGGCACCAATCTCAGCGCCTGGCTGTTCACGATCATGCGCAACGCCTTCTACTCGGAGCACCGCAAGCGCTCCCGCGAGGTCGAGGATGGCGAGGGCGTCTACTCCGCCCGCCTCACCTCCGCCCCCAACCAGGGCGACCGCCTCGACGTGCAGGACCTTCAGGCCGCGCTCAACAAGCTGGTGGCCGAGCAGCGCGAGGCGTTGATGCTGGTCGCCGTCGGCGACCTGTCCTACGAGGACGCGGCCGCGCTGATGCAGTGCAAGGTCGGCACGGTGAAGAGCCGGGTCTGCCGTGCCCGCGACAAGCTGGCGGAACTCCTCGGCTATTCCGGCGGCGAACTCGGGGCCGACCGGCTCACCCGCTCGGTGATGGGGCATGCCGGCGTCGTGGCCCTCGACGGCTGACCGAAGTCCGGGGCGACGACGCCAGGGCTGACCCCAGGGCCGACCTTCGGAGCCGGGCGACAGGTCTGTTCAGGCAGGAGGGTTCGTCGCCCCGCCGATCGTCGGCAGGCTGACGGCAAGCCCCGCCGTCGTCCGAGGGGATCGGCGACGAGATCGAAAGCACCGGCCCACGGCGAGGTCGTCCGGTTTCCGGACGGATCGTCTGGACGCCAGATTCGACCATCGGTCCCGGATGGCGACATCGCGACGTCGATCTCCGGCAGGGCGGCGACCGGCGAGGCCGTACACTCTTTAAGAGACCCAAGGTACGTTCGGCTCAACCATCTGACCGACCAGCGATCGCCCGGGGGTCATTCTCCGTCTCGTTCCACGCCGACCTTCGGGCGATCCGCCCTGGATAAAGCGGCCAGACGCATGATGTCGTCACCCGCCATCGGGGTGGCAAATGTCTGTCCGGACCCGCAATGACGTCGTGCACAACGCCCCTGCCCCTGCGTAAATCCGGCGATCCATCCAGACGGAGACAGCAAGCCCTCCAGGTGAGAGCCTGCCACGCATCGCCAAGCACGCGTCGTCAAGAGCGAGGGGGCGCCGTGCTGCACCGCCTGATGCCGGCCCCGTTGATGACATCGCGCACAATATATTGTGCTCCATTATTCTCCATGCCGTCTGATGTGTCGGACATCTCCCATTTCAGGTTGTCAGAACAACACATTTCGGGGATCGAGGGTTGAGAGGGAGAATAAATGTGATTGACGCGAGAAATAGCTCGCAACATATTGATGCGTAGATATGATTCTCGCGCGCGGCAGCACCGTCGATTGCCGTCGACAGGACGTCGATTATAGAATGGGATAGTATGCAGCCTCGCGCGACGTCATGCACTCGGCTGATCGGGGTAGGCCGAAATCATCCAAGCAATGTCAGAAATTTGACGGACACACGAGTGACCCGCCGTTAGAGGGAGCGTGGGCTTGCGCCCGTGGCGACACCGTGGGTTGCAGCGGCACCGGGTCGTCTCTGCCATGGTCAGGCATCCCGGCCCCCGCCCGGATTGCACAACAGCCCCTGATTTTTCGGAGACGACGACGTTGACTGCGCCGGACGAGTCGCGAGCCCCCGAGACCGATCCTTTCAGGGGCAACCTCCTGCTCGAGGCGCTCAACGCGAGCGACCGTGCCCTTCTGGCGCCGCATCTCGAGCGCGGGAAGCGGGCTCGCGGCATGGCGCTGTTTCGCGCCGGCGAGGACGTGTCGCACGTCACATTTCCGCTGCACCAGACCACCGTGACGCTGGTCTCGCGCATGCGCGACGGGCGGATGGTCGAGACCGCGACGGTGGGACACGAGGGCGCGATCGGTGGGGTCGTCAGCCACGGCTACCTGCCGGCCTTCAGCGAAGCGGTCGTGCAGGTGCCGGGAGAGGTGCTGCGCATCGATGCCGTGCAGCTGACCCGGGCCCGGGCGGCTTCCTCGTCCCTGGGCGACCTGTTCGTGCGCTACGCCGATTGCCTGCTCGCCCAGGTGCTGCAATCGGTGGCCTGCAACGCCGTCCACCCGATCGAGGAGCGCTGCCTGCGCTGGCTCCTGACCTTCCAGGACCGGCTCGGCAGCCCGGTCCTGCCGGTGACCCAGGAAATGCTGGCCGAGATGCTCGGCGTGCGCCGCACCTATCTCACCGGCGTGATCGGGTCGTTGCAGCGCCGCGGCCTGATCTCGGTGCGCCGCGGCCAGATCACCATTCTGGACCGGGCCAAGGCCGAGCACGCCGCCTGCGAATGCTACGGCAAGGTCCGGGACCACTTCCGGTCCGTGCTCGGGGCGGTCTACGCCGAGAGCGGCGCCATCGTGGCGGTCGATCCGACCCAGCGGCACGAGTGATCCGACGTCCGGACGATTCGGTCCGGACGTCGGATCGCCAGCCCGCGCGGTGGAACCGTCGGCTCCACACGCCCGAGGGAAGCGGATGTCCGCATCGCGAAGCGATCAGTCGGCAATCGGATGAGATCGACGGTCCTTGAAAACGACCGTCGGGACGATTGCCGAGTCTCCGTTCTGGACGTTCTCGCACATGCAAACCACTTAAGGCCGGGGCGAGCCGCCCGGATGGCGAGCGGCAGCGTCGGCCTGTTCCGCGCCCTCACCGTCGGGCAAGGCTGCCATGCGGCGCCACCGATTTGACAGGACGCGACCGCTCCCCAACCATTCCTGTCACGAACAAGAACGTCCACGCGATGGACGACGGGAGGATGCCATGAACGCTGCCCCACCGGCGGTCGACCCCGCCACCGGGCTCGACGCTGCCACCCTGCGGCGCATGCCGTACCAGAATCCGCAGCCGGCGGAGATCCGGCCCGACCTCGTGGTGGCGCCGGCCATCCCCGAGGACGACCGGATCTGGGTGCCCCAGGCCGACAGCGTGTGGTTCCGGCCGCTCTGCCTGAACGTCTCGGCCGGCTACTGGATGAACCTGCTCAAGGTCCGCAAGGCTGGCATCCTCAGCCGCCACCGCCATCCCGGCCCGGTCCACGCCTTCGTGCTCAAGGGCAGCTGGCGCTACCTGGAGCATGACTGGGTCGCCAGCGAGGGCGCCTATGCCTTCGAGCCGCCGGGCGAGACCCACACACTCGTGGTCGACGAGGGCGTCGAGGAGATGATCACCTATTTCCAGGTCAATGGCTGCATGTACTACGTCGACCCGTGGGGCCGGCATACCGGCTACGAGGACGTCTTCACCAAGATCGACATGTGCCGGGCGCATTACGAGACGGTCGGCCTGGGGGCGGATTACGTGGACCGCTTCATCCGCTGAAGCGCCTCGCACGACGCCGGACGAGGACCGGCTCGGCCGTCCGACGTCGAACCCGTCTTCCGGGGCAGCGACAGCGGAGCCCATCAGCCGGACCCGCCGATCGTTGAGGCTGACGCGGCACGTCATCTGTGAGCAGCCTCATTCCCCACCACCCGAAGGGGTGGATTCCGGTGTTCCAGCGTCCGGGGGCGGATACCGCCGGACGGCCGCGAGACGCCGATCCTGACGGAGACCACGGCATGACCTTCGTCCCCGATCTTCTCGCAGGGCGCACCGCCCTCGTCACCGGCGCCACCTCGGGTATCGGCGCCGGGATCGCCGAGGCCCTGGCCCGCCTCGGCGCCCGGGTCCACGCGGCGGGCATCGGTGCGGCGGCCGGCGCGATCCCGGACGGCCTCGCGCTCACCGCGCACGAACTCGACGTCACCGACGGCGACGCGGTCGCCGCCCTCGTCGGGGCCTGCGACCGGCTCGACATCGTGGTCAATTGCGCCGGCATCATCCGGCGCGGCGACGAGCACCGTCCCGAGGTGTTCGAGCAGGTGCTGGCGGTGAACCTCACCGGCACGATGCGGGTCTGCGCCGCCTCGCGGCCAAGGCTGGCGGAGACCGGCGGCACGATCGTCAACACCGCCTCGATGCTGTCGTTCTTCGGCGGCGGCCTGGTGCCGGCCTACAGCGCCAGCAAGGGCGGGGTGGCGCAACTGACGAAGTCGCTCGCCCTCGCCTATGCGCCGGACGGCATCCGGGTGAACGCGGTGGCGCCGGGCTGGATCGCCACGCCGCTGACGCAGGCGCTCCAGGACGACCCGGCCCGGGCGGGACCGATCCTGTCGCGCACGCCGCTCGGCCGCTGGGGCACGCCCGCCGACGTGGCGGCGGCTGTGACCTTCCTGGTGAGCCCGGCCGCCGCCTTCCTGACCGGGGTGGTGCTGCCGGTCGATGGCGGCTACCTCGTCGCCTGACTCAGGACCTGATCCAAGTATCTGACTTTGAATTCTATTTTCTGATAGCGGGTACCCCTCTCCCATGTGGGAGAGGGGTACCCGCGCCCGAACGAGAGGCATCCCGCACAGGTGCAACGGGCACCGATCATCGCCGCATCGCTTCATTCGCAAGGGACGGCTTATACCATCGGCCCAAGATGCTGACGCATCGGGCCGATGAACCATCTCCAATTTTCGATTCTAAGCCAAAGGCTGAGCGAAAATTGGAGAACGGAACCAACGGTCGTTTTCTTTCGACCGTAGGTAT
>NZ_LABX01000256.1 GCF_001043915.1 Methylobacterium aquaticum | reverse complement strand
CGGTGGTCGCCACCGGCATCGAGCCGGCCCTGATCAACGCCAACGCCATCGGCTCGCCGGAGATCGCCCAGACCGAGCAGCGCATCGCCGAGGTCGCCGAGCGCCTGCGCGCCGAGGCCCGGGCCCGGGCCGCCGCCCCGTCGGCGCCCCCCTCCACCGCCTCCTTTCGTCCCGCCGAGGCCCCGGTAGCGCGGGCCCCGGCGCCGGAGCCGGTGGCGCATGCCCCGATCCATGCCCCGCTGCATGTCCAGACCTCGGCGCCCGAGCCGGCCCGGATGGACCTGTCCGCCGCCCACCAGGCCGCCAGCCTGCTGCGCGACGAGGTGCAGATCACCCCGGCCCAGCCGCGCAGCCCGGTCTACGAGCCGGCCCCGGCCCCGGTCGCCACGCACGATCCGTCGATGCCGATGTCCTCCGGCCCGTTCATCCCGCCGTCCCCGGCGGTGGTGCGCGCGCCGCGCATGCCCCGGGTCCAGGACCTGCCGATGCCAGCCCAGAACCAGATCCGGGCCAGCCGCGGCGAGGAGCCGGTGCAGCAGGTGACCCCGGACGCCAAGCGCACCTCGCTGCTGCGCCGTCTGGCCACCGTCGGCTTCGGCGGCCGGCGCGAGGACGAGGCCAGCCACCCGGCCCCGGCTCCGGCTCACGCCCCGGCGGCCCATGTGCCCCAGCCGGCGCCGCGGCCGATGCCCCAGGCTCCGGTGCAGCAGCATCACGCCGCCCCGGCGGCGCCGCGCCAGCCCGCGCCGCAATACGCGCCGCAGGCAGGCTACCCGGCGCAGCCCCAGGGGTACCGCCCGGCGCAAGGAAACCTCGACCCGCAGGGGCGGACGGTGCCGGCCGGCAACCGCATCGATGACGACCAGCTCGAGATCCCGGCCTTCCTGCGCCGCCAGGCGAACTGAGCCAAGCGAACTGAGCCAAGCCAGCCGAGCCAAGCCAACCGAGCCGGATCGGCCCCGCCGGGCCTCCGCCTTTCGGCGGAGCCGGCCGGCGGGCGGCGGTTGCCACGATCCCGCCACGGAAGTGGCCGGTGCCACCCAAAAGACACACCCCGAGGCCGCCCGGCCTCGGGGTTTACGCATTCTTTAAGTTTTTGATCTAGAAGGCGTTTTTGCGAACCGCGTGGGGTCGTTGGGCTGTAACAGATCGTAAGAATCCGTGATTTGGCCGTGCTTTCGAGCGCGACTATAGGTGTCTTACGCACAAGGGCGAAGGCCGCGCGGGACCGCCGGCACGGACACCCACAGGGGCTTCAAGCAACGGACGGATCGCCTCGAACGTGAGCCTGGCAACGGGACACGGTGGTGAGTCGCGGCCGAGGGCTGAGGTAATGAGAACAAGTCAGCAGACGACCCTACGCTCCGCCGCGCCCCTGTCAGGCATCGGCGTCCATTCCGGTAACCCCGTCTCGATCACTCTCCACCCCGCGGAAGCGCATCACGGCATCGCCTTCCTGCGCACCGGCCTCCCCGGAGGCCGGGACCGCCTGATCCAGGCGCAATACGCCCAGGTCGGCGCGACCGAGCTGTGCACCGTCATCGGCAATCGCGAGACCGGTGCCGTCGCCACCATCGAGCATCTGATGTCCGCGCTGTGCGGGCTCGGCATCGACAATTGCCTCGTCGAGATCGACGGGCCCGAGATGCCGATCCTTGATGGCAGCGCCGCCCCCTTCGTGGCGGCGATCGAGGGGGTCGGCACCACCTCCTGCGGCACGCCCCGCCGCTTCATCAAGGTCCTCAGGACCGTCCGGACCGAGAAGGGCCGCGCCTATTCCGAGCTGCGCCCATTCGAGCGCGGCTTCCACCTCGACGTCGAGATCGACTTCGAGAGCCCGGTGATCGGCCGCAGCCGCAAGGCGCTGACCCTGACCCCCGCCGCCTACCGCCGTGAGATCGCCCGCGCCCGCACCTTCGGGATGATGCGTGACGTCGAGCGGTACTGGAAGGCCGGCTTCGCCCTTGGCGCCTCGCTGGAGAACACCGTCGCGGTCGGCGACGGCGGCGTGGTCAACCCCGAGGGCCTGCGCTACCCGGACGAGTTCGTGCGCCACAAGATCCTCGACGCCGTCGGCGACCTGGCGCTGGCCGGCCTGCCGATCCTCGGCGCCTACCAATCCTTCTGTGGCGGCCACGGCCTCAACGTCGCGGTCCTCGGCGAGCTGTTCGCCGACCGGGCCAACTACGCCATCGTCGAGGGGGCTGGCCTCCGTCGCGAGCCGGCCTTCGCCGAGTTCGGCGTCGGCCTCGGCGCCGCGGTCTACGCGCCCGAGCGCTGAATGCCTCCGGCCCCGCGTTGCGGCAGGGCCACATCCGGTCGATTTCGTCGCCGTGGCGCAGCAAGCCGCGGATTCTCCACCGCCTTGCGCCGTCTTGGCGCCCCATTCGCCCGGCACTGTCAGAACATCCCTGACCGACGGTCCCGCGCTGTGGCCGTCATGGGCTTGGCGCGCCGCGCCGGCCTGGGCTAAGGGGCTCGTGGACCAGCGGCCGTACACGCCGCCTGCTTGGGGAAGGACCCGAATGCCGTTCGCCCACCCGCTTCGCGACGCGAAGGTGACCGTTCTGCGGACCGTGCTGCTCGCGGCGTGCGGCCTGGGGCTCGCCGGTTGCGACGCGATCGACTCCATCAACCCGTTCGCATCCGAGAAGTACAAGACCGAGATCGTTCCCGACGTTCCGGCCAACAAGCTCTACAGCCAGGGCCTCGCCAAGCTCGAGGATCGTGACTACGAGGGCGCCACGAAGAAATTCGAGGACCTCGACAAGCAATACGCCTATTCCGACTGGTCGCGGAAGGCGGTGCTGATGACCGCCTACTCGAACTACGAGGGCGGCCGCTACGAGGACGCGATCACCGCGTCGAAGCGCTACCTTCAGCGCCATCCGGGCTCGAAGGATGCGGCCTACGCCCAGTACCTGCTGGCGATGTCGCATTACAAGCAGATCCCGGACGTGACCCGCGACCAGGAGCGCTCCGAGAAGGCTCTGGTGGCGCTCACCGAGCTGGTGCAGAGATACCCGACCTCGGAATACGCTCCCGACGCCAAGGCCAAGATCCAGATCACCCGCGACCAGCTCGCCGGCAAGGAGATGGAGATCGGCCGCTACTATCTCGAGCGGCGCAACTTCCCGGCGGCGATCAACCGTTTTCGGGATGTGGTGAGCAAGTACCAGACCACCCGCCACGTCGAGGAGGCGCTGGAGCGCCTGGCCGAAGCCTACATGGCGCTCGGCATCACCGGTGAGGCGCAGACCGCCGCGGCGGTGCTCGGCCACAACTTCCCCGACTCGCCCTGGTACAAGGATGCCTACAACCTTCTCCAGAGCGGCGGTCTCCAGCCGCGCGAGGAGAAGGCATCCTGGATCAGCAAGGCGTTCCGCGGCGTGATCGGGATGGACACGCGCACCGCCGAGGCGCAGTAAGAGCCGCGCGGCTCACAGTCAGGCATGCGGCCGTGGCGCGCACTCGCGCCGCGGCCCGTTCGTCTGTAGAGACCCACCCCGTTCCCTCTTTCACGTCCCGGCAAGGGTGGCATGCTGGTTCAGCTCGCGATCCGCGACATCGTCCTGATCGATAAGCTCGAGCTGAACTTTCGCGACGGCCTGAGCGTCCTGACCGGCGAGACCGGCGCCGGCAAGTCGATCCTCCTCGACGCCTTCACTCTGGCTTTGGGCGGCCGCGGCGACGGGCGGCTGGTGCGTCAGGGCGAGGCGCAAGGCCAGGTGACCGCAGTCTTCGACGTCCCCGCCGGCCATCCGGCCCGCACCCTGGCCGCCGCCGCCGAGATCGACACCGAGGGCGATCTGATCCTGCGCCGGGTCCAGGTCGCGGACGGGCGCACCCGCGCCTTCGTCAACGACCAGCCGGTCGGCGTTCAGGTGCTGCGCTCGATCGGGGCCGCTCTCGTCGAGATCCATGGCCAGCACGACGACCGGGCCCTGGCGGATTCCTCCACCCACCGGGCGATCCTCGACGCCTTCGGCGGGCTCGGGGCCAAGCAGGCCGCCGTCGCGGAAGCGTCGCGCCGGGTGCGCAAGGCCCGTACCGCCCTCGCCGAGCACCGCGCCCGGGTCGAGGCCGCCCGCAAGGAAGTGGATTTCCTGCGCCACGCCGTCGAGGAACTGGCCGCCCTTGATCCGAAGCCCGGCGAGGAGACCGGGCTGGCCGAGCGCCGCACCGCCATGCAGCAGGGCGAGAAGGTCGCCCGCGAACTCAACGAGGCCCTCGACGCCGTCGCCGGCCAGGGCTCGCCCACCGCTCATCTCTCGGCGGCACTCCGCAAGCTTGAGCGCCGCGCTGCGCAGGCGCCGGGCCTCGTCGAGCCCAGCATCGCCGCCCTCGACCATGCTCTCGTCGCCCTCGACGAAGCCCGTACCAGCCTGGAGGACGCGATCCAGGCGGCGGAGTTCGATCCGCGCGAACTGGAGCGGGTCGAGGAGCGCCTGTTCGGCCTGCGCGCCGCGGGCCGGAAGTACAATGTCGCGGTCGACGATCTCGCCGCCTTGCGCGCGCGCTACGAAAGCGACGTCGCGGTGATCGATGCCGGCGAGGAAGCCCTCGGCCGGCTCGAGGCCGATCTCGCCAGCGCCGACGCGGCCTATCTCGAGAAGGCGCAGGCCCTGAGCAAGGGCCGGCGCAAGGCGGCCGCCGCCCTCGACAAGGCGGTGCAGGCCGAGCTGCCGCCCCTGAAGCTGGAGCGCGCCCGCTTCATCACCGAGATCGCCACCGATCCGGACGCCCGCGATCCGGCTGGCCTCGACCGGGTCGAGTTCTGGGCACAGACCAATCCCGGCACCCGGCCCGGTCCGATGATGAAGGTGGCCTCCGGCGGCGAGCTGTCGCGGTTCATGCTCGCTCTCAAGGTGGTGCTGGCCGACAAGGGCTCCGCCCCGACGCTGATCTTCGACGAGATCGATACCGGCGTCGGCGGTGCGGTGGCCGACGCGATCGGCGCCCGGCTCGCCCGGCTCTCGGCCCGGGTCCAGACCGTCGCGGTCACCCACGCGCCGCAGGTCGCCGCCCGCGCGGCGACGCATTTCCTGATCGCCAAGGAGGCGGTGACGGGCTCGGACCGGGTTGCCACACGGGTGAAGCCCCTGGCGGCGATGCCGCGCCAGGAGGAGATCGCCCGCATGCTGGCCGGCGCGATCGTGACCGAGGAGGCCCGGGCCGCCGCGGCCCGGCTGCTCCAGGCGGCGGAGGCGTAAGCCGGCCTCACGGGCGGGCAGGGCGGCCGGCGATGATGGGGCGGAGCGGTTAAGATCGATGCGTGATCGACGACGCCGCCATCGGCTTCCGCCGGCATGGTAAACGAAGCACGAATGTTAACACTTTCTTTACCATGGTCGACGAGAGTCCTGTGTCTCGGCACGGGTCGGTCTTTCCCTCGGACTCGTGCGACGGTACGGGGCCAGTGGTCCGATGAAACAGGACGTGAGTGCGTGCCGGGAGACCGTTCAGGATCCGGTCATGCCGGCCATCTGCATCGAAGCGCAGCAGCGGCTCGGACAGACGCTGCGCTCGCTCTACGAGCGCACGGTCGATGGCGAGCCCATCCCCCTCGATCAGGTCGACCTGCTGCTGCGCCTGCGGCAACGGGAGCGTGAGTTGAGACGTCAACGCTGACGCGGAGCGACTGCGGTCGGTCCGAGACGGGATCGTGCGTGCAGTCTACTCTGCCATCGGGCAGAGCGGAGGGGCGGAGCCGACATGGCCCCGCTCAGAAGAGCCGGTCCCGCCTGCAACCAGCAGGGGCGGGACTAAGCAGGCTTGCGTTGGAAGGCCAACGCTTCGCCCGCTTAGGTTTTTGTTTTGTCTCAGATTTTTATCGCCGAACCGGTGACCACTTCGGCGAAATCTGCTTAGCAGGGGAGGGCGGTCGGTCAGCGCCGCCGGCGGTCGCGCACGCGCACCGGCACTAATGCCGGAGCCTGCTGCGCCCGCGCCCCGGCGAGCGCGACGGCGCCCGCGAGACCCAGTGCCGTGAGGATGCCGGTCACCACCATCGGCGAGGCCGTCAGAAGACCCGCCAACAGGGCGAGCAGCACGAGGCCGGCACGCAGGGCATTGGAACGGATCATCATAAAGCCTCCATCCAGACGCCGGTGAGAACGTGTGGCGCGAAACCGAGGTTCCGCCCGGCCGCCTCCCGGCCCTGTCCACAATGTGGGGTGTCCGGGCCGTCCGCGCTACCTGCGACAAAGCGGAACCCAAAGTCATGCTTGACGTTGTCTGCTCACGATCGGCCGAAGGCCGAGAGAATCAGACAAGAGAGGGTCTCGCCATGCTGGGTTGGGCTGTCACATTCCTCGTCGTGGCCCTGGTGGCCGCGCTGTTCGGGTTCGGCGGGATCGCCGGCACGGCGGTCGAGGCCGCCAAGCTCATCTTCTTCGTTGCCGTCGTGCTGTTCGCCATCTCGGCCGTGGTCGGCCTGATGCGGGGCCGCTCGCCGACGCTCTGACGTCGGCTGCGTGACACGGTCGGCCGTTCCCGCCGTCCCTCTTGCCCGCCGTCCCTCTTGGCGAGGGGCGGCGCCTGTCCGCGAAGCCGGGCCGGACCCCAGGCGGTCACGTTTCCGGGGGGGATCGCTGGAGGGGGGCAAGTCCGAGCCGCGCTCGAGCCGGGCGATGAGGTCGACGAAGCGGTCGGGAATGGGCTGCTGCATCAGTTCGTCATACATGGCACGCAGATGCGAGCCGATTCGCCCCTGGACGATGCGGTCGAGGGTGGGCTGCTCGGGCCCGGCGGCGGGATCATCCTCTTCCCGGGGCGCCCGCGGGCCCTGCATCCCCTTGCCTTCGATCATGCCATTCCCCTTCGCCCCTCCTGGACACGCGGACAGGGCGATGCCATGGCGCCCGGCATGCCGGGTCGCGTTGCGGCGACAACGCGCGCCGGCCGAGTCAGTTCCAGCCCGCCCGGAACGAATGCGCCTGCAAGGCGTTGAGGCGTGAGGGCCGACGCGCGCAAACGGCAACACCCAAGGGGACCTGAATGTCGACAGCACAACTCGTGGTGCAGCACCTGCCTTACCTGCGCCGCTACGCGCGCGCCCTGACGGGCAGCCAGGTGGCCGGCGATGCCTACGTGGCCGCGACGCTCGAGACGCTGGTGAACGAGCCCGAGACCCTCGGGCGCAGCACCAACGTGAAGGCCGACCTGTTCCGCGTCTTCACCCGGATCTGGAATTCGCTCTCCGTGAATGGCCAGACCGAGCAGGCGCAGCACGACCTGCCGGCCGAGGTGCGGTTGGGCCAGATCACCCCGCTGCCGCGGCAGGCTTTCCTGCTCTCCTGCCTGGAGGGTTTCTCCGAGGAAGACGCCGCCACCATCCTGGGCGTCGAGGTCTCGGAGGTCCGCGACCTCGTCGACGAGGCCGGCCGCGAGCTGGCCGCCGACATGGCGACCGAGATCCTCATCATCGAGGACGAGCCGTTGATCGCCATGGACCTGGAGGCCCTGGTGGAGGGCTTGGGCCACAACGTCACCGGCGTCGCCCGGACGCGGACCGAGGCGGTCAAGCTCGCGTCGAGCAAGCGCCCCGGCCTGATCCTTGCCGACATCCAGCTCGCCGACGGCTCCTCGGGCCTCGACGCGGTCAACGACCTTCTGAAGTCGTTCGAGGTGCCGGTGATCTTCATCACCGCCTATCCGGAGCGCTTCCTCACCGGCGAACGGCCCGAGCCGGCCTTCCTCATCGCCAAGCCGTTCCAGCCCGCCAACGTCTCGGCGGTGATCAGCCAGGCCCTGTTCTTCCAGCAGAGCGCCCGCCGCCGCGAGGCCCGCGCGAGCGCCTGACACAGGACGGATCGCCACGCGCGATCTGTCGGACGAAGCCCTGGGCCCGCCGTCAGGCGGGTGCCGGGGCTTCGCCGTTTTTCGGACATGCCGGTTTCACCCAGGGCCGCATCCAGGGCGCTTTGCCAGGTGAAGGTGTGCCAGGGTGAAGGTGTGCCAGGTAAGGGGCAGCGGTGACGGACTTTCCCGTCTGGTTCCCCGAAGATTCCTGCCGCTCGTGGGGACAGGCGATCGGCTGCGCGGTCGCCCTCGGCTCCGCTCTCTCCCGCCCGAGCCGGCAGCGTGCGTAATCGACAGGCGGCACAGAGATGCGGCCAGGGTCCGGGGCTGGCGATCGGCTCGGCGTCCCGCCGATGCTTCCGCTAGACTGGGGGTGGTCCCGACAATCGAGGCCCAAATCGAAGCCCACGACAAAAGAACGGGCCGGATCAGGATCCGGCCCGTTGAAAGAGTTTCCGGCCGATGCACAAGGGGAATGCGGGGAGGACCAGGTGGCCGGGTTGCCATATCAACGGGAAACACCGGGATCAGGTTCCGTCTGGCGAGGAAGGGTGTTTCTTTTTTTTGTTGCCTGTGGCGAAATTGCTGCGCTTGTGCCTCGCGGGCGCGGCGCCGGCGCCGGTTAACGACAGGTTGACAGGATCCGCCGCATTCGCCGCATGAACTGTCCCGTTCGGGCACGGAGGCGGGAACGACTTGCCGTGGATATGCGTTAACGAAGCAATCTCAAGCTTCGCCGCGAGGGCCATGCGTATGCTCCGCCCGCACTTCTTCTTCGGCATGACGGTTCCGGCTGCGTTTCTCGCCTTGGTCGGGCCGCCGCTGATCGAGCATTCCGTCGGGGCTGTCGCCCGTCCGGCCGTCGAGCAGGCGGCGGTCAAGGGCGACCGTCTCGCGCCGGTCCGGCCGGCCGCGACGGTGCAGGTCCCGGTGGTGGTCGAGATCACCGGCCTCGGTGCCGCCAAGGTCACCCTGCGCAACGCCGCCGGCGACGTGGTCTACCAGGCCGATGCCGCCCGCAACACGACCCTGGTGGCGCGCGACACCGCGATCCCCCACGTGACCGTGCGCGAGCGTACCGGCACGCCGGTGGCGCAGCGCGATCCGGTCCCCGCCGTGCCGTCGGTGCGGCGGATGCCGGAAGGCTGCGAGGGCGCAATCAGCGGCCTCGCCGGCCACGAGGCCCGCCGCCTGCTGCCGAGCCGTTGTCTGGCCGAGGCCGGCGACGTCCTGCCGGCTGGCCTCGCCCCGACCCCCGTCGCGACGCTCTGACGCCGCCGCACGGCCTCCCCACTCCACCGGGCTCCTCGCCATGATCGATTTGCGCGAATACGAGGTTCCCTCGCCTCAACCGCCGCCGCCGGAGCGCATCCATCGCGACGGTCACGTCGAGCCTGATGCCGACCGGTTTGCCAGCGTGCTTGCCGGCGTCACGGTCGTGCGGCCGGGAGACGACGTGGTCTGCGCCGCCCTGGCGCGGCGCAACCTGGTGGTCACGGCGCGAGCCGTCGCGGCCTGACGGCAAAACGACAACGCGCACCCCGGACGCCATCGCGTCCGGGGTGCGTCGTCGCGTGAGCGTATCCCTGTATCGGCCGCGGCCTCACTCAAACACCATCGTTCACGGCCCATGCTGATGCGCCGGAGGTGAGGCGGGCTCCCTCCGGCGCATGAGCGCGGGTCTGAACGGGTCCTTCGGATGAGCGCGCGCGACGCGGCCCGGTCATCGGGGTGACGGCAGTCGTCCACCCGCTGGGCGTGGGCCGCTCGACGGGATCCCACCGTCACTCGTCGGTGGTGCGGCCGCTGCCCGACGCCTGCCCGCCCTTGCGGCCGGCCGACGAGGCCAGTTCACGATCCTGCGAGAAGGAGCGCTTCTCGGCCGGCACGCTGCGACCGCCCTTGCTGGCGATCTCGCGCTGGCGCTCCAGATCCATGGACGCGAAGCCGCGCTTCGAGGTCGAATTTCCGGTTGCCATGATTGCCTCCTTGGCGGGGTTCTCAATCCCGACAACCTTCAGCGGAAATGATGGTTCCTGCCACGCATGCGGGGGCCGCCGGCCGATGGTCCCGATTCGGGGCAGTACAGGCGGACCGGCCGGAGCGCGGCCGTCTCGCGGTGACTTGAGCTAACATCGCGCCTGCACGGCGAAACTTGGCCGCGTGAACCGCCCGGGTGGAACCGGCTGGGCGGGCCGGCGTTCGCCCCGGACTCCGCGGTGGGGCGGCCTGCGGCTGCCTGCCGCACCCTCGACCATGCCGGAGCAGCCGATGACCAACAAGACCATGGTGAGCCGGGACGCCGCCGCGCAACCGGAGACCGCGCCCGCGCCGAACCGCGCGGCGCTGCCGCCAATGCCCGCCGAGGAGGGCAGCCCGCATCCGACGACGACCGAGGAGCCGGGCGACTCGCCCCAGCCGAACCACCAGTTCGGCGACGCGCCGGCCGGCGGACTGAGCACGCGCAAGACCGATCCCCGCCGGGATTAGACCGGACGCCGCCGCAGCCGGGGGCGGCGGCGGTTTCCAGTCCTGCTCCGTCCCTCTACACAGGCAGGCGGGATCTGAGGCGGCTGGACCATGAGCAGTGGGGCGGACACGGCGGAGCGGACGAGCGGCGTGACTCCGGCGGCGGGCCGCGATCCGGCTGGCGGGCGCGGGGCCCGTGCCCGCCCGGCCGGACAGGATCCGGCGACGGCCGCCGCCTCCCGGCCCGGCAACGACCCGGAAGCGGCCGATGCCTCGGGCGGCCTCGACCGCAGCCTGTTCCGCTACATCTGGCGGCATTCCAAGCGCGACCAGATCCTGATCTGTGGCGTCGTGCTGGCCTCGCTGCCGCTCTACTTCGCCTCCCTCGACCTGCCGCGGCGCATCGTCAACGAGGCGATCCAGGGCCACGCCTTCGAGAAGGGCAACGAGACGGCCAAGTTCCTGGTGCTGCGCTTGCAGATGCCGGACTGGTTCGGCCACGACATTGCGCTGTTCCCAGGCTTCGACGTTGATCGGTTCGAGCTTTTGTTCGGCCTCTCCTCGATGTTCCTGCTCCTGGTGCTGATCAACGGCGCGTTCAAGTACTGGATCAACGTGGCCAAGGGTGCGCTCGGCGAGCGGATGCTGCGGCGCCTGCGGTTCCAGCTGTTCTCGCTGATCATGCGCTTCTCGCCGGAATCGTTGCGCCAGACCAAAGCCTCCGAGGTCGCCACGATCATCCGCGACGAGGTCGAGCCGATCGGCGGCTTCATCGGCGACGCCTACATCCTGCCGGCCTTCCTGGGCACCCAGGCGGCCACCGCGATGACCTTCATCCTGCTCCAGAACGTCTGGCTCGGGCTGCTCGCCGCCGGGGTGGTGGGGATCCAGTTCGTGGTGATCCCGCGCCTGCGGCGCGAGCTGTTGCGCCTCGGGCGCCAGCGCCAGCTCGCCTCGCGCCGCCTCGCCGGCCGGGTCGGCGAGGTGGTGGACGGCATCGCGGCGGTGCATTCCAACGGGGCCGAAGCCTGGGAGCGGGCCGAGATCGGCCACCGCCTCGGCGGGTTGTTCGACCTGCGCCTGCGCATCTACCAGCGCAAGTTCATGGTCAAGTTCCTGAACAATCTGCTCGCCCAGATGACGCCGTTCCTGTTCTACTGCATCGGCGGCTACTTCGCCCTGAAGGGCCAGCTCAGCATCGGCCAGCTCGTCGCGGTGATCGCCGCCTATCGCGACCTGCCGCCGCCCTTGAAGGAGCTGATCGACTGGGACCAGCAGCGGCTCGACGTGCAGGTGAAGTACGAGCAGGTCTTGCAGCAATTCCTGCCCGAGCGGCTGATCGGGCTCGACGCGCCCGGACGCGACGAGTCCCTGTGCGGGCGCCTCGCCGCCGAGGGCCTCGGCGTCCAGGAGCCGCACGGGCCGGTCCTGGCCAACGTCTCCCTGTCCCTCCCCCTGCCGGCGCTGATCGGCATCGTCAGCGACGGCGGCCCGGCAGCCTCGACCTTCGCCGAGGTGCTGGCGCGGCTCGCGGTGCCGACCTCGGGGCGACTCACCCTGGACGACCGCGACCTCGCCGAATGGTCCGGCGCGGCGCTCACCCGGCGCATCGCCTATGCGGGGGTCGATCCGATCCTGTTCCCAGGCTCGCTGCGCGACAACATCGTGTACGGCCTCAACCGCCGCCCGCCCGATGCCGCCCTCGTCACGGACGCCAAGGCGCTCGCCGAGGCCCGCCGCACCGGCAACCCGGTCGCGCCGTTCCCGGCCGACTGGATCGACTACGAACAGGCCGGCGTCACGGACGCCGCCGCCCTCGACGCCCTGATCCTCGACTGGCTCACCCGCATCGGCATGGGCGAGGAGGTCTACCGCTTCGGTCTCCTCGGCCAGGTCGATCCCGAGCGCCACCCGGAGCTGGCCGCGCGGCTGATCGAGGCGCGGATCGCCTTCCGCGAGCGCCTGGCGGCGCAGGGGCGGGCGCATCTCGTCGAGCCGTTCGACCCCGCCCGCTACAACCGCCAGGCGACGGTGGCCGAGAACCTGCTGTTCGGCGTGCCGACCACCACGGCGCTCACCGGCCGGGCGCTGGCCGAGCATGCGGTGGTGCGCCTGGTGCTCGACCGCACCGGGCTCGCCGACGAGCTCGTCACCATGGGCGAGCGCATCGCCGCCACGATGCTGGAGATCTTCCAGGGTCTGCCGAGCGGGCATCCGCTCTTCGAGCAATTCTCGTTCCTCTCCGCCGACGAACTGCCGGAATACGAGGCGATCCTCGCCCGCCGCACCGCCACCGAGGCGTCGGCCGCGCGCCATGGCGGCGGCACGCTCGACCGGGTGCGGCGGCGCTGGATCGGGCTCGGACGCTACGGCTCGGCCGACGCGACCCGGCTCATCGCCCTGCCGCTCGCCTATATCGAGCCTCGCCATCGCCTCGGCCTGATCGACGATGCGTTTCGCGGACGGCTCGTCGAGGCGCGGGCGCAGCTGCGCGCCGCTCTCGACGAGGCCGGGATGGGGGGCGTCGATTTCTACGACCCCGATCGCGTCTGCGCCGCCGCGCCCTTACGTGACAACCTGCTGTTCGGCCGCATCAACCAGTCGGTCGCCGATGCCGTCGAGACCGTGACGGCGACCGGCACCGCCCTCGTGCAGGAGATGCAGCTCGCCCCCGCCATCACCCGGGTCGGGCTCGACCATCAGGTCGGCCCGGAGGGACGCTTCCTGTCGAGCGTCCAGCGGGCGGTGGTGAGCCTGGTGCGGGCCCTGATCCGCCGGCCGGACCTGCTCGTCCTCGACGGAGCGCTGTCGCCGATGGGCGAGACCCGCGCCCGCACGGTGCTGGGCCTGCTGCTGGAGCGGTTCGGCCGCGAGAACAGCCTCGTGGTGGTGCTGCCGAACGACCGCCTGGCCGACCGGTTCCAGCTGGTGCTGCGGGCTGCCGGCACGCAGATCCACGGACCGGAGAGTCAGGAGCCGGAGACCCCCGCGACACCGGCGGCGTCCCCCGGAGAGATGAGGGCGGGGGCTGGCGCTGCGGCGCCGGCTGCGGCACTCTCCGGGCGCGCCGGGGACGAGACGGGGTCAGTGCGCGTCGAGCAGGATGTGAAGGCATGACGCTTGAGACCGAAGTGCAGTCGCTGCGCAAGGTGCCGATGTTCCGCGAGGTGGACCCGGCCCGCCTGAAGCTGCTCGCCTTCACCAGCGAGCGGGTGCATTTCGCCGATGGCCAGCGCTTCTTCGACCGGGGCGATGCGGCGGATGCCGCCTACCTGATCCTGGACGGCGAGGCGGCCGTCACCCTGGACGGGCCGCAGGGGCCGATCCGCCTGGCCTTGCTCGGCGCCAATGCCCTCGTGGGCGAGATGGGCATCCTGGCCGACCAGCCGCGCTCCGCCACCGTGACCGCGGTGGTGCCGACGACGGCGCTCCGCATCGACCGGCGGGTCTTCCTCGAACTTCTGAGCCAGTTTCCGCAGATCGCCATCGCGGTGATGCGCGAACTCGCCCACCGCCTCGAGATGACCAACCAGCAGCTCGCCCAGGTCCGGACCGGCTGAGACCGACCTTCAACGAGGCGGGCCCGGACAAGAGGCGCGCCCGACGATACGGGGGACACGCCATGGATCTCGCCGCCGGCCTGAAGGGCCGCCACGTCCTCGTCACGGGGGCTTCGAGCGGCCTCGGCGACCATTTCGCCCGCCTCTGCGCCAGGTGCGGTGCTGCCGTCACGGTGGCGGCGCGGCGCAAGGAGAAGCTCGACGCCCTGGTGCAGGATTTGCGCGACGCCGGAGCGCCTGAGGCCCGCGCCGTCGCCCTCGACGTCGCCGACCCGGATTCGGTGACGGCCGCCTTCGCCAGCCTGCACGCCCTGCCGGACGTGGTGGTCAACAATGCCGGCATCGCCGAGGGCGGGGCGGCGATCGACGTCGACATCGCCACCTTCGACCGGGTGATCGACACCAACCTGCGCGGCGTCTGGGCGGTCTCGACCAATGCCGCCCGTGCCTGGCGCGATGCCGGCCGCGGCGGCGTCATCGTCAACGTCGCGTCGATCCTCGGGCTCAGGGTCGCCGGCGGGGTCGGGCCCTACACGGTGTCGAAGGCGGGCGTGGTGCAAATGACCCAGGCGCTCGGCCTCGAATGGGCCCGCTACGGCATCCGGGTCAACGCGCTCGCCCCGGGCTATATCGGCACCGACATCAATCGCGACTTCTTCGAGACGCCCCCCGGCCAGGCGATGCTCAAGCGCATCCCGATGCGGCGCCTCGGCCGCCCGGAGGATCTGGATGGGGCGTTCCTGCTGCTGGCCGGCGATGCGTCGGGGTGGATGACGGGGGCGACTGTGCCGGTCGACGGGGGGCATCTGGTGTCGGGGTTGTGAGAGGGATTTCCGGAAGCGTTCTTTCAGGGACCTTTTCGCTTAGAGCATTTTCCGACCAAGCGGACACCGATTGGTCGCAGAAAATGCGGCAAAATCAAAGACTAGAATACTCCACGATTACAACGTGATCGGGCAGTGACCTAGATCGAAACGAGATGACTTCTGACGAAGGTCTGCTTCCGACCCTTGCGACATCACGCTCGGGTGTCGGAAAACAGGTATTTCCCGATCCAAGATGGCCAGCGGGGCATGTTGGCTGGCGCCTGACGGGTGCCTCATGGGTCTGCATCCGACCCTTTGCAGACCTAGTAACCAGCTAATCGAAAGGTCCGCTTCGGATGGAGAAGCGGACCACGTCGGGGCGGCTACGACATTCCCCTCCGATGACGTCCGCGCGTCGCAGGGGCGTCCAGGGTCTACGCCGGCAGGAGGCCCGAGGCGCGGTAGGTCGCGATAAGGGCATCGAACTCCGAGACGTCCGAGCGGCTCCGCGCGTAGAGCTGGGCGCCGGATACCGCGGCGAAGATGGCCCGGGCCCGCGCCTCGCCGTCCTCAGGTTTCACCGCCCCGGCCATCACCAGCACCTTGGCGAGCCAGGCGACGTTGACGTCGGCGAAGCCCTGCGCCTCCCGCTGCACGGCCTCGGGCAGGTTGGCGTATTCCGCCGACATGAAGCTGCACAGGCAGAGCCTGTTCCCGTCCTCGAGCGACCGGCGGAAGGTGGTGGGGTAGAGCCGCAGGCATTCCAGCGGGTCGCCGGTGTCGGCCAGCATCGCGTCGAGTTCGGCCGCGATGTCCTCCCAGTAACGCCGCGCCACGGCCGCGCCGAGATCCGCCTTGCTGGCGAAGTGGTGGTAGATGCTCGCCGCCTTGATGCCGACCTCGGCGGCGAGGTCGCGGTAGCTCAAGCCCCCGTAGCCATGGGCCTGCGCGGTCTTCCGGGCTGCGGCCAGGATCGTCTCCTTCGCGTTCGAACTCACTCCCACCTCCGGTCAACGCAAAAAACTAACGACTGTTAGTTAGGGGTTGACGGCCTAAAAATCCAGATCTAACTCTCTTCTGCCTAACGACAGGTAGGGGAATTGCCATGACCCATGACATCATCTTCTCGGACGCCACCAGCCTCGCCGCGCTGATCCGGACCAAGCAGCTCTCGCCCGTCGAGGTCGTACGGGCTCACCTCGACCGCATCGAGGCCGTCGACCCTCACGTCAACGCGATCGTCACCGTCGCCGAGGGGGCGTCGGTCGCCGCGAAACGGGCCGAAGCGGCGGTGATGGCGGGCGAGGAACTCGGGCCGCTGCACGGCGTGCCCTTCACGGTGAAGGACTCGATCGACACCGCAGGCGTCATGACCCAGCGCGGGTCGCCCATCTTCAAGGGCCGCACCCCCGACGCCGACGCGACCAGCGTCGGCCGCCTGAAGAAGGCCGGCGGCATCCTGCTCGCCAAGACCAACCTTCCCGAGTTCTCCTACTGGATCGAGAGCGATAACCTGCTTTCCGGGCGCTCGAACAACCCGTGGGACCTCGACCGCACCCCGGGCGGCTCGAGCGGCGGCGAGTCGGCAGCCATCGCGGCCGGCATGTCGCCGCTGGGCCTGGGCACCGATCTCGCCATCTCGGTGCGCGGTCCAGCCGCGCAGACCGGCATCGTCTCGCTGAAGGCGACCCATGGGCGCGTCCCGATGACCGGCATCTGGCCGCGCGCACCACGCCGCTTCTGGCACGTCGGCCCGATGGCGCGCTCGATCCGCGACCTCGCGCTCGCCTTCTCGCAACTCGCTGGCCCCGACGGCGAGGACGCCTTCGCGACCAGCACCGTCCCGTTCGACGCCGGCGTCACGGCGGACCGCAAGTTCCGCGTCGGCTGGATGGTCGGGCCGGGCTTCGGGCCCGTCGACATCGAGGTCGCCGCAACCGTGCGGGACGCGGCCGGGGCCCTCAGGGGCGAAGGGCATCACGTGGAGGAGGTGCGGATCCCGGCGCTGGAGCGCGACTTCGCCCTCGACGTGTTCAACAAGCTCCACGTCATGGAGATGAAGCCGGCCTTCCGCGCGGCGACTGCGGGACACGAAGAGCAGATGTACAAGATGACCAAGACCATGTTGTCGCTGCCGGACACGTCGATGGATGATTACCTCGCGGCCGAGCAGGCAGCGGAGCGGCTGCGGGACGGTTACGCGGCCTACTTCCGGGACTACGACGTCCTCCTGACCCCCGTGCTGCCGGTGCCGGCGCACAAGCACGGCATCAAGGAACTCGTCGTCAACGGCGAGACCGTCGACCTGACCTACCTCCAGGGCGCGACGGTGCCGCTCAACGTGACCGGCCTGCCCGGGCTAACGATGCGCTTCGGGACGAGCCACGAGGGGCTGCCGATCAACGTGCAACTGGTGGGAAGCTGGCAGGCGGAAACCACGCTCCTGAACGCCGCTATGGTGCTGGAGCGCGTGAGCCCGGTTCGCGACCTGCACCCGAGCCTCTGAGACGGCCGAGACTTGCCGGGATGCGCGCCGCGGTTCGGAGCCACGTCTCGTACTGCGTCCGCTGCGCGCCATTACCCGCGCCAATCGCAGGTGCCTGGCAAGAAGCGGTCACTGTGGGAGCGTCCGACTAAGGTCCGGAATTAGCACGATCCGGCCGCTCAGCATTCATCCGGCGGGCCGCCGCTTCCCACCTCATGCGGTCATTCCACGTGTCAGGTTCGGCTGTACGGAAACCATGTCTTTGCCGACAGGAGCCGCTCCGATCCGACAGCGCGCCAACCGCCGCCGTGGAACTTGTGCGATAACCCCTGTCGGATTGGCAATCTGTACGGAAACCTGGCGTGAGAGGTTTTCCGCACATGACGGTCGTGGACATGCGGCTGTCAGCCGACAATTTCCACCCGTGGCAGTCCGTTGCACTGTCACGCTGACCGAGCGAGGACCGGATCCTGCGGGGCGTGACGAGATACGTCCTCATGCCTGAAGCGATCGCGCCGTGATCGCCATTCGCAAGAGCTTGAAAATCAGAAACTCCCTTCACACCACCGGATAGGTGATGAACTCCAGCAGCGACCCGTCCGGATCCCGGAAATAGACGCTGATCCCCTCGCCCACGGCCCCATGCCGCGGCACCGGCCCCAGCTCGACCGGGACGCCGTGCTGCTCCAGGTGGACGATCGCCTCCTCGATCGGGCCGTGCCAGCGGAAGCAGAGGTCGCTGTTGCCGGGCATCACCGGGATCCGGGCCCGGGGCTCGCCGATCTGGCCCGGGCCGTGGCAGTTCAGCTGCACGCCGCCGAAGCGATAGGCGACGCCCTGCCCGGCCGGGATCACCTCCGCGCCGAGGATGTCGCGGTAGAAGGCGGTGGAGCGCTCCCAGTCCGAGACGTGGATGACGCAGTGGTCGAGGTGGATCGCCGGACGGACGACCGTCTCCGGGAGCGTACCGACGAGGTCGGGAAGGGTCTCGGTGTCCGGCATCAGGGCCTCCGGGCGTTCAGCCCGTAACGTAGCGCCGTGGCGGCGGCGATGAACAGAGGCGGGGCGAGACATGTCGTCTCGCCGTCCGGCGCCGGGGCGCGATCCGGTCAGGCCCGCCAGAACGGTTTCAGGCTTTCCGCCCGCACCTCATCGGGATCGAGGCCGGTATCCCGCATCTGCGCGGGGCTCAGGTCGGCGAGCACCCGGCGGTCCCGGGCGCGCCGCCACCACAGGCGCAGGAGAGAGGAGAGGGGCGGGCGTGGGCCGGCGGCGGAGCCGGAGAGAGGCAGCGAGACAGCGGGCATGACGGTCGATCCGAACAGGGGGAGGCAGTCCGGCCGGGATTGCGCCGCCAGGATTGTACCGATACGAAGGTCGGAGCAATCGAAACATTGTGCTCGGAGCAATGATGGCCGCACGCGATTACCGGGGGATCGCCGATGCGGTGGCGGCGGAGATCGCCGAGGGGCGGCTGCGGCCGGGCGAGCGGCTGCCGCCGCAGCGCGACTTCGCCTATGCCCGCGGCATTGCCGTCTCGACCGCGAGCCGGGTCTATGCCGAACTGGCCCGGCGCGGCCTCGTCCTCGGCGAGGTCGGGCGCGGCACCTATATCCGCTCCGATCTCGGTGCCCCCGACCCGATCCGGCCGGAACCGCCGCCGGCGGCCCTCGATCTCCAGCGCACCATGTCGCGCCTGCCCGAGCAGGAGGCGCTGTTCGCCGAGACCCTGGCGGGGCTCGGGCGCGGGGCGGTCGAGGCGGCGCTGACCCTCTACGGCCCGGCCGGCACGCCGCAGGCGCGGATGGTCGCCGCGCGCTTCCTCGCCCGCGACGGCTTTTCCCCCGATCCCGACGGGATCCTGTTCACCGGCAATGGCCGCCAGGGGCTCGCCGCCGCCCTGGCGACGCTCGCCCCGCCGGGGGAGCGCATCGGCTGCGAGCCGCTGACCTATCCGGTGGTCAAGGGCATCGCGGCGCGGCTCGGCATCGCCCTGGTGCCGCTCGCCGTCGACGGCGAGGGCGTGCGGCCCGACGCCATCCTCCAGGCCCACCGCGCCGCGCCGCTGAGCGGGCTCTACCTGCAACCGACGTTGCAGAACCCGCTCGGGCTGACGATGGGCCCCCGGCGCCGGGCGGAGATCGCCGCTCTCCTGGTGCAGACCGGGCTCACCCTGGTGGAGGATGCCGTCTACGGCTTCCTGCGCGAGATGGCGCCGATCGCCGCCCTGGTGCCCGCGCACACGATCCTGGTCGACAGCCTGTCGAAGCGGGTCATGCCGGGCCTGACCGTCGGGATGATCGTGAGCCCGCCCGAAATGGCGGACCGCCTCGCGGCCTCGGTGCGCCAGGGCGGATGGAGCGCGATGGGCGTCGCGCTCGCCGCGGGCACGCGCTGGATGGAGGACGGGTCCGCCGCTCGGCTCGCCCGCGCCAAGCGGACCGACGCGGCCGAGCGGCAGGCGATCGCCCGGGCCTGCCTCACGGGCCTGCTGGTGACCGGCGATGACGCCGCCTATCACCTCTGGCTCACCCTGCCGGAAACGTGGCGGGCCGAAGCCTATGCGGCGGCGGCCCTGCGGCGGGGCATCGCGCTCATTCCGGCCTCGTCCTTCGCGGTGAGCCCGGGCCACGCCCCGAACGCCGTCCGGCTCGCCCTCGCCACGCCGGCACGGGCCGATCTCGCGCGGGCCCTCGAGGCCCTGCGCCGCCTCGCCCTCACCGGCGACGATCAGGTGGTCGAGTAGACTTTCCGTCCCGGCGGCCCGTCACTGCGCGAGCCGCACCGGCTGGTCCTTCGACGGGCCGACGCCGGACGGCACCGGCACGGTCGAGGAATTGTAGTTGGCGTTGATCATCAGGTTGGCGCTGCCCATCGTGCGCAGCGTGCGCGCCACCACCACCGTCCAGGGCGACTGGTCGGCGACCTTGTTGCCGAACCCGGCCACGGTCAGGCTCGCGTTCGGCAGATAGATCGTGCCGACGATCTTGCGGGCGTTGCTGGTCGAGATGGCGAAATCGCCATAATAGTCACGGTCCGTGATGATGGCGAAGCCCGCATAGGGCCCGCTCTTGCGGCCCTCGATCTCCAGCTTGGACATGCCGATGACCTGGGCCGAGATCAGGCCCTTAAAGATCATCACGACATCGGTGCCGGTGATGACGGAGTTTCCCAGGACGTTAAGATACGGGCCCAAGAAGTAATGATCGCCGGGCAGGAGCACGATCGTCGTGAAGCCGAGCAGGCTGAGCTCGCCACAATGAACGCCGGGATTGAGGTAGATGGTGCCGCTGCCGATGTTGATCGAGAGCGGAGTGTCGCACAGGAGCGGCACGTCGATCCGCATTTTGGCGAAGGGATCCGCCATCGGTGGGGCGTCCGTGACCGGGGCCGGCCGCACGGGGCCGGTGGCGCTGCCCACGGCGCGCACCTCGCCGGCCCAAAGACTGGTGCTGGGGGCCGCCGTCAGGTTGGCGTTGCTCTGGACGAGGCAGTCATTGGCGGTGATTGCGGAGTTGTTGTCCAGGTCGATGGCGGTCGGGGTGACGAGGCGGGTGGGCTCCTGCGAGGCGAGGACGCAGAGCGGCTTACGCGCCGTCCGGACCGCCGTCGCCTTGGCCTCGATGGTCCAGCCGCCCGGCGGCAGCATGTTGCGGAAGAACGAGGCGCGGTGACCCTTCTGCACCACCGTGACGGTGCGCGCCGCCGAGTCGATCGCGACGGCCGACGTGATCGTCCAACGCTTGCGCAGCGGCTCGGCCTCCCCGTCGGCATAGAGGCGGACCCGCTCCGCCGTGGCGGCGGATTGGTCGACGCCGAACTCGCCGGCACCACGGATCGCCGCAGCGTCGACATAGCCCTGGAGCTTTGCGCGGGCGAGCGTCACTTCCGTCATCTCGGCGACGCCAACCGCCGCCATCGCGAGGATCGGCAGGAGCAGGCTCAGCACGACGATGACCGACCCGCCTCGGCTCTGCCGGAAGCGATCGAGGTGCGGAGCAAGGGGCGAGCGGGGATTCATTGTCGCGATGAGCGGCACCCAAGGGTGTGGCCCGGGGAAAACCGTCATCCACGGTTGTTTCCACACGCGACCACGCCAGCCTGACTCAGTGATACCAGACGAGTCCCGAACGAAAACCTAACGTCATTGCTCAGTCGAGCTGGTGTCGCAAGAACGGCAACTTTCCAGTGTATCATAGGTGAATGTGCCCGGCGCGGCCGACCTGTCCCGCGCCGGGCGCGTCGTGCCTCAGCCGGTCACGTCATGCTCGATCGCCCCGAAGATCGAGTGCCCGCCGGCATCCTTCATCTCGACCCGAAGGCGATCGCCGGCCGCCAGATAGGGCGTGCGGACCCAGCCGCCGGTCAGGGCCTCGGCGGCCCGGGCCTCGGCCAGGCAGGCATAGCCGGCCCCGCCCTCGGCCTTGGGGCGGCCCGGGCCGCCATCGATGCCGCGGTTCGAGACCGGCCCGGCACTGACGATCGTGCCGGCGCCCAGGGCGCGGTGCCGCGCCGCCTCCGCCACCAGGGCGAGGAGGCTCCGGCCCAGATCGGCGCCGGCATCGGGGCAGCCGAGGGGCTTGCCGTTGCGGCTCACCAGCAGCGGGCGATGCACGGCGCCGTCCCGCCACGCCTGACCCAGCTCGTCGGGGGTCACCACCACGGGCGCGAGGCTTGCGGCCAGAGCCGGCGCCTCGGCTCCGTCGAGGTCGAGCCCGTCCGGCCGCAGGCGGTCGTGACGGATCACCTCCGCCACCAGCGTCACCAGCCGGATGGCCTCCCCGGCGGCGGTCGCGTCGGCACCCCGCGGCAGGTCGCCGGTGATCACCGCGAGGCCCGCCGAGAGGTCGAGGGAGGCCGCCGGGTCGTCGAGCCCCAGCGGGTCGCGCGGCCCGAGGAACCCGTCGGAGGCGGCCGGCGTCAGCGCCCCCGCCTCGCCGGCCGGCGCCTCGGCGCCCGCAGCCTGGCGCAGCAGCGCCGGGTGGCTTGGCCAGGCCGCGGCGTGCCGGCGGGCATAGGCCCGCGGCAGGGGGGCGGCGCAATCGTGCTCGTGGAAGCGGAACGACGGCACCGAGCCGTGATCGAGCTGCTCGGCCAGGGCACTGAGCGCGGGGGCGTGCCGCTCCCACTCGTCGAGGGCCTGTTGCAGGGTCGGCACCACGATGAAGGCGTCGGTGGCGCGGGTCAGGTCGCGCGAGACCACGACGAGGCGGCCGTCGCGGCCGTGCTTGAGGCTGGCGAGCTTCATTCGGCGTCCCTCCTGTCGCCCGATCGAGCGGGCATCCAGACCTGCCGGCACGGCAGGCTGGCGGCCCGGTTCATCGGGCACGTTGCGCCATCATGGACCGCCCCGGCCGCGGAGGCTACGGCCGAGACGGCGGGATCGCTTCCTCGCGTCAGATCGTGCGCGTCAGATGGTGCCGTGGACGAGGCCGTGGATGAAGCCGAGCTTGCCGATCACCGGCGGGGCCAGCACGAAGGGATAGAGGTCGCCCTGGCCCATCGCGCGGTTGACGCTGTTCAGCGCAAAGACGAAGGGCAGCCAGGCCGCCATGATCTGCTCGATGCCCTCTGCTGCATAAGGGTCGAAGTCGATCCGCGCGGCGAGCTCGCCGCCCGCGTCGAGGAGCGGGTGGACCTGCATGCCGAAGGCGCTCGCCATCTCGAGCGTATCGACGATGTGCAGGTAATGCGCCCAGGTCTCGGCGAAATCCTCCCACGGATGGGTGGTGGCATAGGCCGAGACGAAGTTCTCCTGCCAGTCGGCCGGCGTGCCCTGCTCGTAATGGCGCTTCAGTGCCGCGTCGTAATCCTGCGAATCGTCGCCGAACACCGCCCGGCAGGCGTCGAGCCGGCCGGCATCGCGGACCAGGAGGTCCCAGTAATGGTGGCCGACCTCATGGCGAAAATGCCCGAGCAGGGTGCGGTAGGGCTCGCCCATCTCGCGCCGGCGCTTCTCGCGCTCAGCGTCGTCCGCCTCCACCAGCGCGATGGTGATGACGCCGTTGTCGTGGCCCGTCATCACCTTCGGACCCTGGTTCTCCGGCGGGTCGGCCAGGAAATGGAAGATCAGCCCGTGCTCGGGATCCTCGGCCCGGGTCTGGAGCGGCAGGTTCCAGCGCAGGAGGCTGTAGATCAGCCGGTGCTTGGCGAACTCCATCTCGCGCCATCGGGCGAGGTGTTGCGGGTTCGAGACGTCGGGGATCGTGCCATTGTGGCGGCAGGCGAGGCAGAAGGCGTCGTCCGAGCCCGGCGGCACCAGCCAGTTGCAGGCGTCGTGCACCGCATTGGCGCAGAACCGGCTCGGCCGGTCGGGGGCGGCGAGCGGCGTCCAGTCCTCGCCCCCGGCCGGTTCCAGCGCCGAGAGCAATCCGGTCTCCGGCAGGTAGGCCAGGCGGTGTCCGCAGCGCTGGCAGCTCCGGTTCTCGAAATACAGGATGTTGCCGCAGGACTGGCACTGGAACAGTTTCATCGGGATCTCCACCGGGCGCGCCGCCCGCCGCACGGTGCAACGAACGTGCAAGGTGCCGGGTGGTTGCGAGGTCGTCTCGCCCGGAGGCGCATCGGGGCTCACGTTCCGAATCCGCTGTCTGTGCCCTCCGTGTCCGCGCTCGACGGTCGGTGCCCCTCGCCAAGCGAATGCCTGCCGCCCTGCATGAAGGCAGGTGGAACGTAGAAGGTTGTGACCGACAAAGGCCGCCTGTCGAGACAGGTGAAGTGTCGGCTCCTTGCGATGCGGTCCCTGGCAGCCTTGCCGACCGTCGATGTCCAGGCGTCCGTCGCCCTCAAGGACGCCTGACGTGAACGAGGCGTCGCCCGGATCATGAACGCGAGTGGACAGGGAACGGCAACGTCGTCGTCCAGGTCGTCCATTCGGCGGCCGGTTCGTGCAGGAGCGACCGGGCATGATCGCATCCGGCCTCAGCCGATCATCGCCGGCACGGCGGGTCATCGGGACGTCGGGCACCACGGCGACCACCCATGTGTCCCACGCCCTCACACCCCGCCGGCGAAATCCCCTATCACCGGACGTGCCAACCGAACCGGGCCGTCAGATGCCCACGCGAGAGGAGATGCCGATGGCGATGAACGGGGCCGAGAGCCTGGTCCGCACCCTGGTGGCGGGGGGCGTCGAGGTGTGCTTCACCAATCCGGGCACCTCGGAGATGCACTTCGTCGCCGCCCTCGACCGCGTCGAGGGGATGCGGGCGGTGCTGTGCCTGTTCGAGGGCGGCGCTACGGGAGCGGCCGACGGCTATGCCCGCATGGCCGACAAGCCGGCCTCGACGCTGCTGCATCTCGGGCCCGGCCTCGGCAACGGCATCGCCAACCTGCACAACGCGCGCCGCGCCCGCTCGCCCCTCGTCAACATCGTGGGCGAGCACGCCACCTATCACCGCGCCTTCGACGCGCCGCTCACCTCCGACATCGAGGGGCTGGCCGGCCCGGTCTCGGCCTGGCTCCGCACCGGGATGAGCGCCAAGGCGGTGGCGGCGGACGGGGCCGACGCGATCGTCGCGGCCCGCACGGCGCCCGGCGGCGTCGCCACCCTGATCCTGCCCGCCGACACGGCCTGGGAGGAGGGCTCCGGCATCGCCCCCCTGCCGCCGATCCCGGAGCGGCCGCTTGCGAGCGACGAGGCCATCGCCCATGCGGTCGCGGCGCTCCGCAGCGGCGAGCCGGTGCTGCTGCATCTCGGTGACCGGGCGGTCAGGGGCGAGGGCCGGCGCATCGCGGCCCGCATCGCGGACAAAACCGGGGCCAAGCTGCTGGCCATGACCTCGAACGCCCGCATCGACCGCGGCGCCGGCACGGTGCCGATCGAGCGCCTGCCCTATCCGGTCGATCCCGCCCGCGAGGTGCTGGCCCCCTACAGGCATGTGATTCTGGTCGGCGCGACCCTGCCGGTGGCATTCTTCGCCTATCCGGGCAAGCCGAGCGCGCTCGCAGCCCCCACCTGCGACGTCTTCGCCCTCGCCACGCCCGAGCAGGACCAGATCGATGCCCTCGCGCGCCTCGCCGAGGCGATCGGCGCTCCGGCCGAGGCGCCGTTGCCGCCGCTCGCCCGTCCCGATCTGCCGACCGCCGGCGCCCTCGACCAGGATGCGATTGGCCGCGTGCTCGGGGCATTGATCCCCGAAGGCGCGATCGTCTGCGACGAGTCGGTCACGACGGGGCGCAACTTCTTCGTCTCCACCCATGCGGCGGCGCCCCATACCTGGCTCCAGCTCACCGGCGGCGCGATCGGGCTCGGCATCCCGATGGCGACCGGCGCCGCGGTGGCCTGCCCGGACCGCAAGGTGATCTCGCTCCAGGCCGATGGCAGCGCCCTCTACACCGCCCAGGCGCTCTGGACTCAGGCCCGCGAGCGCCTCGACGTGGTGACGCTGATCTGGGCGAACCGCTCCTACGCGATCCTGCGCCACGAACTGACGAATGTCGGCGCCAATCCCGGCCGCAAGGCCATCGACATGCTGACCCTCGACGACCCGCCGATCGACTGGGTGAGCCTGTCGCGCGGCTACGGCGTCGAGGCGCGCCGGGTCGAGACCCTGGCCCAGCTCGTCGACACCCTGACGGGAGCGCTGTCGCGGCGCGGCCCGTTCCTGATCGAGGTGGCTCTGGGATAGCAACGCGGCCCGGTCGTCCGAATTTTCGGCCGTGCATGCGCCGATTCGTCAGGGAGCCGGCTGACTTTAACCGTCCGGAAGATGTCGAGGGTCTACCAGGAGACGGTTCGGAATCGGGTCGAGCGGGATGAGCGGGAACGCGAAAGGCGACGGCACCCAGGGGCTGCTGCACCGCTGGCGTGCCGCCCGGGCCGCCGCCCGGGGTCTGCCGACCTACGAGGATCTGGTCCTCGGCAATCTCGGCCGCATGGCGAGCCGCGCCGCCCTGGTGGGGGGGCCCGCCGGGCATCTCCGCCTGCTGTGGGTCGGCGAGGCATTCGAGGCTTGGCTTGGCCTCGCGGGGGCGGGCGTTGCTCTCGACGACCTGCCGGGCGGGCTCGCGCAGTCCCTGCGCGAGGTCGTCGGTGACGCGCTCACCATCGGCGAGCCGGTCCGGGCGCCCTGCGCCCGGGTGTCGGGCGGCGTCGCCTACACCACCGGGATGCTCGGCCTGCCCCTGGCGACGCGGGGCCGCGAGCGCCTGGTTCTCCTGTGCCTCGCCGACGAGGCCGCGCGGACGAACCTCCTCAAGACCCTGTTCCGCTCGACCCGGCAGGGCATGGTGGCGGCGGCGGCCCTGCGCGACGCGACGGGCGCCGTGCACGATTTCCGGATCCTCGCTCTGAACGCCGCCGCGGCCGCCATGCTGCGCGCCACCGTCGAGACGGCGCAGTGGCAGCGCCTGACCACGCTGCTGCCGCATCTGCGGGGTTCGGCCACCCTGGCTCGCCTGGTGTCGGCCCTCGACGGCACGACCGGCAGTTTCGAGGGCTCCTATCCGCGACCTGACGGGAGCCTGCTGCACCTGCGCGTCGAGATCGCGGCCATCGGCGAATTGCTCGGCGTCACCCTGACCGATATCGGCGACCTGAAGGCGCGGGAGGCCTCGGCCCGCCTGCTGTTCGAGCACAATCCGGTGCCGATGTGGCTCTCCGACGAGACCGGGGCGGTGCTGGCGGTGAACGATGCCGCCACCGGCCATTACGGCTTCCCGCGCGAGGATTTCCTGACCCTCACCGCGAGCGACCTGCTGGCCGGCGGCGGGCCGGCCCCGGGGGGCTCCGGCCCATCCCAGCGCCACCGCCGCCGCGACGGCAGCCTGATCGACGTCGAGGTGTTTTCCGGCACGATCCCGTTCGAGGGCGTGACCGCCACCCTGACCGCCTGCGTCGACGTCACCGAGCAGCGCCGGGCCGAGCAGCGCATCGCCCACATGGCCCATCACGACGCCCTGACCGGGTTGCCGAACCGCGTGCTGTTTCACCGGCGGCTCGCCGCGGCGGCGGCGGCCGGCACGGGCCTGCTCTGCCTCGACCTCGACCATTTCAAGCTCGTCAACGACACCCTCGGCCACCCGGCCGGCGACGCGCTGCTGCGCGAGGTCGCCGAGCGCCTGCGCGCCTGCCTGGGCGCCGACGGGCTGGTGGCCCGGCTCGGCGGCGACGAGTTCGCGATTCTCAGCCCTGCGGGGCGAGACGGGCTCCTCCGTCTCGCCGACCGGATCATCGCCGCCCTCGGCCGGCCCTTCGCGCTCGCGGGCCAGGACGTGACCATCGGGGTCAGCATCGGCATCGCGCTCGCGCCCGAGCACGGCGACGATCCCGACGGGCTCCTGCGCAAGGCCGATACCGCGCTCTACGCCGCCAAGGCCGACGGGCGCCGCACCCGGCGCCTGTTCGAGCCCGCCATGGACGCGGCCCTGCAAAGCCGCCGGGCCCTCGAGTGCGACCTGCGCGCGGCGATCGCCGCGGAGGCGCTGGAGGTCTATTACCAGCCCCTCGTCGCCACGGGCGATCTCGCCGTCACGGGCTGCGAGGCGCTGCTGCGCTGGCGCCATCCGGAGCGGGGCTTCGTCTCGCCGGGCGCGTTCATCCCGGTCGCCGAGGAGACCGGGCTGATCGCCCCCCTGGGCGAGTGGGTGCTGCGGCAGGCGTGCCGCGAGGCCGCCGGCTGGCCCGGGGCGGTGCGGGTCGCCGTCAACCTCTCGCCGGCGCAGTTCCGCACCCCCGACCTCGTCGGCACCGTGGCCCGGGCGCTCGCCGAATCCGGCCTCGCCCCCTCCCGGCTCGAACTCGAGATCACCGAGCAGGTGATGCTGGAGGAGAGCATCGCCAACGTGGCGGTGCTGCACCGGCTACGCGCCCTTGGGGTCCGCATCGCCATCGACGATTTCGGCACCGGCTACGCCTCGCTGAGCTACCTTCAGGCGTTCCCGTTCGACAAGATCAAGATCGACCGCTCCTTCACCGCCGCGCTCGGCCGCGAGGCCACGGCGGGGGCGATCGTGCAGGCGGTGATCGGGCTCGGCGCCAGCCTCGGCATCACTACCCTGGCGGAGGGCGTCGAGACCAAGGCACAGCTTGCCGCCCTGCGCCGGAGCGGCTGCGGCGAGGTCCAGGGCTTCCTGTTCAGCCGGCCGGTGCCGGCGGCCGAGATCCGCCGGCTGGTCGCCGCCGCCGCGATGCCCTGGATGGCGGCGGCCTGATCGCGGCCGCCGGGTTTCGCCGGCGTTGAGGCCGGGAGGACACACCCTGCGCGGCCGGGAGCGGCTAGGCATGGAACGAATTCCTTGCCCGAAAGGTCGCGCCCGCATGCTCCCGCGCCGTCTCGTCCTCGCCTTCCTGGCCGGGCTGCCGCTCGCGGCCTGCAACGCCCGCGGACCCGCCCCGGTGGCGGCCGTGGACCCGGCGGCGGTCGGTCCGGACGCCGCCTGGTACATCGGCAGCATGCCCGACCAGCCCTACGACGTGCCGCTGGTCGACCGCAGCCGGATGGACCCGAAATACCGGCGCCAGACCGTCGCCTATACGGGCCTGGAGAAGCCCGGCACCGTCGTGGTCGATATCGACGAGCGCATGCTCTACCTCGTCCAGGACGGCGGCCAGGCGCTCCGCTACGGCGTCGGCGTCGGCAAGCTCGGCTTCTCGTGGAAGGGCACCGCCACGGTCGGCCGCAAGGGCGTCTGGCCCGATTGGGGGCCGACCGCCAAGATGGTCAGCCTCAACCCCGACCTGCCGCGCTCGCGCAAGGGCGGCGTCGACAACCCGCTCGGGGCCCGCGCCCTCTACCTCTACCAGGGCGGCCGCGACATCCTGTTCCGCATCCACGGCACCAACGAGCCCTGGAGCATCGGCGAGCAGATGTCCTCGGGCTGCGTCCGCATGCTCAACGAGGACGTGGTCGACCTCTACAACCGGGTGCCGGTGGGCACGACCGTGCTGGTGAAGCGCAACGGAAAGTACCGGGTGTAGGGTCGAGCGCCGTCGGGAGCCGTGCATGAATCCTCCCCTTCTGCGAAGGAGGGTGGACCCTGCGTCAGCAGGGGCCGGGAGAGGAGGGAGCGCAACGCTGTTCGAGGGTGGCGCCTTTCAAAATCGGTTCAGTCCATTCAGGAAGCGTGGTTCCCCTCTCCCGCCCCAGCACGAGTGCTTCGCACTCGCCGTGGGGCACCCTCCCCCGCAGAGGGGAGGGGTCGGCGGGTGGGTGTCCTCACACCGGCGGGTGCATCCAGAACTGGGCGATCAGCGCCGCGCCCAGGAACGTGCCGGCATTGGCCATGAACGACACCACCACGATGCGCCAGCCGAGGCGGCGGAAGGCCGAAAAATCCTTGGCGAGCGACAGGCCCGCGAAGGCGAGGATCGGAGTGGCGAGCGCCAGGAAGTTGATCCGGCCCGTCGCCGCCGCGATGTCGGTCGAGAATGGCGTGCCCGGATAGGTGAGCGCCATGCCGATCAGCGAGACCCACACCACCGCCGGCAGCCGCCGGCCGGCGAGGCGGTAGAGGACCTCACCCACGACCACCGCGCCGACGATGATCGCGGCGCCGGTCAGCACCTGCCCGTCGATCGCCGTGCCGTAGGTGAGCCGGTTGCCGATGAGCCCGAACGCCGCCGTGGCGAGCCAGATCAGCACCAGGGCGGGCAGGCCGAAGGCCGGCGCGGCATGGGCCACCACCGCCTCGGACGGCGCCGTCGCGGTCTCCGTCCGGCCGCGGCCGCGGCCCAGGATCGGCTCCAGCACGCCGTAGGCCCAGACCGTGAAGGGCAGGGACAGGAACAGGGTGAAGTAGGTGCCGATGGTGGTGGTGATGAGGTTGCTCGCCGCCGCGAAGGTGGCGACCTCCTTGGCCATCTCGGGCGTCTGCTGCGCCGCGATGGCGCCGGCCGCCGCCGCCATCATGCTGCCCGATCCGACCCCGGCCCCCATGGCGAGCGCCAGCGGGTTGAAGATCCCGAGGCTGGCGATCAGGCCGGCCAGCAGGGCGATGAACACCGCCCCGAACACCGTGCCGGTGAGGTATTCGGCGAGGACGCCGCGCCCCTCGGGCGAAGCCATGCCGTAGCGCTCGCCGATGATGGCGAGGCTCGGTTCGCGCCCGACCGAGAAGGTGGCGCCGATCGCCTCGCGCTTGAGGCCGAGCAGGAGGGCCACGGGCAGGCCGAACACCATCGTGCCGAAGAAGTGGCCGAATTCCTGGAAGGCGAGGGCCCAGCCGGCACCGAGGATCTTCGGCAGCGAGCCGCCGACCAGGAGCCCGAGCTTGGCGACGAAGAGCAGCAGCGCCGGTTGCAGGATCGCGCCGGCGGCGTGCTGGAGCGCGACCGGCAGCCGGAGGGCGCGCGGCAGGCGCGGCGCCGCGAGGCCGAGGCCGCCGCCCATCAGCAGGGCCCAGAGCAGGGGCAGGAGGACGATCTTGCCGTGGCCGAGCGGAATGGCGACGTTGCCGATCGCCTCCGCCAGGGTCACCACCACGAGGGCGAGCAGGAACAGGATCACGATGCCGGCGCGGCCGGCAGAGGGCACGGGTGGGGGCACGGGTGGGGTTGCGGGTGGGGTCACGGGCGCGACGGCGGGGCTGCCGGTCGCCAGGGTGGCGCTCGTCATCGATGGATCTCCGGTGCGGATGACGGTCCGGAAGCGGCCGCCCCCGGACCGGGAGGGATCAGGCGCCGATTCCGGGGGCGTAGCCGAAGGCGACGGCGGGAGCGGCGGCGGTCTCGACCCAGACGCTCTTGACCTGGGTGTATTCGTGCAGCGCCTCGAGGCCGCTGGAGCGGCCGTAGCCGCTCTTCCCCGAGCCGCCGAAGGGCGAGGAGACGTGGATCGTCTTGTAGGCGTTGATCCAGAAGGTGCCGGCCCGCACCGCCGCCGCGACCCGGTGGGCGCGGCCGACGTCGCGGGTCCAGACCGCGCCGGCGAGGCCGAAGTCGGAATCGTTGGCGATCGCCACCGCCTCCGCTTCCGTGTCGAACGGGATCACCGTCACCACCGGCCCGAAGATCTCGGTGCGGGCGCAGTCCATGGCGTTGTCGGCCTGGGCCAGGATCGTCGGGCGGACGTAGTAGCCGCCATCCGCCGGCGTGCCGTCGCTGCCGGCGGCGAGCTGCGCGCCCTGGTCGAGGCCGCCGCGGATCATCGCCAGCACGTGGCGGTACTGGGTGGCGTTGTTGATCGGTCCGACCTCGGTCTCGGGGTCGAGCGGATCGCCGACGCGGATGCGCGCGGCGCCCGCCGCCAGCATGGCGACGAAGCGGTCATGGACCGACCGCTCGACGAGGAGCCGCGAGCCGGCGACGCAGGACTGGCCGGCGCCCGCGAAGATCGCCGCTTGGGCGCCCAGGCAGGCCCGCTCCAGGTCGGCATCGGCGAAGACGATGTTGGCCGACTTGCCGCCGAGTTCGAGCACGCAGGGCTTGAGGTGGCGCGCCGCGGCCTCCGCGATCTTCGCGCCGGTGGCCGGCGACCCGACGAAGACCACCTTCGCCACCGCACGCTCGGCCAGCGCCGCCTGGCCGGTGGTGTGGCCGTAGCCGGACAGCACGTTGACGGTTCCCGCCGGCAGCCCGGCCCGCTCGGCCAGCGCCGCCACGGCGAGCGAGGTGAGGGGGGTCAGCTCGGACGGCTTGAGCAGCACCGCGTTGCCGGCGGCGAGCGCCGGGGCGAGCTGCCAGCCGCAGGTGAAGGCCGGGGCGTTCCAGGGGGTGACCTGGAGCACGACGCCGAGGGGCTCGCGGCGGGTGTAGTTGAGGTGGCCGGTCGGGACCGGGATCACCTCGCCGTGCAGCTTGTCGGCCCAGCCGGCGTAATATTCGAACATCTCCGCGACCTTGGTCGCCTCGACGCGGCAATCGCGGATCGGCTTGCCGGCGTTCAGCGCCTCGAGCCGGGCGAGCGGCTCGATCTCGGCCCGGATCGTGCGGGCGATCTCCTGCATCACCCGGCCGCGGGCGGCGCCGGTCAGCGCCGCCCAGCGGGCCTGGGCGGCGAGCGCCGCCCGGGCGGCCTCGGCGGCGACGGGGGCGCCGGCATCCGGGTATTCGGCCAGCATCAGGCCGGTGGCGGGATCGACGAGGCGGATGGTCTCGCCGGTGCCCGGCACGAGGCGGCCGTTCACCCAGGAGCCGATGGCGGTCGCGTCGGGGAAGAACGGGCGCAGGAGGGCGGCAAGCGCCTGGGAGCGGGTCTCGGTCATGGCTGGGGCTTTCTGGATCAGGCGAGCTGGAGCGTGACGATGGCGTTGAAGTCGGCGTCGTCCGGGATCTCGGCGCTCTCGCGCCACAACTGGCCGACCTGGGCGGAGAGCGGCAGGTCGAGGGCGAGTGCGCCGATCAGGCTCTCGGCCAGGCGCACGTCCTTGCGCATCAGCTTCATGGTGAAGCCGGAATCGAAGGCGCCGTTCAGCACCCAGGTCGGGAAGTTCACCTGCGTGACGCCGCTGCGGCCCGAGCCGGCATTGATCCCGGCGAGCAGCCGCGCCGGCTCGACGCCGGCTTCCTTCGCCATCCGCACCGCCTCCGCGGCGGTGATGAGGTGGGCGGCGCAGAGCAGGTTGTTGGCGAGCTTGGTGACGTGGCCGGCGCCGACGCCGCCGACATGAACCCGCGTCGCGCTCATGGCGGCGAGGACCGGCTCGGCCCGGGCCAAGGCCGCGTCGCTGCCGCCGAGCACCATCGTCAGGGTGGCGGCATGCGCTCCCTTCGGGCCGCCGCTCACCGGAGCGTCGATCAGGTCGATGCCGGCCGGCTCGAGGGCCGCCGCGATGCGCCGCGTGACGGCGGGATCCGAGGTCGAGGTGTCGACGATCAGGAGGCCGGTCTCCTGGGCGCGCGAGAGCGGCCCGTCGGCGCCGAGCAGCACCGCCTCCACCACCTCGGAGGTCGGCAGCGACAGCACCACCGCGTCGCAGTCCCGCCACAGGGCCGGCAGGCCCTCCGCGACCGTGATCCCGTCCGCCTCGATCGCCGCGCGGGCGGCCGGCGCGGGATCGTAGCCCACCACCTCGAAACCGCCCCGCCGCAGCGAGAGGGCCATGCCCCGGCCCATGTTGCCGAGCCCGACGACGCCGATCGTGTGCATGTCCGATGGTCTCCCGGATCGGCGCCCGGATCCGTGCCGCGGCGCCCTCTGGGAGCCGGAGACTGAGGCCGATCGGTGTTGAGCGGAACGACGTTGGCGAGTATTTTGCGTTGACTTGCCGGCAACGCACCCGGTGAGCGGGAGGGACAACACGATGCATCCCAGCCTCGACGAGCGCTGCCTGCGCTATTTCGCGGAGGCGGTCGGCTGCGGCTCGGTCCGCGCGGCGGCCGACAAGCTCAACGTCAACGCCTCGGCGGTGAGCCGCCAGATCGTCCAGATGGAGGGGCAGCTCGCCACGCCGCTGATCGAGCGCCACCGCCGCGGGGTGCGGGCGACCCCGGCTGGCTCGCTCCTCCTCGACTATTACCGGCGCCAGACTTCCGACCGGCAGGACATCCTGGCCAAGCTCACCGAGCTGAAGGGCCTGCGCCGTGGGCATATCGACGTGGTTTTGGGCGAGGGCTTCGTCGGCGACCTGATGTCGGGCCTGCTCCAGGGCTTCTGGGCCCGCCACCCCGACCTGACCATGACCCTCGACCTCGCTGCGACCAACGACGTGGTGCGCCGGGTCGTCGAGGACGAGGCGCATCTCGGCCTCGTCTACAACCCGCCGCCGGAGCCGCGCCTGCGCACCCACCTGGCGATGCCGCACCCGATCCGGGTGCTGGTGCGGGCCGATCACCCCCTCGCCGCCCATCCGGTCCCGGTCCGCCTCGCCGATCTGTCGGGCCACCGCCTCGGGACGATGCATCCGGCCTTCGGCATCCGGCAGATCATCGCCGCCGCCGAGCAGGCCGAGGGCGTGCGGCTCGAACCGGCGCTGATCACCGGCTCGATCGGCGTGCTCAAGCAATTCGCCGCCTCCGGCACCGGCGTGACGTTGCTGCCGGCCTTCTGCGCCGCCCAGGAGATCGCCGAGGGTGTGCTGGTGGCCCTGCCGCTCGCCGATCCGGGGCTGGACGGCGTCGAGGCCCGGATCGTCACCCGCCTCGGCCGCCAGCTCTCGCCCGCGGCCGCCAAGCTCCTCCAGCATCTCGCCCGCGGCATGGCGGGGGAAGGGCGGGAGGCGCGGCGCGGCGCCCTGTCGTCGCGATGAGGCGGAGACCTGCGTGCCGAGACGTCCCGGGCCCGGCAAGGCGCGGGACGCCGCGCGGGCCGGAGGGAGCGGGTCTGGAGCACTTCACGATCGCATTGCCATCGCGACGCTTCTCTCGCTGTTTGATTTCGCCGCATTTTCTACGACGAACCGGTATCCGCTTCGTCGGAAAATGCTCTAACCGGCGGTGACTTGCGCTTGCATGTCTGTGCAGCGGATCGCGGCGCGTCCGTCTTACCTGGTTCCTGACGCCAGCCTTGTGCGTAGATTATGAGGTTTGACTTCTTAACACGCTCTCATGATTGGGTTAGGAGCCTGGAAAAACCTTCGTTTTTCGTACACATCGTCTCGTCGCGGCAGGCTTTCAGGATGCGCCTTCACGACAATACGGACGTGCGCCGCACAGCACCATACGGACGCTCCGCCCGAAACACGTTCGCCTGCAGACCGGCGATCCACTGCCGTCCCCCCACCGTCACCTCGAGGTAGGTCAACGCGCGCTCCAAATGTGATGAAACGCTGCTCCAGAAAAACTCAGGATAGCGTTCCACCAAATCAGCGGGCGAGGTATAACCGAGCTTGGCGTTGATACCAACTTCCTCGAATTCATGGTAGAGCGCATTGGCTTTGCGCAGGTAAAGCGGATCACCCATCTGCCCGATTAGGTCGGCAGCCCGCACAAGGCGCGCCTCTTCGACGAGCACGCCGTCAGCGGTGCTCGCCCCAGCCGGGAAGCGGGTGTGCTCAATGGCCTGCACGATGCGCGAGGCGTCCAGCAACTCCGATTGACCAAGCCGCGCCCGCACGAACAGCTTGGAGCGCTCCACGTGATACGGCGTCAGAGCGGCATCTGAGGCGCCACGCTGCAGCACAACGCGTTGACCCGCCTCATCGACGACGTAGCCGTCGGTGACCGAGTCACCCTTGAGGATACCGCGCACATAGCCGATGTCGTGCATCAGGCAGGCGACCAGCAGGTGGGCCCAGTCAGCGGGTGTGATCGGTTCCAGCAGCGTGCGGCCACGCAGGATCTCGAGGCCGACCTGGGTGACCAGCAGGGTGTGCTCGAGGTCGTGGTAGAGCGCGTCGGAGTTGGCCAGACACTCGAGCGCGAGGCGGGCGACCGAGCTCACGGTCTCGGCGAGCGGCGCCTGCGTTGCCCCGAAGGTGTTCTGCAACTCCGCAGCCAGGTGGTCGCCGAGCGCCTTCGCGGCGAGCGTGGCAGTCGTGATCATCGCTGTCATGACGTGCGGGGCCGCATCCACGAGTGATGGAGAACCTCAGCCATCTGCTCGAGAGACGTGCCGCGCATCGCGTAGCCCATGACGTCCGGCTGCTCGATCCGCGCTGCATTCTTCTCAGCCGAACACGCAGCCCAGGGGGAGAGCCGCACGGTCATGGCTGCGAGCCACGGGGTCGCCGCCTCAGGCGAGGGACTGGACGAGTGATCTGGCATGAGACGAACCTTCCTCAAACAAAGCGCTCGCATTCTACTCAGCCACACACTGATCACGGCAGACGGTCCGGCAACCCTAAGCAAAATTTCTCGGATCACGCATAGCGCATTTTCAACAAAAAACAACGCTCATTCGAGCAGACAGCAAAATGCATTTGATAGTCTGATTCCTTACCGAATATTTGCCGGCTACAGATAATCTGCCGCGATACGACAGTTGTATGACAGGTCGGCTATCGCTACGCCTGTGGGGTCCGATTCCCCTTTGTGCTCAACCTATCAGGAGGCATCATGAGCGCCCTTCAGGCTATCGCCAAAACCGTGGCGGCCCTCGCCGCGCCAAATTTGAAACCCAAGGAGCTGATCGCCGCAGTCCGCAAGCAACACCCCGATGCATCCAAGAAGGAAATCAGCCGGGGGGCGTTTCTCGCCATGATCCAGGCAGCCGACGGCGACCCGGACCGCGCCCGTCGCGTGCACGAGATGGCGCTGGCCTCGCGCGGCGACCACGCCGAGGATGACCCCGCTAGTCAGGCGACGCCTATCCCTGCGCCGAAACGCAAGAAGGGCAAGCTCTAAGCGCCAGAGCTATTGGAGCATGCAAATGTGCAGCGCTGAACCATATACTTAGCACAGAATTGATTGGCGCTGTATGGCTTTCTTAATAAAAACGATTGTTCTCACAAAAATAATCTAAAATCCTGGGAGAAAAAGCCCAAGAAGGCAGGCTAACTCTAACATCGTTAGGGCTCGCTGACTCTTGCAAGCGCTGCTGTGCCGCAGCAAGCGGACATTCTTTGCTGCAATGCACAAATTGTTGGCATCCGGTGTCATGCATATGCGGGCGGCGCCAAATGAACCCGCCGCTTTCTCGCCCAACAGCTTCATCAAGGCTATCGCAGTGGCCTGTCTCGGGACGAGTTTTCGTAGCATCGAACGATCACAGCAAGGAGCCGGAACAGCAGGGTCATCTTGACGCTCACTCCCGCACGGGCGAGGGCACCCCCGAGAACTGGGGCGACAGCCGAGAACCCATCGCGACACCGCTAAAGCCACACGCTGGATCAGCACCAGCATCGTCGGCGCGCCCGGCATCGGGACGAGGCTCGACACAAGGGGGCTGAGGCGTCGGATTGCGGGACCGCCGCGGCCGACCGCGCCGAGCTTGCCGCGACAGCCGTGCTCGCTCCAGGCGAGGTCCTGGAGGTCGGGATCAGTGCGCGCCGCGACCAGCCGGTCGGCGGGCTCGGCGAGGCTCAGGATCGGGCGGGCAGAGGTGACGGTCGGGGAGGGGGGAGAGCATCACCGGGCGGATCTTTGCCTGCGCCAGCGAGGCCCAACGCTGCGGGTTGCCGAGGATGAACTCGACCAGCGTCTCGGGCGTCGCCACGTTGCCCGCGACGTCGCCCGCGAACCGGTTTGCCGCGAGCGCCCCGAAGCTGAAGCCCGAATGCGACGTCGCCGGGTCGGTGGTGGTGTTCACCACGCGCCCGAACAGATCCGGCACGCCGAGGTCGCGCCGGGAGACGCCCTTGACCCGGAGAGCAGCGTGCGTGCGCACGCTGTCCTGCGCGCCGTGCATCCTCAGGCCCGCAAGCGTGCTGGCCGCCGTCGCCGCGCCTCACGCCTCGCCGGACAGGCGCGCGATCAAGGTCTCGTAGTCCGGTGCGGCGGGAGTCACACCGGCCTCTCCCTCGACATTGTGGTCGACGAAGACGATTCCGGGCTTTCCGCCGCCGCGATAGTCGAAGGCGAACCGGTTGCCGCCGGTGTCGTCGCTGAACGGAACCAGCCCGGGCGGGTAGGCGGCCCGGATGTCCTCGAACGCCGAGACGAGGTCGTAGGACCGGGCTTCCTCGTCCTCGACCCGATCGGGCTGGACCACGTAGAGGTAGACGCCCAGGCGTTCCGGGCGGCCATTGTCCAGGACGATGCGGTCGGGCCGGCGCGTATGCCCCTGATGCGTCTCGACATCGTGCCAATAGGCATCGGGCAGCCGGTGGCCGACGGTATCCTCGATGCGCCGCCGGTCGTCCCCGGTCGGGCGGGGGAACGCGAAATCCAGGTAGTCGATCCACTCGGCGCTCATTCGCCGCCTCCCCACAGAGCTTCACCCCCGGTGTGCTGGTAGGCTTCGTGGATCCCCCGCGGGACCAGGATCAACTCGCCCGGATTCTCGGTGTGGTGCCAGGTCCATCCCTTCGGCGACGCATCCGCATCGCGGCCGATCGACGCCCGGATCTGGTCGATCTGCGTCCCGGTGAGGCCTGCCCGGCTCAGCTGGTTGTCGCCTCCGGAGTCGAGATCGGCCAGGAGCTGCCTGTTCGCCTCCGCGAAATGGGTCGGCCGACCGGCATCGTACAGGTCCGAGCCGATGGCAGCCCGGAAGACGGAGGGAAATTGCGGGAATCCCGCGTCGCTGTAGCGGATGCCGCCGGCATACTGCGCCCGTACCTCGGCCGACAATTGCCCGAGGCCCTGGTCGAACCGCTCCACCGAGCGGTCGCCGTTGGCGGCCTCGGCCCGTAGCTGGTCGCGGGTGAAGAGGGAGCCGGCGTGGATCGCGTTCCGCGGCAGGCGTCCGTTGACGAGCTGGAGCGTGCCCGGGCGCGTCTGTTCCAGGCGCGCATTGTCGTTGTCGCCCCGGAGCGCGTAGGCCGGCAGCTTGTCGGCGAGCTCCGGCCGCCGGGCCGCGACCTCGAGGGCGCCGTTCGGGCCGACCTTCCAGACATACTGGTTGGACAGGCCCTCCGGCAGGGTGTCGAAGAGGCGCTCGACGCCCTGCTGGCGCGCAAGGGCGAGGCCGGTGCTCGGGCCGTCGACCGTCGCGTCGGCGGGATCGCGCGCGAAGGAGGCGACCTTCTCGGACAGCTGGTCGATATAGGCGCGGTCGGCGTCGACGTCGGCCTCGATCTGCGCGCGGGTGCGCCCGTCGAGGGCCGGGTCCTCGAGCGCCCGGGCCTGGCTCGCGAGCCGCTCGTTGATCTTGCCGATGTCGATGCGGGCGTTGTGGCCGACGCTGCCCGGGCCGGGCTCGCCGGTGCGGCGGAACAGGCGGTCGATCTGGCCCTCGAGCGTGACGCCGCGCTGGATCGCCTGTGCGGTCTCCGTGTGCAGGCGGATGTCTTCCGCACTCGCCCCCGGCGCGTGCCGGACGCCCCGCACCACGCCGGTCGCCGGATCGACGTCGATCTTGGCGGCATTGCCGGGGAGGCTCGCATCCACGGCGACCGGCGGCGGGTTTGCCGCCAGGATGGCCTCGCGCACCGTCACGGGGTTGAACATGTCGCCGGGGTTGCGGGTGCCCGACGCCCGCAGGCCGACGCCCGCGCCGACGCCCCAGAAGCCCATCTGGAGGATCGAGGTGGCGCGCTCCTCCCCGCTCATCCGGTCCCAGTTCCGCGCGGTGGCGATGCCCTGGTCGGCGACCGCCGCGGTGTCGAGGGCGAAGGCGCCGGCCTGGGCGTAGCCGTGCAGCGAGGCTTCCAGCGGCGCCACCGCCCGTCCCGCCTGGCCGAGCTGCGACAGGCGCGCCGCGCTGCCGAAGGCGCCGAGCGAGGCGACGTTGGCGCCGAGACTGAGCCACAGGCCGCGGGCCTCGGCATCGGTGACCGGGTTCAGCGACTGGCCGTGCTGGCCGCGGTCCAGAAGCTCGCTTCCGGAGCGGTAGGCGCCCCAGGCGCCGGCGCCGACCGCCACCGCGGTGGCGCCGACCACGACCGGCGTCGCCAGGCCGCCCGTGCCGACGATCAGCACGCCGCCTGCGACGATGCCGCCGACGAGCGCGGCCTTGTCCAGGATTCCGGCGACGTGCTCGCCAAAGGTATCGACGGTCTTCGGCGTGTTGCCCTGGCCGAGTGCGACCCGGCCGTCCGGCCCGGCGGCGAGGTGGCCGCCCTCCGGATAGACCTGGGTGCCCGGCGGCAGGGCGTTGTGGGTGCGCCAATCCTCGAAATCGTCGTAGGCCCGGCCGGTATTGTCGACGTAGCGCTCGGCTCCCGACGGGTCGGTGACGCGGAACAGGGGCAGCTGGACCGGGCCGGTCGTGCCGTCCGAGTAGGTCACGGGCAGCACCGTGACGATCGCCGGCCCGTCGCCCGCGATCGCGCGGATCTGGTCGGCCACCGCCTTGACCGGCTCCGCCGCGTCGCCGCTGGCGTAGAAGTTGAATGCCCCTCGCGCCGCGGCGGCTTCGGCCTCGGCGGGATCGGTGCCCGGCGGCAGCGCCGGCGGCAGGCCCATGGCGGTGCCGACGGTGTTGTCGAGGTCGTTCCCCGCGAGGGCGACGGGTGCGTCGCCGCGGGCGTCGAGGTATTGCCGCGCGCTCGCCTGGGCGGACGGCGCGATGATCGCCGGGTTGGTCCAGGGATCGTCGGTCCGCTCCAGCACCGCGCCGGTCACCGCGGGATCCGCCCGCACGGTCGCGAGGGCGTTCACCCGCGTCTCCAGCGGCGGGCCGTCCTCGCCGCCCGCGCCGAGCAGGCGCCGGCCCTGGTCCGTGGCGAGGATGCCGGTCAGGCGTTCCGCGTCGCGGGCGGCGGCTCCCGCATCGTCCGGGTTCCACTCCCGTGCCAACGCCGCGCCCATGGCGCGCCGCATCGCCGGATCGGCGTAGGCCGAGGCCGGTGTCGCCGCGAAGGCGTTCTGGACGACGCTGCTGCGCGCCTCGCTCGGGGCGCCGCCCTCCAGCGCCTCGAGGGTGCGGACAAGTGGCGAACCGCCCGCCGTGACGACCCCGCCGGCCGTGAGCCCGTCGCCGCCGGCCAGCGTCCGCGCGAGACCGCCCGCGCCCTCGGGGCCGAGCGCCTCGGTCATCGACCGCAACCGGCCGGGCGCGGCCGGATCGTCGGCCTGGCCGGCCGCCCGCACCGCGTTGTTGGCGTAGCCTTGCGCCCGGGCGCGGTTCTCCCAGTTCCCATCCGGCCGGTCCGGGTCGAACGGCGTCTCGTGGGTGATCGCCGCGGCGCGGGCGGCGAGGCGCTCGCCGACGAGGGTCCGGCTGTCGGGGTCGTCGGCCAGCGCGTCCACCAGCCGCGCCGGCCCGCTCGCGCCGTCGCCGCGCCCGGCCTCCCAGCGCGCGATCATCCGGTCGGCGAGCGCCCGCTGCTCGCCCGCGTCCAACGGCCCGAGTTCCGAGCGGCCGGCGAGCGCGTCGCGCACCTTGTCGCTCGACTCGGTGCCGCCGAAGCCGAGGACGCCGCCGCTCTGGTCCGATTTCGCGTCGACCCAGCCGGCGATCGCCGCCCGGCGCTCGGGCGAGACCGGGTCGGCCGGCGGTATGGCGGATTCGGTGGCAGCCTGGGACGCAGGCTCGTTCTCGTTGGCGCCCGCGGGCCCGGCGGCCGGCGCGAATGCCTGCTTCTCCTCGGGTCTTTCCGCGGGTTTTGGCGGCGTCGCCGGGGCGGCGTGCCGCGGGGCGACGGAAGCGGTCGAGGCCATGCTCGGTCTCCTCGTGCGAGCGGGGCGCCGCCCCGGGTTGTGTCGCGCCTAAGCAGATTTCGCCGAAGTGGTCACCGGTTCGGCGATAAAAATCTGCGATAAAACAAGAACCTAAGCGGGCGAAGCGGTGGCCTGCCAACGCAAGCCTGCTTGGCGACCCGCGAGGGTCGGGACGCGGGGGGGTGTCGCTCAGCCCGCCGCGGCGGCGAGCGCGTCTTGCGCGCCGGGGCGCGCCTTGACCTGCGCCTTCGGGGCGGGCTTCGGCGCGGCCTGCGAGCGCGACAGGTTGATGGAGCCGACCGGCTGGATCGTGAACTCGTCGGCGAGGTCCTGGTAGGACAGCACCGCGATCCCGATGCCGTTGCGGGACAGGAAGCCGCGCACGAAGCGGCGGATGTCCATGGAGGCGAGCAGGACCGGGCGCCCGGCCTCGTCCGCTCCGTTGCGGGGGCCCAAGCCCTCCTGGATGCGGCGCATCTGCGCGAGCAGCGCCTCGGAGGCCCGTTCGTCGAGCACGAGATAGGGACCGACCGCGGTGTCGCGCACGGCGGCGCGCACCGTTTCCTCGGCCTCGCGCTCCATCACGTAGGCCGCCACCATCTTGTGGCCGTTGGCGTGGCGGTGGCAGATCTGGCGCTTGAGGCCGGAGCGGACATACTCGGCGAGCAGCATCGGGTTCTGCTCGCGCTCGCCCCATTCGGCGAGCGATTCCAGCAGGATGCGGGTGTTGCGCATCGGGATGCCCTCGTCGAGGAGGCGGCGCAGCACCTCTGCGACCCGCGGCACCGGCACCGAGCGCAGCACCTCCTTGACGAGGTCGCCGTAGCCCGCCTCCATCCGCGCGAGCAGGGCCCGGGTCTCCTGGATGCCGACGAAGCGGCCGGCATGCCGCGTGAGCACGGCGCGCACCCGGGCGGCGATCACGCCCGCCGCGTCGTGGTAGCCGATGCCGGCCTCGTCGAGCGCGGGCGCGCGGGCGGCCTCGATCAGCACCGGCGCCTCCGACCCCGCCTCGCGGGTGAAGGGGATCCCGGCGAGTTCGAGATTGGCCGCGTCGTCGTCGAGGACGAGCCGGTCGGGACGGACATGGCCGCTCTCGACCGGCACACCCTCGACGTCGAGGCGGAACTCGCCCTCGGCGAGCGTCGGGTCGACGGTCGAGCCGACCTCGGGGATCAGCACACCGAGATCGGTCGAGACGTGGCTCCGCGTCCGGGCGATCGCCCGGGCGAGGGCCTGCGCGTCGATGCGCTCGATCAGGCCGGGGGCGAGGTTGAGCATCACCGGCACGACCTCGGCGGGCAGTGCGGGCTTGCCCGCGCGACGCGCCGCCTCGCTCTCCTCCTGGGCCGCCTCTGTCGCCTCCGGCATGGGCTTGCGGCGCAGGCTCGCCGCGGCGAAGACGAGGGCGAGCACGAGGAAGACCGGGGCCGGGAAGCCCGGAATCGCCGCCATGCCGAGCAGCACGGCGGCGGCCAGCCGCAGGGCCCGCGGGTCGGAGACCAGCTGCTCGGCGATGTCGCGCCCGAGCGCGATGTCGCGCCCGCCGGTGACGCGGGTCACGATGGTGCCGGCGGTGAGCGAGAGCAGCAGCGCCGGGATCTGCGCGATCAGCGCGTCGCCGATCGACAGCAGGGTGTATTCGTGCAGCGCCTGGCCCGCCGGCATGCCGCGGGTCAGCATGCCGATGGCGAGCCCGCCGATCATGTTGACGGCGATGACGACGAGGCCCGCGATGGCATCGCCCTTCACGAACTTCATCGCGCCGTCCATCGCGCCGTAGAGCTGGCTCTCGCGCTCCAGGGTGACGCGGCGGGCCTTGGCTTGCGCCTGGTCGATGTCGCCGTTCCGGAGTTCGGCGTCGATCGCCATCTGCTTGCCGGGCAGGGCGTCGAGGGTGAAGCGCGCGCCCACCTCCGCCACGCGCTCGGCGCCCTTGGCGATGACGATGAACTGCACCAGCGTGATGATGAGGAACACCACGAGCCCGACGATCAGGTTCCCCGAGATCACGAACTCGCCGAAGGTGCGGATGATCTCGCCCGCGTCGCCCTCGGCCAGGATCAGGCGCGAGGTGGTGATGGTGAGCGCGAGGCGGAACACCGTCGAGATCAGGATGATGCCGGGCAGGGCCGAGAAGTCGAGCGGGCTCAGCACGTAGAGCGCCACCATCAGCAGCAGCACCGAGAAGCCGAGGTTGAACGCGATCAAGGTGTCGACGAGCAGGTGCGGCATCGGCAGCACCATCATGGCGATCGCCAGGATCACCACGAGGGCGACGGCGATGTCGGGGCTCGCCGGCAGGCGGCGCAGGGTGGTCTTCAGGGTGGCGATCACGCGGCGATCTCCCGGTTCGGTGTCCGGCCGCGCCGTGCCGCCACGAAGCGGCGGAAGGTGGCCCGGCCCTCGTCGAGGCGGCCGGCGAGCCGCAGGGCCTGGCTGCGCAGGAGCAGCAGCGGTGCGGGCGGGTCCCCGTCCTCCGCGTCGTCCCGGAGGTCCTCCAGCCGGTCGAGGGCGTCGAGCGCGCCAGCGCCGTCGCCGGTCGCGACCCGGGCATAGGCCATGAGCCGCAGGACCCCCGCATCGGCCGGCGCCTCCCGCAGGACGAGGTCGAGCAGCGTCACGGCCTGGGAACCGTCGCCGACGCCGAGCGCCACGTAGGCGAGGGCGCAGAGCAGGTCGCGCTGCTCGCGGGCGATCAGCGGCGTGCGGTCTGGCGGGGCGGCGAGGGGGCGGGCGCGCGCCGGGACCGGCAGGGCGTGACCGGGTTCCCGGTCGTGAGTTGCGTCGACCATGGCGCTCATCCCTCCACCAGCGCGTTGCGCCCGGCCCGGAGCAGGGCGAGGCGGCGTAGCTCGCGATGGACGACGAGCGCGCCCTCGCGGACCACGCCGTCGCCGCCCTCCGCCGCGAGCCCGTCGGCCAGATCCTCCAGCAGCGCCCGGTGACGCTCGGCCCGCAGCACCTCGGGGTGATGCAGGCGCGGCATGACGAAGCGGAACAGGGCGCGCGAGAGGCTCGACCCCTCGAATCCGTCCGCGGCCGGTCCGGCGGCGCTGTCGGCGATGGCGCGACGCGCCTCGCTCAGCTGCACGCGGGTGACGGCGTCGACGCCGCCGGCCGCCAGCATCGCGTCGATGGCGGCATCGAGCGGCATGCCCTCCTCGGCCGGCCCGCGCGCGTGATCGCCGCGGGCATTCCGCTCGCCGACGCCGTCCACGGCCCCGACCCGCGCGTCCGCGCCCGCCTGGTGGCGGCCGGCGAGGCGATCGCGCTCGAGGGCGTAGGCACCATCGGCGGAGGAGGGGATCGACGAGGTCACGCGGGTGCGGCGGGCCATGATGGATTCCTGATGCGTCTCGTTCCGGCGGGCGCGGCTGCTCTAGGAGCGCAGTCCTCAGATGCGCAGTCCTCAGAAGCGCATGGCGACGAGGCGACCGTCGCGCTCCAGCATCACCCGGTCATGCTCGATCTCGCGCAGGGTCCAGCCGCCATCGACCACGGCGCCCGCGAGGTAGCGCTGGCCGCGGACGACGATGTACGGCTGGGGCCCGCGCCAGACGCCCTCGATGCCGAGCGACGCCGGCAGCTTCTCGGCCTTCACCGCGACGCTGTTGACGAGGGTGACGTCGCCGGCGAAGCGCTCGTCGAACGCCCGTTGCAGCGTTTCCCAGCGGCCGGCCAGCGCCGGCTCGATCGTGCCGCTCGCCGCGACGGCGCCGCCGCTCGCCTTGACGTGGACGTTGAGCAGCCCGGCCTGGGCGGCGTCCTCGCGGAGCGCCTTGGCCGCCGTCTCGACGCCGCCGGGTTTCTGCGGCGGCAGGGCAGGGCCGGAGGCCGGCGCCGGCCGGAGCGTCGACGCCTGCGCGGCAGTGGCGGGTGCCGCAGGATCGGGCGCGGCCGGCGCGGGCTGGCTCGTGGCGGTGGTCGGCGCGCGGCCGCCCTTGCCTGCGCCGTCCTTGCCTGCGCCGGCGACGAGGGCGGCCCCGGAGATCGGGTCGGCCAGCGTGAAGAAGACGGTCGCGGCGAGCAGGCCGGCCGCGGCGAGGCCCGGCACCGCCGGCCGCGCGAGCAGGCGCCGCACCAAGCCGAGCGACGCCACCGCCGGCACCGTCTCCAGGGCCGCGCCGGGCGCGACGTCCCAGGCGAGGGCGACGCCCGCGATCTCGACGACGGTCGGCAGGCGCAGCGTCCGCGCGGCGCCCGCGGGCACCGGCCCGACGCCGGCCACGGTCACGTCCTCGGCCAGCCCCTCGACGCGGATCGTCCGGTCCTGCAGGACGAAAGCCGCGTGCATGGGGGCGAAATCGGGCTCCATCAGCAGGATGTCCGCATCGGGGCCGCTGCCGAGCACGAGCCGGCCCTCGCCCACGTCCTGCGTCACTCCCGCATAGAGCCCCGAACGAATCTCGAGACGGTAGAAGCCGGCCTCGTTGCCGCCGGCCGTCGTCGCGCTGGGCACGTTCGCCTCCTCTGCATGTCCTGGGCCCCAGACCGTTCGGGTCCGGGTGCATCCGCGCCTCGCGCGCCTCGTCCTGCGCGCGCCTCCGGCGCCTGATCCTGCGCGCCTCCCGCGCCTCCCGGGCCGAGGCGCGGGACAGGGCCGCTTGGGCCCCGTCCCGTCGGCAACAATGGCCGAATGGTTCGGCCGCTTACTGCTGCGGCTTCTCCTTGGCGGCGTTCTGCTCGGTGCCGAGCTTGGCCGAGACCATGCGCAGCTCCATGCTCTTCTGCTGTTGCTCCTCGCTCACCTGCTTGAGCTGAGCGAGGTTGGCCGCGAAGCTGTCGCCGCCGCCGCCGGCCGCACCACCCGCAGCGCCGCCGCCCGTCAGAGCGCTGACAGCACCACCCACGAGTCCACCGATTCCACCAGCCATGATCGACTCCTCAATTGGAAGTTGAAAATCCACGTGCGACGATGTCGGGAATTCCGCGTGAGCCGGCCGGCTACGCGAAATCCTCCTCGGTTTCCGACATCGCCTGGTTCATCTCGTCCATCGCGTCGCCTGCGACCTGCATGGCGAACTGGCCGAGCGCGTCCTGGAAAGCCTTGGCCTGCCCGGAATCGCCCCCGCCACCGAGGATGCTTCCGACCGCCCCGCCAACGAGGCCGCCGACCGGACCGCCGAGGGCGGTCCCCGCGATGTTCCCGATTGCTTCGAACATCGTCACTCCTCCTGCGGCCGCTCCCGGTGCCCTGGGGCGAGCGGAAGAGGCCGTCCACACGCTGGGCCGGGCCGCCCGCGCTTGGCGCAGACGATTCGGCACTGCGGCGGCGCTCCGCGGAGGTCCGGGGGCGATCCCCGGCCGCCGCGACGGCGCCACAGGTCAGGACGCTAGAGCATTTTCCGTTCAAGTAGAAATAGCAGAGCTTTCATCTTAGTCTGCATCGTAGCCGGCTGCTGCGA
>NZ_LABX01000255.1 GCF_001043915.1 Methylobacterium aquaticum | reverse complement strand
CACCGGGCACCGGGCACCGGGCACCGGGCACCGGGCACCGGGCACCGGGCACCGGGCACCGCGCGCGTTCCTCCCCGGGCATTCTCGTTGGCGATGCCGGCGACGCCGGTGCGGGGCTCCGCCCACACCGGCGCCGTCGCATCACGGGGCGGTTCAGCCCTGGAGCCGGGTCAGGGCCTCGCGCACCTTCTCGCGGCGGGCGATCCCCGCCTCGCGGCGCTCGCGCTGTTCCTCGACCACCTCCTCGGGAGCGCGGGCGAGAAAGTCGGCATTGCCGAGCTTGGCGTCGATCTTGGCGATCTCGCCGTCGAGCTTGGCGTCCTCCTTCTTCAGCCGCGCGACCTCGGCGGCGAGATCGACCACGCCTTCGAGCGGCAGGGACGCCACCTCGCCGCGCACGATGAGCTGCACGGCGTTGCGTGGGCTCGCCTCCGCGATGTCGATCGCGGCGATGCGGCCCAGCCGGCGCACGGTGTCGCCCCAGTGCGCCACCCGCTCGCGCACCGCCGCGCTCGGTGCCACCAGCACCAGGGGGATCTGGGCACCGGCCGGCACGTTCGTCTCCGAGCGGGCCGAGCGGATCTCCGAGACCAGATCGACCACCCAGCCGATCTCGGCCTCGGCCTCGGGACGCGCGAGCGCGCCGAGATCCGGCCATTGGCCGAGCGCCAGGAGCCCGCGCTCCACCCCGGCCTCGCGGGCCTTCGTCGCCCACAATTCCTCGGTGAGGAACGGCATGAACGGGTGCAGCAGCACGCAGATCTGGTCGATGAGATACGCGATGGTCCGGCGCGTCTCGTCCTTCGCCGGCCCGTCCTCGCCCTGGAGCACGGGCTTGGCCAGTTCCAGGTACCAGTCGCAGAAGACGTTCCACACGAAGCGGTAGGCGGCGTTGGCGGCGTCGTTGAAGCGGTAGGTCTCGAGGGCGCCGGTCACCTCGGCGACGGCCCGGGCGGCCTCGCCGAGCGCCCAGGCGTTGAGGGTCTGGGTCACGCCCGCGGGGGCGAACCCCGCGTCGAGGCGGCAGCCATTCATCTCGGCGAAGCGGGCGGCGTTCCAGAGCTTCGTGGCGAAATTCCGATAGCCTTCAACACGTTGCACGGAGAGCTTGATGTCGCGTCCCTGCGCCGCCATCGCCGCCAGGGTGAAGCGCAGGGCATCGGCGCCGTAGCGGTCGACGAGGTCGAGGGGATCGACCACGTTCCCCTTCGACTTCGACATCTTGGCGCCCTTCTCGTCACGGACGAGGGCGTGGATGTAGACGGTGCGGAACGGAACGTCATCCAGCGCGTGAAGGCCGAGCATCATCATCCTGGCAACCCAGAAGAAAATGATGTCGAAGCCCGTCACCAGCGCGCTGGTCGGGTAGTAGCGGGCGAGGTCCGGGGTCTGTTCCGGCCAGCCGAGCGTCGAGAACGGCCACAGGCCGGACGAGAACCAGGTGTCGAGCACGTCCTCGTCGCGGCGCAAGGCGACGGGCCGGCCATGCTTCGCGGCGGCCAGGGCCAGGGCCTCCTCCTCGCTGCCGGCGACGAAGCAGGTCCCTTCCGGGTCGTACCAGGCCGGGATCTGGTGGCCCCACCAGAGCTGGCGCGAGATGCACCACGGCTCGATGTTCTCGAGCCACTGGAAGTAGGTCTTCTCGTAGGTCTCGGGCACGAAGCGGGTGCGGCCGTCGCGCACCGCCTGGAGCGCGCGCTCGGCCAGCGGCTTGACGTTCACGTACCACTGGTCGGTCAGGTAGGGCTCGATCACCACGCCCGAGCGGTCGCCATGCGGCACCGCATGGGTGTTGGGCTCGATCGCGACCAGGCGGCCGCGCTCCTCCATGAGCGCGACGACCGTCTCCCGGGCCTTGAAGCGATCGAGGCCGTGCAGCGCCAGGGCCTCGGGCTCCGGGCTGGATCCTTCGAGGAAATCCGCGTTGCCCTCCAGGCTGATGCGGGCTTCCTCGTCCAGGATGTTGATCTGGGCGAGCCCGTGCCGGCGGCCGACCTCGAAGTCGTTGAAGTCGTGGGCCGGGGTGATCTTGACCGCGCCGGTGCCCTTCTCGGGGTCGGAATAGGTGTCGGCCACGATCGGGATCAGGCGGCCGACCAGCGGCAGGCGCAGGCGCTTGCCGACGAGGGCCCGGTAGCGCTCGTCCTCGGGATGCACCGCGACGGCGGTGTCGCCCAGCATGGTCTCGGGCCGGGTGGTCGCCACCGTGATGGTCTCAGCCGTCTCGGTCCCGGCCTCGTCCACCACCGGATAGGCGAAGTGCCAGAGATGGCCCTTCACCTCGACCTGCTGCACCTCGAGGTCGGAGATCGCGGTCTGGAACTTCGGGTCCCAGTTCACCAGGCGCTTGTCGCGGTAGATCAGCCCCTGCGCGTGCAGGTCGACGAAGACCTTCAGGACGGCCTTCGACAGGCCCTCGTCCATGGTGAAGCGCTCCCGCGACCAGTCGCAGGAGGCGCCGAGGCGCTTGAGCTGGTTGACGATGGTGCCGCCGGATTCCGCCTTCCACTCCCAGACCCGGCGGACGAATTCCGGCCGGCCCAAGGCGCGCCGGTCGGGCTGCTGCTGCTCCGCCAGGCGGCGCTCCACCACCATCTGGGTGGCGATGCCGGCGTGATCGGTGCCGGGCTGCCACAGAACGTCCTTGCCGCGCAGGCGCTCGAACCGGGCGAGCACGTCCTGGAGCGTGTTGTTGAGGGCGTGGCCCATATGCAGCGAGCCCGTCACGTTCGGCGGCGGGATCATGATGCTGTAGGGCTCGGCGCCGGCCCGGTCCGGGCGCCCGGCCCGGAAGGCCTGCGCCTCCTCCCATTCGGCGGCGATGCGCGCCTCGACGGCGGCGGGATCGAAGGTCTTGTCCATCATCGCGAAAGCGCCACTCGCAGGCTGCCCGGGGGGCGTCCGCTCGGCGGGACGCGCTCCTCACGGGGGCCGGAACCAGAAACAACAAAGGCCGGCCGCGCGAGCGACCGGCCCCCGAGACCGCTTTCAAGCGGACCCTGACCGTTCCGTCAACTGGAGCTGCCCGCGAACCGGGCGAGACGGTCAACGCCCCCGTGCGACGCGCTCGATCTCGGCCCGGACCAGGCGCTCGACCATGACCGGCAGGTTGTCGTCGAGCCAGGCTTTCAGCATCGGCCGCAGCATGTCCTGGACCAGATCCTCGAGGGTGCGGGCGTTGCGGGTCAGCACCGTGCTCGCCAGGAGGTCGAAGGCGTGGCCGACCGTGGCGTCGGTCGCCTGGGACAGCAGCCTGTCCTCGAGCGCCGGGGGCGGCGGCGCGGCGACGGCCTTCGGTGGCGGCGGGGCCGGCTCCGGCTCCGGTTCGATCTCGAGCGCGTCGAAATCCATCGGTTCGTCGCGGAACGCGATCTCCGACATCGCGTCGATCTCGTCGAAGCGCGGCTCGGGCTTCGGGGGCGGAGCCTTGGCGACCGGCTCCGGCTCCGGTTCGATCTCGAGCGCGTCGAAATCCATCGGTTCGTCGCGGAACGCGATCTCCGACATCGCGTCGATC
>NZ_LABX01000254.1 GCF_001043915.1 Methylobacterium aquaticum | reverse complement strand
ATACCAACGGTCGTTGGAAACGACCTTTGGTTCCGATCTCGAATTTTCGCCAAGCCTCCGGCTTGACATCGAAAATTCGAGATGGGTCGACGGCCCGATGCGTCAGCATCTTGGGCCGTCGGTATAAGCATCATTCGGCGACTCGGTCACCGGTTCGGCGGCGAACGGGATCCGACAGCGGGGAGCGCGGGAGCGCAGCCCCACGCAACCCTGTCGTGCAGGTCCGCACGGCCGGCGCCGGGATCCGGGGCTGGCGGCGGCGGCGCAACGGCGTCAAGGTGGCACGCGAGACGGACCGGCCGCGCGGCCGGCCGGATGGAGGACCGCCCCATGACCCCCGACCTCCTCCTCCCGTTCGACGACACCGCGCCCACCTTCGCGGCCCGGCCGGTCTGGTGCGGCCGCGGCAGCGCGGTGATCGGGCGGGCGAGCCTCGGGGCGCAGGCCTGGCTCGGCGACGATTCGGTGATCCGCGCCGACGGGCACGAGGTGGTGGTGGGCGACCGGTTCTGGCTCGGTGCCCGCTCGACGCTGCACATCGCCGCGGAGATGTATCCGTGCATCGTCGGCGACCGGGTCACGGTCGGGCGCGATGCCGTGGTCCATGCCTGCACGGTGGGCGACGAGAGCGTGATCGAGGATGCCTGCGTGGTCCTCGACGGCTCCCTGATCGAGGACGGGGTGCTGCTGGAGGCCGGCAGCACGGTGTTTCCGCGCAGTACCCTGCCGTCCGGTTTCGTCTGCGCCGGCAGCCCGGCCCGGCCCCTGCGCCGCCTCGCGCCGGGCGAACTGGCCGAGCGGGCCGAGCGCCTGCGCGAGGCAGCGGCGAGCGAGCCGGCGGTCGGGCCGGGCGACGATTTCGCGCCCGATCCGGCGGTGTTCGTCGCCCGCACCGCCCGGCTGCACGGACGGGTCGCCCTGGCGCCTGGGGCGAGCGTGTTCTTCTCCTGCATCCTCGATGCCGGCGTCGGGCCGATCGTGATCGGATCGACGGTCAACGTGCAGGACAATTGCGCGATCCACACCCGGGGCGACGGCCTGGTGATCGAGCACGACACCACGCTCGGCCATAACGTGACCGCGGGCGACGGGCGGATCGGCCCGAACTGCCTCATCGGCATGGGCGCCCGCCTCGGTCCCGGCACGGTGGTGGAGGCCGACGTGCTCGTTGCGGCCGGCAGCGCCACCGATCCCGGGCAGGTGCTGGACTCCGGCTGGCTCTGGGGCGGGCGCCCAGCCCGGGCGCTGTCGCGGCTCGACGCGGAGCGGCGGGCGATGATGGCCCGGACCGTCGCCGGTTACGCCGCTTACGGCAGAGCCTATCGCAAGTTGCAGGCAGGCGCGACGGAGGGGCGTTGGACGGGGGAGGGCTGAGCGGACGTGCCTTGGGCGGGCCAACGCATCGTCCCATCAAGCGGACGTTCCGGCTCCGGCGATGCCGGGCGCGCCAGAGATCGCCGGCGTTCCACAATCGATCATCGATCGGACAAGCCTTCACATCGGGTCGCGGCGCTCAACCGAACGTCGCGTCCATCGCTTTGCGGTCGTGATCGAGGAGCCAGTCATTCCGGCGCTCGTAGAGCGGCCTGAGGGTTTGCCGGTCCGGGGCGACCACATCGAGGCCGCGATCATCGTAGGGGTGGACGACGATCTTGCGGGCGAAGTCGACGATGTGGACGCTGAAGCACCGCGTGCTCGGCGTGATCGAGAGATCGCGCGTCAGAGCGGCCCAGAGAAGCGCCGTCATGGCATCGTCGGATTTGTCGAAATCCGCTCCATGCCAGCAGCGATACAGGTCGACGCCGAACGCGGCGATATGATCCTCGTCGTTCCGGGGAACGCGGTCCGACCCCCGCAGAGACTCGCGAAACCCGATTTTGGCCAGGCGATCGAAGGCGGCAGAGACGCGGCGAGCGGTTTTCCTGTCGCTATAGTAGCTGATGACCGCCGTCAGCGTCACCGACTCCGCGAATGCGTCAGACGCGATGAGGCGTGCCCTGTCCATCGCGCGAATGAGCTGGACCGGGGCACCTTGGGCATCGTTGTCCAGCTCGAAACGAAGCGCGTATCGAGCATGGTAGAACAAGGCATGGGGGAAGCCGTCCCAGCCGAAAGCGTCCTGAATTCGCGCGAGCGGCCCGCCATTCATCGGATCGGTGGAACTCCAAGCGCTCCCGACATCAGAGCGGCACCCGATCACGGGACCATCGGGGGCTGCTCCAGGTGTTGGATTGTGCCGCATGTTCCGCGACGAACCAATGGCCAGATCGATCGTCCAACGCGGCGCCACCAAGGCCCTGACGGGCCGACAGCAGGCGGATCGCTTCGCCGCTACAGACCCGCCACCGCCCGCTCCGCCCCGGCGCGCCGGGCCGCCTCCGCCACGTCGAGGAGATGGCCGAGTTCGCTCGCTGCCGCGGCGACCCGCTCGGCGACGCGCTTGTCCGTGACCGCGCCGTTCTGGATCTCCGCCTCGCCGGCATAGACCGCGGTCGGCGCCACATGGGCGGTGAAGAAGCCGAAGAGCGGGCGCAATTGATGCTCGACCATCAGCGCGTGGCGCGGGCCGCCGCCGGTCGCGGTGAGCGCCACCGGCTTGCCGGCCAGCGCGGCCGGGTCGAGGAAGTCGATCACGTGCTTGAACAGCCCCGAATAGGAGCCGTTATGCACCGGCGAGCCGACGATCAGCCCGTCGGCGCCCTCCATCGCCTCGATCATGTGGCCGATCGGCAGGGGCAGGGCCTGCCGGGTCGTGGCGCCGAGCCCGGTGCCGACCTCGGCGAGATCGTAGACCTTCAGGTCGATCAGGCGGCGGCGGGTGAGTTCGGTCGCGACGGCTTCCACCAGCACGCGGGTCCGGGACGGGCGGCGGACGTTGCCCGAGAAGGCGACGATGCGGGCTGGTCTCACGGCGGGCTCCGGTTGGCTTCAAGGCGACGGGAATGCTGGAACGGTCTCGCGGCCTCGCGTCGATCCCGACTGTGCCGGGCGCGTGCGGCAGGTCAATGCGAAACCGGTGCCAAGGCTCCCCATCCCTTAACGGGACGCAGCGTCCCAGGTCGCCAAGAGATGGGGCAGATCGGTGAATGCGTCGAAAACGCGAACGGCCCCTGCGGCCAAAAGGTCCGTTCCGGTCCGGTCGTGTCCCCAATGTCCACCGCCGCAGAAGCCGAGGACCGGCATGCCGGCGGCGCACGCTGCCGTGACGCCCGGCACGCTGTCCTCGATCACCACGCAACGCTCCGGGGCCACGTCCATCTGCGCCGCGGCATAGAGGAAGAGATCCGGGAACGGCTTGCCTCGCGCCACCTGGGTGGCGCTGAACACGTGCCCGCCAAAATGCTCCAGCAGGCCGGTGAGCGACAGCGCGTGGCGCAGGCGCAGCGGATCGCTGCTCGAGGCGACGCAGCGGCGCTCCCGCATCGTCCCCAGCACCGCGCCGGCGCCGGCGATCGCCTGCAATTCGCCGTCGAAGGCCCGCAGGGTGTCGGCCCGCACCGCATCGACGAAGCCCTCCGGGGTCGGCACGCCGTAATCGGTCGCGATATGCGCCATGATCGAGGTCATGCTGGTGCCGGTGAAGCGGCGGGCCACCGTGGCGAGGTCGATCGGCACGCCGATGCGCCGGAGGTTCTCGGTCAGGCGCGCGAGGCTGATCGGCTCGCTGTCGATCAGCACGCCGTCGCAATCGAAGATCACCAGCTCCGGCCCTGCGCCCGTCCTGCCGTTCATGCGGTTCCCCTCCGCCGCGTCGCTGCGCCGGCCGCCCGCGCCGTGGCATGCCGGGGCGGCCGGGATCAACCCGCCACGGTGCCGCGCGCACGCTTGCACCCGCAACACCGTCTCTCTACTCAAGGTCCCGCGCGCCCCGCCCGGGGTGCGGTCCGGAGCCCTGGATGATCCGCTTCCTGTGCCGCTGCCTCGGTCTTCTGTTCCTCGCCGCCGGCTTCGTCGGGATCGTCTATGACGGCGCCCGCTCGATCGCCAACAATGCGGTGCTCGTCACCTCGGTCAGCGACGTCGCCGTGGCGCTCCTGAAGGACCGGGCCGCGAGCCTCCAGGCGATGGCCGAGGGCGGGCAGCCCACCCTGTGGAAGCTCCTCGGGCTCCCCTTCACCCTCTCGCCAGCGGCCCCGATCGCCCTGGTCCTCGGCTTGGCGCTGTTCTGGCTCGGCCAGCCGCCACGGACCGGCATCGGCACGGGCTTCCGCCCGTGAGATCTCGACCGACGCGCGCCGGACGCCCCTGCACGGATGGCCCGGGCCGTCTCTCTTCCCAGATTCTCCTGCCCACGAGCATGCCCGGCGATGCGGCCTGACACGTTGGGGCGGACCGCGATCGCGGTTCTGCCTGGCCTCTCCCTCTGCGTCGTCGTCACGGCGGCGGCGAGCCTGGTCCAGGCCGCGGAGGAGCGCCTCGTCCACCACCCCTATGTCGAGGCGCTGGTGATCGCGATCCTCGCCGGCATCGCGATCCGCTCGGTCTGGGAGCCGGGGCCGCGCTGGCGCATCGGCATCGCCTTCGGCGCCAAGCAGCTCCTGGAGGTCGCCGTGATGCTGCTCGGCGCCTCGATCAGCCTCGCCGCCCTCGTCGCCTCGGGGCCGGCATTGCTGGCCGGCATCGTCGCCACCGTGGTGATCGCCCTCGTGGCCAGCTACAGCATCGGCCGCCTGCTCGGGCTGCCGGCCCGGATGTCGATCCTGATCGCCTGCGGCAACGCCATCTGCGGCAATTCGGCCATCGCGGCGGTCGCCCCGGTGATCGGGGCGAGCGGCGACGACGTCGCCTCCTCGATCGCCTTCACGGCGATCCTCGGCGTGCTGGTGGTGCTGGGCCTGCCGCTCCTGATCCCGCTTCTGGGCACCACCCCGACCGAATACGGCGTGCTCGCCGGCCTCACGGTCTATGCAGTGCCGCAGGTGCTGGCCGCCACCGTGCCGGTGAGCCTCGTCAGCACCCAGGTCGGCACGCTGGTCAAGCTCGTGCGGGTGCTGATGCTCGGGCCGGTGGTGCTGGGCCTGTCGCTGCTGGCCCCGCGCCTGCGCGACGAGTCCGGCGCCCCGGCGGCCGAGGGTCATTCCGGGGCGAGGAAGAAGCTCGGCTTCTTCAAGCTGGTGCCGTGGTTCATCCTGGGCTTCCTCGCCCTGGCCACCGCCCGCTCGCTCGGCCTCGTGCCCGACGCGGCGCTCGCGCCCCTGACGCGCATCGCCGGCATCCTGACGGTGATCGCCATGGCGGCTCTGGGCCTCGGCGTCGACGTGCGGGTGGTGGCCCGGGTCGGCGGCCGGGTGACGCTCGCGGTCGTCGCGTCCCTGGCCGTCCTGCTCCTCGTCAGCATCGGGCTGGTCCGGGGCTTGGGCATTTCCTGACGGCGCTCAGCTCCGGAGCGAGGCCGTGCCGGATGTCGGCCCGACCCCGTCCGGAACCGGCACCGAGGTCGCGCCGTAATTCGCGTTGAGGGTGAGGTTCGGTCCCTCGTAGAGGTTGATCTGCCGCGCGACGATCACCGTATAGGCCGACTGGTCGGCGACCGGCCGGCTGCTGTCGATGATGAGCCGGCCCGCCGGCAGGTAGATCGTCCCCAGCATCGTGCGGGCATTGTCGCTGATGATGCGGTATTCCCGCATCGCCTTCGCGCCGCCCGGCGGGGGAGGGGGCGGCGGCGTGACCGCGCTGTCGATCGGAACCGGGACGGGATTCGAGACGGTGCGGCTCTCGGCCATCAGCAAGCCGGCCATCAGCCCGCTCGTCGGCGCGGTGAGGCTGATGGTGGTGTCCTTGTCGAACCGCATCCCGCCCTTGTCGCCGGTGAAGAAGAGCCCGACGCCCTGGCCCGACAGGCTGGCCCGCTTGTCGACGATGAGCGGGCCGTCCTTCATCACGTAGATGCCGGGGCGCAACGTCACCGAGGCGGTGCCGGTGACCTTGAGGCCGCCGCAATAGGTGCCGGGATCGAGGGTGACGCTGCCCGTCACCACGTTGCTGGCTCCGCCGGTCGGGCCGGCCTGCGCGGAGGGGCTCAGGATCACGCAGTCGATGCCGGCTTGCGGTAGCGGACGGTCCCTGAGCGGATCGCCGATCGGCGCGCAATCGGTGATCGGCGCCGGGGTGAACAGCGCCTTGCTGCCGTCGAACCCGCCCGCCGAGCAGATCGAGAGCGCCCGGACGGTCGCGCTGTCCTTGCCCTGGATGCCGCTCGGGCTCGACGAGTTTGAGTAGAGCGAGCAGCCCTCGGCGGTGACCTGCGCTTTCTTCTCCACGTCGAACGCCCCCTTGGCCGAGGGGTCGAGGGCGAGCAGGCACAGGCGGACCGAGCCGACGAGCTGACCGGTCGCCCGGACGATCAGGGTGGTGGAGGGCAGGCTGAGCAGCTTGCCCATGATCGAGGGCACCGTTTCCTCGATCACCGCCGAGACGGAGCGGCGTCCGTCGCCGATCGCGACCGTGATGCTGCTGAGGCGGTCCGCCGGGCCGCGCGCCTGTCCGACGATCGCCTGCCGGGTGACGCTCGTCACCGAAGCATCGTCCGCATTGGCGAGCTTGAGCAGGGCGGCGCCGGCGAGCACCCCGGAATCGGCGGCGCTCTGCAACTGGCTCTTGCGGGAAAGCAGCCGGCTGTACTCCACGGCGGCGCTCACCGACCCCAGCAGGACCGGCAGGGCGAGCGCGAAGGCGACCATGAAGGCACCGCTGCGATCCTGCGCGAAGAGCCGGAGCCGCCGGGCGGCGTGTGCCGTGCGGAGGCGGGATAGAGAGGTCGTCACGGGAGCCGCACCGCCGTTAAGCCTTGCATGGACCCCTGGCGAAGGGGCTGCGCGTCTGCGCAGGCCATGCCGGGGTGACGTGTCGACCACGCACCGGCACCGGATCGGTGACGAGGCTTTGATCTAACAAGGCCAGTTTGACAGAGAGGGACCCTAACGAAGGGTGAAGGCGGCGGGTTCACCGGGTCGTTGGCGCGGAGCGGCATGGTGCGCTGACGCCTTCGTCGGATCGGGATGCCGCGGCGGCGCGGGAAAGGGCCGCGATCACGGTCCATCCCCGATGGAGGCGTGCCGAGAACCGGCTCTCCCCGACGCGCCCTGACCTGGAGCCTGTTCGAGCCGACTCGCCTGCCGCATGCCGGGAGCGAGTGTGAGAGCCTTGTCGATCGGACTCCACAGATTTGCCATCCTGCCTGTGGGTCCGGGGCCGCGCAGCGGAGCCCGGACCCGGAGGGGCGCGCCCCGCAATCCGGATCCGCAGGATGCCCGGATCTGGGCGGACCGTCTTTCGCCTGTTTCGACACCACCTGACTGTCTGGGCGTACCCGCGGCACTCCGGCTCGGTCCGTCGCGGTGTCGGGGCGGATCAGGTCGGGGGTGCGGCCGTCCGGCGCTCCGCGGCCGGCACGGGCCTCTCGGCCGGCTGCGCCTTGGCGGCGGGTCTCGAGGTCGGCTTCTCGGCCGCCGGGACCGTCTCGGCCGTCGGTGCCTTGATGGCGGGTTTTGCCGAGGCGGGGCTGGAGGTCGCCGGCTTGGGCGGGGCCGCAAGTCCGACCGGTGCCGCCGCCGCCGGGCCCGGAACGGGCTTGGCCTCAATCGGGCTGGCCTGGTTCGTCTTGGTCTGGTTCGTCTTGGTCTGGTTCGTCTTGCCCTGGTTCGTCTTGGCCTGACCCGCCTTTGCCTGCCCCCCCTTGGCCGGCACGGGCGTCGCAATGGCGCCGGTCACCGCCACGTCCGCGGGCTTGCCCGTATCCTTGCCGGTGTCCTTGCCACTATCGAGGCCGTAGACGTCGTCGCGGAAATGCACGCGCCCGTCCGGGGTGGCGTAGCCGGTGAGGTAGACGAAGGTCACCGGGATGGGCTTGGCGAGCTTGATGTCGCGGCGCTCACCGGTGGCGATGCCGGTCTCGATCTCCATCGGTCCCCAGACCGAGCCCGGGCCGTTCGGGCCCGGCGTGCCATCGAGCAGCCAGCCGACCAGCGCCTTCACGTCGGCGACGCGCACGCAGCCCGAGGAGTGGAAGCGCACGTCGCGGGAAAAGAGCGACTTCGACGGCGTGTCGTGCATGTAAACCGCGTGCCGGTTCGGCATGTCGATCCGCACCTGGCCGAGCGAGTTGTCGAAGCCCGGATCCTGGCGCAGGGTGTAGTTCACCGCCCGCTCGGTCGACCAGTCGACGGCGGTCGGCTGCACCTCCTGGCCCTGGCCGTCGAGCATGCGGATATGCATCTTGGCGAGGTAGCCCGGATCCTTGCGCATGTGCGGGATGATGTCCTTCTTGATGAGGGACACCGGCACGGTCCAGGTCGGGTTGAAGTTGATGTTGGTGATCTTCGTCTCGACCATCGGCGAGGCGCGGTCCGGCTTGCCCACCACCGCGACGTAGCGGCGCGCCACGCTGCCGTGGTCCACCGCCTCGACTGCGGCCGAGGGAATGTTGACCACCACGTAGCGGTCGCCGAACGGAAAGCTCGATCCGATCAGCCGGTTGGCGGAGGCTGCGAGCTGGCGCTGGCGCACGCTCGCCGGCACGTTGAGAGCGGCGACCGTCTGGCGGCCGAGGAGCCCCGTCTCCGGCAGGTTGTGCCGGGCCTGATAGCGCTTGAGCGCCGCGACGAGGCCGGGATCGAGCTGGTCCGTTTCCGGGCTGCCGGGGGGCAGGTCCTCGGTCAGCGCGAGGTGGCGGCGCAAGGCCGGGATCGCCGGGCTGCGCTCGCCGGGCTTCACCGTGAGGTCGGCCGGCACGGCCGGCCAGCCGCCGGCCTCGACCAGGGCCTGGTAGCGTTCCGCCGCCCGCAGCGTGTCGAGGAAGGTCGCCGGCGTCAGGGTCGGGGTGGTGTCCTGCGACATCCGCGCCACCACCAGCGGCGGCAGCTCGCGCGAGACCTTTTTCGGGGCCGGCTTCCCGTCGGCCGGTCTTTGCTCAGCCGGTTTGGCGTCGCCCGTCCTCGGGGCGGCGCTGGGCCTGATCGGGCCGACCGGCAGCGGCGTTGCGCCGCCCCGAGGACGGGCG
>NZ_LABX01000253.1 GCF_001043915.1 Methylobacterium aquaticum | reverse complement strand
GGCGGGGCGGGGGGGGGGACCCCCCCCGCCAGCAGCGTCGAGGCGAGGCCGGCGGCCGTGCCGGCGACCAGGAAGCGGCGGTTCTTGTCGGTCATGGGAGGTCTTGGCGATCGTGCAGACAGGAACGCAACGCCGGATGGCGCAGTGCAGCAACAGCTAGGACATTTCCCCGCCGAGGGGAAACCGCCCGTCATGGAAAAAACCGCCCGGGCCAACGGGCTAGCACGATATCCGGGTGGGTGTGGCCCCGGCGCCGCCAAGGCCGCGCGCCACCGGCGCGCTCCGGCGTCAGCGATCAATCGCGTGCGATACTTTTTCTATGTCGTATCGCGACTGACGAAACCTGTTGTGACGCATATGCTCTGTGGTTGACGCTCGCGACAACACGTGCCCTCCTGCGCCGGTCACTTCGATCTGGTGCGCCATGACCAACGATGACCCCACCCGATCGCTCGATCTGATCGAGCTTGCCGCCAATGTCGTGTCGGCTTATGTGGCGAACAACTCCGTTCCGGCGGCCGACGTCCCGGGGTTGATCGCGGCGGTTCATACCTCGCTGAGCCAGCTCGGCGCCACGCCGGAGCCGGAACCCGAACGGGTGACGCCGCCGGTGCCGATCCGCAAGACGGTGACGCCGGACCACATCATCAGCCTCGAAGACGGCAAGCCCTACAAGACGCTCAAGCGCCACCTGGCCGGGCGCGGGCTCACCCCGGACGCCTACCGCCAGAAATGGGGCCTGCCATCGGATTATCCGATGGTCGCCGCCGCCTACGCCGCGCAGCGCTCCGAACTCGCCAAAAGCTCCGGCCTCGGCCAGAACCGGCGGGGCCGCGGACGCGGCGCGGCGATGCGGGCCGCGGCCGATCCGGTCGTGGCGGGGCCGGCCCCGGACGAACCCGACGCGAACGGATCCCGGCGGGACCGACCGAAGCGCCCCTGACGGGGGCTGCGGCGATGCCGGCGTGATGAGCGGGAGCCGAAAGGCGCGCTCATCATGCATTCAGGTCACGGGTTCTTTCATGACGGGGCAGGGCGGTCCTCGCGGCCGCTCCTCACCCTCACGGAGAGATCCCAGGATGTTGCACGTCAAGGTGCTCGGGATGGCCGCCCTCGTGGCAGGCGGTCTGGGCCTCGCATCGGCTGCGCAGGCCGCCCCGATCGGCCTCGGTGCGGCGGGCATGCTCGCGTCGGACACAACCGTGACGCGAGTGGCCGGCGGCTGCGGCCCGGGCTTCGTCCCGAACCGCTTCGGGTATTGCCGCCCGTTCTACGGGCCGCGGCCGTATTATGGGCCACGCCCGTATTATGGCGGCCCCCGGCCGTACTGGCGGCGCCCGCATTACGGCTACGGCCCGCGCCGCTTCTATCACGGTTACTGATCCGGGCAGGATCGAGCAAGGCGCCCGACCGGCCGGTCGGACGCCTTGCTGACGTTCGGGCCAGAGACATCCGGCATGCTACGCAGATTTCGCCAAAGTGGTCACCGGTTTGGCGGCGAAAATCTGCGATCAAACAAGAACCTGAGCCGACGAAGCGTTGTCCTGCCAACGCAAGTCTGCTTAGAGCGCTTCACGATCGCATTGCCATCGCGAAGCTTCTCTCGCTGTTTGATTTTGCCGCATTGTCGACGACGGACCGGTATCCACTTCGTCGGACAATGCTCTAAGCAGGCTTGCGTTGGCAGGCCAACGCTTCGCCCGCTTAGGCTCTTGTTTTGTCGCAGATTTTTATCGCCGAACCGGTGACCACTTCGGCGAAATCTGCTTAGCCCGCCCGCGCCGCGGGCTTGCGCCCGAACGGGTCGAACTCGATCACCGGGGCCTTGCGGCCATGCAGCGCCGGCAGCACCCGCTCGCCGAAGGCGTCGATGAATGCCGCCTGGTTGCCGCCGACCTGATGCAGGTCGATGCTGTCGAAGCCGAGGGCCGCACAGGCGGCGATGCGCTCGGTCAGGGCCGGCAGGTCGTGGGAGATCAGCACCGCCTCGTGCATGTCCTCGGGCCGCAGGAAGCGGGCGGCGGCCTCGAAATCGGCCGGGCGGGGCAGTTCCCAGGCCACTGAGGCCGGCAGGGCGTTGAAGCGCCACTCGGCATGGGCCTGGCGCAGGGCTTCGGCCGCGTCGGGGGCGTAGCTCAGGTCCATCTTGAGGAAGACCGGCTTGTCGGCGCCGCCATTCTCCCGGAAGGCGTCGACGATGGGCCCCAATGCCTCGGGGCTCGTCCCGACGGTGAGGAGCCCGTCGGCCCAGGTGCCGAGCCAGGCGGCGGTCTCGACGCTGGTGGCGGCACCGACGAGGCGCGTCGGGGTCTCGGGCAGCGACCACACCTTGGCCTCCACCGCCGTCAGGCGGCCACGCTGGGTCACCGTCTCGCCGGCGAGGAGCGCCCGCATGATCTCGGCGCCCTCGCGCAGGCGGGCGTTGCGCTCGGCCTTGTCGGGCCAGGGCCCGCCGGTGGCGCGCTCGTTCATCGCCTGCCCGCTGCCCAGCGCCACCCAGGGCACCCGGCCCGGGAACATCTGTCCGAGGGTCGCCACCGCCTGGGCCAGCACGACGGGATGGTAGCGCCAGCCCCCCGGCACCGAGATGATCCCGAAGGTCAGCCGCTCGGTCGCCTGGAGGGCGGCGCCGAGCCAGGCCCAGGCGAAGCCGGATTCGCCCTGGCTCGGCGACCACGGCTGGAGATGGTCGGAGGAGAAGGCCCCGTCGAAGCCGGCCTGCTCGGCCCGCTGGGCCAAGGCGAGCAGCGCCCGCGGCGGGCATTGCTCGTGGGAGATGTGGTAGCTGTACAGGGTCATGACGGGGCTCCCGGCCCGGGGAATGCCCGAGCCCGGGCGGTCGTTCCGGGCGGGCGCGGTTGCGCCGCGGACCCGCCGCGTCAGCTACATTCCCACCGCGACCCGGCGGCTGTTGCCCCGCTGGAGATTGCGGTAGCGCGCCAGCGCCCAGAGCGGGAAGAACTTGGCGTAGCCGTGATAGCGCAGGTAGAACACCCGCGGGAAGCCGGTGCCGGTGTAGCACTCCTCGCCCCACAGCCCGTCCGCGCCTTGCGTGCGGGCAAGGTAGTTGACGCCACGGGCCACCGCCGGATGGTCGGCCTCGCCCGCCGCCATCAGGGCGATCAGCGCCCAGGCGGTCTGCGACGCCGTGCTCGCCGCCCGCTCGTAGCCGCGATATTCGAGCTTGTAGCTCGCCGCGTCCTCGCCCCAGCCGCCATCCGGGTTCTGGATCGCGATCAGCCACTCCACCGCCTTGCGGACCGGCGCGGAGGCGGGATCATGGCCGGCGGCGTTCAGCGCGCAGAGCGCCGACCAGGTGCCGTAGATGTAGTTCATGCCCCAGCGGCCGTACCAGCTGCCATCCTCCTCCTGGTCGGCGAGCAGGTAGTCGACGGCCCGGGCGAGGGGAGCGCTGGTCTCCTTGGTCTCGCCGAGCTGGGCCAGCATCGAGATGCAGCGGGCGGTGACGTCGGCGGTCGGCGGGTCGAGCAGGGCGCCGTGGTCGGAGAACGGGATGTAGTTCAGGTAATGGTAGGTGTTGTCGGCGTCAAAGGCGGCGAAGCCCCCGTCGCGGCTCTGCAAGCCCTCGATCCATTCCCGGGCCCGGGCGATCGACTGGGTGTAGTCCGAGCCGCCCTCGCCGGGGCCGAGGCGGGTCTGCGCCCGGTCCATCGCCATCGCCACCACGGCGGTGTCGTCGAGGTCGGGGTAATGGGCGTTGTTGTACTGGAACGCCCAGCCGCCCGGGCGCACATCCGGCTTGCGGGCCGCCCAGTCGCCCTTGATGTCGAGCACCTGGAGCGGCTTCAGCCATTCGAGGGCGGCGCGGGCCTGGCGCTCGTTCTCCGGCCCGCCGGCCTCCATCAGGGCATGGGCGGCGAGCGCCGTGTCCCAGACCGGGGACAGGCAGGGCTGGACGTAGGCTTCGTGCTCCTTGACGGTGACGAGCTTCTCCACCGCCGAGCGCGCCGTCGCCACCAGCGGGTGGTCCTCCGGGTAGCCCAGGGCCTCGTACATCAGCACAGAGTTGGCGATGGCCGGGTAGATGGCCCCTAACCCGTCCTCGCCGTTCAGCCGCTCGCTGACGAAGGCCACCGCCTTGTCGATGGCGCGCGCCCGGGGCGCCTTCGGGAAGTAGGGCTCGACCACCCGCAGGATGTCGTCGATGGCCGCGAAGACCGGGCGCCAGGGCGAGGATTCCTGGGCGCCGGAGGGCCAGCGCCGGATCCGCTCCGGGTCCTGGGTGAACAGCTCGCGCACGCTGACGCCGCGGGGGTTCTTGGCCCGGGGCTTTGTCACCTGGAGCACGAAGAGCGGCACCATCACGGTGCGGGCCCAGTACGACACCTTGTCGAGGTGGAACGGGAACCACCGCGGCAGCAGCATCACCTCGACCGGCATCACCGGCACGGCGCTCCACGGCACCTCGCCGTAAAGGGCGAGCAGGGTGCGGGTGAAGACGTTGGCGTGCGCCGCGCCGCCGCGCTGGAGGATCGCCTCCCGGGCCCGGCGCATGTGCGGCGCGTCGATCGGGTCGCCGATCATCTTCAGGGCGAAATACGCCTTGACGGACGCGCTCATGTCGAACGGTCCCTCGTGGACCAGCGCCCAGCCGTGGTGCAGGGCGCTCTGCGTCCGCCGCAGGTAGACGGCGATCTTCTCCTCCAGCTCCCGCGGCGGCACCGAGGCGCGGAAGTGGTGGTAGAGGATGTACTCGGACGGGATGGTGGCGTCCGCCTCCAGCTCGAAGCACCAGTGCCCGTCGGCATGCGCCAGCTGCGTCAGCGCCCGGGACGCCGCCGACACCCGCCGCTCGACCTCGTCGAGGGTGATGTCCTGCGTGCTCTTGCGGTGCAGCGTCTCGACCTTGCCCACGGTGTCTCTGCCTTCCTCTGGTGAGGGCGGCTCCGCCCCGCCGCCCATGATGCCATCCCGAGTCTTGTCGCGGCGCACAAACCGCCGCTTACGCCTACGCTGTTCCCGAAACCGGGGCCCGCCGTCAAGCGGCTCCGCGCAACGCAGCGTTGACGCCGGTGGATGCAACGACCTGCGCCGCCGTTGCCCCGGACCGGATCGCGCCCTCGATGGTCGAGGGCAGCCCGGTCGCCGTCCAGTCTCCGGCGAGTGCCAGATTGGGGATGTGCGTGCGCGCACCGGGCCGACGCGCCGCTTCCGCCGGCGTCGCCGCGAAGGTGGCCCGCTTCTCCTTGACGATCTGCCAGCGCGGCAGGGGATCGCCGGCGAATCCTGAAAGCCGCGAGACCTCGTCCCAGATCGTGCGGGCGAGATCCTCGCGCGGCACGTCGAGCAGGCGGTCGGCGCCGCTGATCGTGACCGAGAGCCGGTCGGGATAGGAGAACAGCCACTCGGTCACGCCGCCGACCACGCCGAGCAGCAGCGGCGCCCCCGGCTTCGGCGGCACCGCGAAATGGGCGTTGACGATCGAGCGATGGCTCTGCGGCGTCTCCAAGCCCGGCAGCAGGTCGGCGGCGACCCAAGCGGGCACGGCCATCACCGCCGCATCGTCGGGGCCGAGCGTCTCCGCGCCATCCGCGAAGTCGAGCCGGGTCAGGCGCCCGCCCTCGATCCCGAGCGCCCGCAGGCGCCGGCCGAAGCGGACCTCCGCACCAGCCTGGCCCAAGGCCGCCAGGGCCGGATCGATGAAGGCCGCCGACAACCCCTCGACCGCCACCAGCGGCCGGCAGGCCCGGCCGCCGGCGCCGAGCGTCTCGCGCAGGATCGTGGCGGCGAGCCCCGCATCGCTCTCCTGCGGCTCGGTGTTGAGGGCGGCGAGCAGCACCGGGCGCCAGAGCCGGTCCCACAGGAGCCCGTGGCAGGCCATGCTCTCGCCGATCGTGGCGGAGCGGGTCGCGCCGCGGAAGATCCCCAGCGGGGCGAGGTAGTCGCGGGCGCGGCTGCCCGGCACCCGGCGGCGGGCATCGAGCACCCACCAGGGCAGGCGCCCGGCATTCGGCCGCAGGGTCCAGCGCTCAGCCGTCGCGAGATCGGCGAAGGCGAAAGCGGCTTCGTCCGGCCCGGCGAGCACGCCGTCCGGCGCCCCGGCCAGCCTCAGGAAGTCGAGGGCGTCGCGGTTGCCCGACAGGAGCAGGTGGTTGCCGTTGTCGATCGTCAGCCCGAGGGCCGGATCGAAGTAGGAGCGGCAGCGCCCGCCGGCCTGCTTGGCCGCCTCGTGCACCACGACGCGCCGGCCGGCCTTGGCGAGGCGCAGGGCCGCCGAGAGGCCGGCGAGGCCGGCGCCGAGGACGTGGATCGTCGGAACGTGGACCATGCCCATCAGACGATCGCGTGGCGCAGGAGGACGCCGATCAGCGCGAGCTTGCCGGGCTTCACCCGCGCGCGGGGCGGCGCCCAGCCGCGCTGGCGCAAGCCGACGAGGATCAGGTGGTAGGCCGCGCCCATGATCCGGGGCGCCTTGGTGGCCCGGCGCGATTCGCGGTTCATGATCGCCCAGGAGGCATCGTAGTGGGCTTGCGCCTCGTCGAGGAGCCGGGCGCAGACCTCCGCGAGGCGCGGATGGGCGAGCGCGCGCTCGGGCGTGGGACGGGACAGCCCGATCGCCGCCAGCGGCTCGGCCGGCAGGTAGAGCCGGCCGCGCTCGGCATCCTCGTCGATGTCGCGCAGGATGTTGGTGAGCTGGAGCGCCCGGCCGAGATGGTGGGCGAGCCGGATGCCGGGCTCCTCGGGCAGGCCGAAGATCCGCACCGACAAGCGGCCGACGGCGCTCGCCACCCGGTCGCAATAGAGGTCGAGGGTGGCGGAATCGGGGGCGACGATGTCGGCCTCGGCATCCATCGCCATGCCGTCGATCACCGCCTGGAAATCCTCGCGCCTGAGCCCGAACCGCTGCACCGGGCCGACGAGGGGCTGGGTCCGCGGCACCGGCCGGCCGGCATAGAGGGCGTCGATGTCGGCCCGCCAGCGGTCCAGCTCGGCGGCGCGGACCTCGCGGGCGCCGCCATCGTCGGCGACGTCGTCGACGGCCCGGCAGAAGGCGTAGACCGCGTACATCGCGTCGCGCTGCTCGGCCGGCAGCAGCCGCATGGCGGTGTAGAACGACGAGCCGGCGGCCGGCAGGGCCTGGGCCTCGGTCGTGGGCTCGATGGGCGAGGCGGGTCGGGAGGCGAGGGCGGTCACGAACGGGCTCCCCGCAGGGCCGGCTGGAGATGGCGGCGGAACGGCCGCCGGGCGAGCGTCGTGGCGGCGGCGCCGAGCGCGGTCAGCGCGAAGGCGGCCTTGCCGTGATGGACCTTCTCGCTCAGCGGGTCGCGCACCAGGAGGCCGCGGGCAAGCAGCACCGCGAGGCGGTGGATCGCCGCGATCTCCATGGCGAGACGGGTGTCGTCGATCAGGTCGGGCAGGGGCCGGCCCTCTTCGAGAAGGTCGAGGCAGCGTTGCGCCAGGTCCTCGATCACCGCGCGCAGAGCGGGAGTGGCGCGCTCGCCCCCCAGATCCTCGATCCGGGCGCCGTGCTTCTCCAGGGTCTCCCGCGGCAGGTAGACACGGTCGACGTTGCGAAAATCCTTGGCGCAATCCTGGAGGTGGTTGATGACCTGGAGCGCGGTGCAGATCGCGTCCGAGGTCGGCCAGGTGCGGCCCGGATCCTCGCCATGGACGTCGAGGACGAAGCGGCCGACCGGCACGGCCGAGTAGCGGCAGTAATGCGCCAACTCGTCCCAGGTCTCGTAGCGCGTCTTGTGCGCGTCCATCCGGAAGGCGTCGAGAAGTTCGAGCGCATGGCGCGGCGGCAGCCCGCGCTCGGCCAGCGCGCGGCGCAGGGGGGCCGCCACCGGATCGTCGGGGCCCTTGCCCGTCAGCGCGTCGGCGAGGCCGTCGAGAAGCGCGATCTTCCGCTCCGGCGACAGGCCGGCATTGTCGGCGACGTCGTCGCCGGCCCGGACATAGTAGTAAAAATCCAGGATCGGGCCGCGGTGGCGCGGATGGATCAGGTGCGAGGCGACCGGGAAGTTCTCGTCGCGGTGCCCCTTGCCAGAGCGCGCCTCGGTGACGGTTGTCATCGGATGTATCCCGCCTGACGGAACCAGGTGACGGCATCGGCGAGGCCGTCGCGGTAGGGCCGGGCCGCGTAGCCGAGCTCGGCCCGCGCCTTGGCGTCGGAGAAGAACATCCGGTAGCGCGACATCCGGATGCCGTCGATCGTGGCGAGCGGCGCCTTGCCGGTGATCCGGGCGGCGAGCTCGGACACGAAGGCCACCGGATAGACCGCCGCCCGGGGCAGCCGCACGGTCGGGGGCTTTCGCCCGACGAGGCCGGCGATGTCGGCGAGCATGCGCGACAACAGCACGTCCTCTCCGCCCAGGATGTAGCGCTCGCCGATCCGGCCCCTGTGCAGGGCGAGCAAATGGCCCTTCGCCACATCGTCGACATGGACGAGGTTGAGGCCCGTATCGACGAAGGCCGGCATCTTGCCGTTCGCCGCCTCGACGATGATCCGCCCGGTCGGAGTCGGCTTGACGTCGCGGGGTCCGATCGGGGTCGAGGGGTTGACGATCACCGCCGGCAGACCGTCGCGGGCGACCATCTCCTCGACCACCCGCTCAGCCACGACCTTGCTGCGCTTGTAGGCGCCGATGGCGGTCTCCGGGGTCAGCGGCCGGGTCTCGTCGGCGGGCGTGCCGTCGTCATGCGGCTTGATGGTGGCGACGCTCGACGTGTAGACGACCCGCTCGACACCCGCATCGAGCGCCGCCCGCATCAGGGCCCGGGTGCCGTCGCGGTTGGTCCGCACGATCTCCTCGGGGTCCGGCGCCCAGAGCCGGTAATCCGCCGCGGCATGGACGAGGTAGCGCATGCCGCGCATCGCGGCCGCCGCCGCCGCGGGGTCGCGCATGTCGCCCTCGACGATCGCGACATCGGGCCAGGTCAGGTTGGTGCGCGGGCTCGTGGCGCGCACCAGAACCCGCACCGGGAAGCCGGCGGCCCGGAACACGTCGACGAGCGCCGGGCCGAGGAAGCCGCTGGCGCCGGTGATCAGCACCGGGCCGGGCTCGACTCCGGAACCGGACGGGGTGGACGCGGTGCGGTGCGGGGCCTCAGTCATGCGTTCTTCTCGCATGCGGTCCTTCTCGGCGGCTCAGGCGGCGGGCACGCTCGTCCGACGGTGACATCAAGTCGGGAAGCCGGGCCGCTTCTGCCAGCCCGGCGCCACGCCCGCAAGGCACAGGCGAATCGATCGCGGGCGACCGTGCCGCCCGCGCATCAGCATCTTAGCCCCGGGACCAATCCGTTCGGTGAGACGTCTCAGGCGAGTCGCAGGCGTCCCCCGCGCTCGGCCGCCGCCTCGCGCGCCGGCAAGGTCGCCTCGACGACCTTGACGATCGAGGCGGCGTCGAGGCCCGCTTGCGCGTACATCCGCTCCGGCGTGTCGTGGTCCTGGTAGGTATCCGGCAGCGTCAGCGTCCGCACCCGGACCTTGCCCTCGTCCAGCGCGCCCCGCGCCGACAGAAGATGCAGCACCATCGCCCCG
>NZ_LABX01000252.1 GCF_001043915.1 Methylobacterium aquaticum | reverse complement strand
CTGTAGCGCAGTGGCGGGCGCTCACGCCGCCGCCACGGTCTCAGGGGCCGCCAAGGCGCCGCTGCCGCCCACCGGCAATGTCTGCGAGCAGCAGATGACGCAGGCCGCGGCGCGGCACGGCGTCCCCCTCGGCATGCTCTACGCCGTCGGGCTGACCGAGAGCGGCAATCGCGGCTCGTTGCAGCCCTACGCGATGAATATCGGCGGCAAGGCGTATTTCGGGTCGAGCGCCGCCGACGTGATCCGGCGCCTGGGGGAGGCGCAGGCCAGCGGCGTGCGCCTCGTCGACCTCGGCTGCATGCAGATCAACCACCATTATCACCGGGCGAAGTTCTCCTCGCTCGAGGCGATGATCGACCCGCGCCAGAACGTCGAATACGCGACGGTCTTCCTCAAGGAGCTGAAGGCCCGGGAGGGAAGCTGGACCCTGGCGGTGGCCCGGTACCATGCCGGCCCGAACAACAACCCGGCCCAGAAGCAATATGTCTGCCGGGTCATCGCCAACATGGTGGCCTCCGGGTTCGGCCAGTGGACCCCGGGCGCCAAGACGTTCTGCAAGTAATACCAACGGCCCAAGATGCTGACGCATCGATTCGATCTCGGGCAGGCCCGAGATCGACGCGGCCGCTGATCCACTCTCGAATTGTCGATGCCAAGCGCAGATGTCCGGGACCTTGGGCTTGGCGAAAATTCGAGAACGGCACCAAAGGTCGGTTTCAACGACCGTTGGTAGAAGACCGGCGATCGTCGACACCGGATTGTTTCATTCTCGACGTGTCGCCAAGGTCGAGATGCCGGTCCGAGGGGGCGGATGTCCGCGCGCGGCATCGACAATGCGAGATGGTCGCCGGCTCGGCGGCGACGATGACGCGACAACAAGGAACCACGGGGCGTTGCGCCGCGCAGCTCTGCCGGGTGCTACTGGCCCGGTGGTACAAAGCGTGTCGTCGGCGCAGTCGCGACATGTCGGTATTGTGTACGGATGGGCCGGAACGGTGCGGTCCGCTACGTCATGATGGAACCTTGCGGTGCCCGGTATGGCGCGGCGAGCGTCCCTTACCCGACGTAGGTGTAACCGATATAGCGTTTGGCCTCGATCGGGTCGTGGCCGAGGGCTTGCGCCAGCTTCTTGCGCAGCTTGCTGACATGACCCTCGACCACGCTCTCCTCGACGCCATCGGTGTAGACGCCGTAGACCCCGTTGAAGAGCTGGGTCTTGGTCACCCGCCGGCCCCGGTTGCGGACCAGGAATTCCAGGATGTGCCGCTCCCGCCGCGGCAGGACGAAGGGAACGCCGTCGATCTCCGGATCGCGCCCGTCGAAGAAGACCTTCAGCCGCTCGGACGCCCGGCCTTGCGGGGCAGGCGGTGTTTGCGCCTCGTCCGGCACTGGGGCGGCCGGGTCGGGCGCCGGTGGCGGCTCGCCATTGACGCGGCGCCAGATCGCCTCGGCCCGGGCAAGGATCTCCCGGACATGCACGGGCTTGGGCAGAACGTCGTCGATCCCGGCATCGAACAGCACCAGGGTCTGTTCGAGCGACCGCGAATCGGCCAGGGCGATGATCGGAGCCCGGGATTGCCGACGGATCGTGCTGGCGCAGCGGGCGCGCTCCTCGAAATCGCCCAGCAGGAAACCCTGGACCGCATCGAGATCGCTGCGGGTCGCCGTTTCGATCCAGCTCGTGAACTCTTCCGGCGACAGAGAAAAGGACGACACTCCCTCTCTGTCGAATCCAGCTTTGAAACCCGCATTGACCGATTTCCTGGCATCAACCAAGAAATACATCTGTTGCACCCTCAATCGAGCCCGGTCGGACGACGCCGCACCGACCTGTCCCTCGTCTTGTCGTGCAGACCGGAACCTTGGGTCGTCCGGCACGCGGCAGGGCCCGCGCCGATTCGAATGCCTGCGGGTTCCGATTTGCCCCGACCGAAGTCATGTCTGGGCGGCTGCGCGCGGTCAATGACCGCCGCATCGCAACAGGCCCGCTTCGCGGGGCTTTTTTAGGAAAACCCCTGGGGTGTGTGCGGAGGGACGCGTTAAGCCAGGGTTAGCTCGGCGGGTCGCGGCGTGAGAGGCAGCGCGGCCGATTCGGCTTTCATCGATCGAGAGAACCGCCTGTCTCGACACCGCGCGGGAGGTCGCCGGTCCGGCTGACCCGAGGCGGCGACAATCGCGGTGTTGGGCAACGATCGGGAGCGGCCTTCGCGCCGGGCAGCGGCTTCAGGCGACCCGGGCCTCCGAAAGGGCGCGGGCAAAGGCGTCGAGTTGCAGGGGCGGGCCGTCCTCGGCCAGGATGCGCTGGATCGCGACCCCGACGAAGCAGCCGTCGAGGACGAGCTTGAAGAACACCGTCACGGGCTTCGCCGCGAACTCCATGTCGAGGACCACCTGCATCGAGCGGCCCCAGTCGAGGCAGACATCGGCGGCATCGGCATAGGTGAGCGTGGCCTGCTTGAAGAACGGCTCGGCCGAGGAGGCGACCAGATCGGCGATGTTGCCGTGCCGCTCGCCCCGCACCCAGCCGATCAGCACGCTGCCGTCGAGCAGGCAGAATTCGGTGATGAAATCACGGAGCGCGGTCGCGAACACCGCCTCGGCCGCCGCGATCACGTCCCGGGAGATCGTCCGGGCCTGCGCGAGATCGTGGTCTTGAGGGATCATCGTTGTCTCGCGAACAGGAAGAACAGGATCTGCGCGACCGCGCGGTAGAACTCCGCAGGGATCATCTGGTCGACTTGGACAGCATCATACAGCGACCTTGCGAGAGGCTTGTCTTCGATCACCGGGATGCCGTTCTGCTCGGCGATCTCGCGGATGCGAAGGGCGATCAGGTCCTGGCCCTTGGCGAGCACCATCGGCGCCGGCCCCTCGGAGGGCTCGTAGCGCAAAGCCACCGCGAAATGGGTCGGGTTGGCGATGACGACGGTGGCGCGGTTGACTTGCCCGAGCATCCGCTTGCGGGTGCGGTCCAGGGCGAGCGAGCGCAGGCGCGCCTTGACGGTCGGATCGCCCTCGATCTGCTTGTGCTCGTCCTTGATCTCCTGGCGCGACATCCGCAGCGAGCGCTGCCACCGCAGGCGCGCCCAGACGAGGTCGCCCGCGACGATCACGATGGTGGCGATGCTCACGGCCGAGACCAGGCGGATCGCGGTCGTCAGGATCAGCTCGGGGAGCTGGCTCGGGTCGACGAACATGGCACTCACGGCTTTGGCCTGTTCCGAGCGCAGGAGCAGGAGGACGACGAGACTGACTGATGAGACTTTAAGGACCGCTTTCAGAAACTCGATCTGGCCGGCGCGGCCGAAGATCCGGCTCCAGCCCGAGGCCGGGGAGATGCGGTTCCATTTCGGGGCGATCCGGTCCGAGACGAGGCTCGGGACGTTCTGGGCGAGGGAGGCGACGAGCCCGAAGCCGGACAGGACCAGCAGGATCGGGGTGAGGAACCGGCCGAGGGCGAAGCCGGTGGCCTGCATCAGGGTCAGGGCGTCCTCGGCCGAGGCCAGGGAGAACCCGCCCGGATGGTCGAAGAACGCGGCGAGGTCCCGGGCGAGGGCCGCCGCCTGCCCCCGCACCACCAGGCTGAGGCAGACCAGGAGGCCGAGGATCGAGGCGAAGACCGGGGCCTCGCGGGAGAAGGGCACGTCGCCCTTCTCGATCGCGTCGCGCACCTTCCGCTCGGTGGCGGCTTCGGTCTTGCTCTCCTGGTCGGTATCCTCAGCCATGGGCGGAGACGCGGGGCGCGAGCCCCGCCCCGGCCGGTCGCCTCACGCGATCCTCGCGGGACCGCGGCGCGAGCGTGCCCGTCGGGCACCACTCAGCGGATGAGAGCTTCATCCTCGCCTCCCGGGTTGATCTCGATCTCGCCGCGGCCCGCCATGTCCATGGCGAGGTCGGTGATGCTGCGGCGCGCCTCCATCACGTCGCGCTGGGCGGCGGGCTCGCCGCCGTTGAGTTCGTGCTCGACCATGCGGCGGACGCGGGCCGAGAGCGCGCTCAGCACCACCGTGCGGAACTCCGCGTCGGTGCCCTTGAGGGCCAGAACCAGGCGGTCGTTGGGCACCGCGTCGAACAGGGTGGTGCGCGCGCGCGGCGCCAGCTTGACGATGTCGTCGAAGGTGAAGAGCAGGCCCTTGAGGATCTCGACCGATTTCGGCCGCGAATCGGCGAGGCTGGTCAGCGCCTCGTCCATCTGCTGGCGGTCCATCTTGTTGATGATGTCGGCCATCTTGGCGTGGGTGTCGGCGCCGGAATTGCGCGACCCGTTGATCAGGAAGTCCTCGTGCAGGGCCCGCTCGACCGCCTGCATCACGTCGTCGGTCACCGGCTTGAAGCTCAGCATCCGCCGCATCACGGTGTTGCGCACCGGCAGCGGCAGGTGCCCCATCACCTTGGCGGCGATGGCCGGCTTGACCCGCGACAGGATCAGGGCGGCGGTCTGCGGGTGTTCCTTGACGAGGTAGCTCGCCAGCGTGCTCTCCGACACGGTTGCCATCCGCTCCCAGACCGAGCGGTTGGCGTTGCCGCGCAGGTCGGCCAGGATGTCGGCGACCTGATCGGCCGGCAGCAGACCGGTCAGGAGCTTCTCGACCTCGTTCACCGTGCCGACGAGGCTCGAGCCGCTGGCAAATTCCTCGGCGAAGGTCTCGACCACGGTGTCGACCAGGTCGGGGCTCACCGCGCCGAGCCGCGAAGCCGACTGGGTGATCCGCTTGATCTCGTCGGGCTCGAAATACTTGAGAAGGCGCCCCGCCGCGGGCTTGCCCATGGCCAGGAGCAGGGTCGCGACCTGGTCGACGGGTGCGAGCTGCCGGGAGGCGCTGCGCAAGGCCGGGGGGGGCGCCGCAAAGTTCACGCGATCAGCCGTTCTGTGCGGCGTCGGCCGGGCCGACCACCTCGGTCAGCGAGACGCCGAAGCGGGAATTCTCTTCCTCGACGATGACGATCTCGCCCCGGGCGATCACCCGGCCGTTGACCATCACGTCGACGGGCTCGCCGACCCGGTGGTCGAGGGACACGATCGCGCCGCGGCCGAGCTTCATCAGGTTGGAGACCGGCATGGTCGCCGAGCCGAGCACCACCTGGACCAGGACGGGGATGCGCAGGATCGAATCGAGGTTGCGTCCGTCATCGGCCGGCTGCGGCCCGGGCTGGGACCCCTGGCTCGGGAGGACGGGGCTGGCGCCGGCATCGGGGAAGGGGCTCGTGCTCATCGCGGGCTCGCGTCGCAGTCTCGAAATGTCCCTGACAGTCCTAAGCGCCCAAGCTGATCCGAAGCTTGCGGCGGCGTCCGTTCGCTCTCACCCGGTTGCGGGCGCCCCGGGCGCGAGGCGACCGGCGTGCCGGCATGGCGATGCGCCCCGCCGGCACGGTCCGGGCGGAGCGGATCGCCAGAGCAGTGTCCAACGAAAGGAATACCGGTTCGTTCAGGCCAAACGGTGAAATCGACGGGCCGGCCCGCCGCGCCCCGGGATGGCACGGTCGGGCGCCTGCCGTCAGCGGCCGCTGCGCTCGGCAACCGGTCTGTCCGGGGCCACCACGCGCTGGCCGGCCTCGAGGGCGTCGATCGTCGCCTTCGCCTCGTCGATCTTGGCGCTCAAAGCCTCCAGGACCGCGCGGCCCTCGCCGGTGAAGTTGCGCACCGCCTCGCTGGCGCTGGCGAGCGCGTGGCCGGAGGCCGCGACCGCCTGTCCGTACTCGGCCTGGGCGCGATCGAGGCGCTTGAGCTTCAAGTAGAGCGGCAGCACGCAGGCATTGGTGCCGACCAGGGCGGCGAGCAGCACTCCGTCAACCAGCGAGACCATGCTCTGCCCCTTCCTTGTCCTGAATGGCCTCGTCGATTCTCAGGACGTAGGCCCCCTGCGACTGCCCGGCATGGCACCAGAACAGCGGCTTGTCGTTGCCCTCGAGCTTGATCCGCGTCGCCGGCGTGGCGTCGAGGGCGATCACCTGGCCGACCTTCAGCCCGGCGATCTCGCCGAGCGTCAGGTGGCGCTCCTCCAGCACGGCGCGCAGCTGCACCGTGGTCTTCTGCACTTCGGCGGCGATCTGGCTCGTCCAGCGCGGGTCGCGGCGGGTGCTGGTCTCGCCGGTCAGCACCTTGGCGAGGCTCGGCCGCAGCGGGTTGAGCACCGTCTGCGGGATGATGATGAACATCTCGCCGCCGCGGCTGAGCGCCTGGATCAGGAACTTCGCCTGGATCGCCTTGTTGCTGCGCCGGCCGATCACCGCGAATTCCATCCGCGTCTCGGTGCGTTCCAGGGTGAACGCCGTCTTCGAGACGAGGCCGAAGGAGGCTTCGAGTGCCCGGCCGACCTGCTCCAGGATGATCTGGGCGATCCGCAGCTCGATCGCCGAGAAGGCCCGCTCGTCGTCGACCGGCTGCTCCGTGCCGTCGGCGCCGAACAGCACCTCGACCATGGTGAAGACGAAGTCGCGGTCGAGGCCGACCAGGATGTGGCCGTCCCAGGCCGGGGCCTGGAAGATGCCCACCACCGCCCTTGCGTCGTAGGCGTCGAGGAAGTCGCCGAAGCGGCCGCTCTCGACGCCGTTCAGCGAGTAGAGGATCGACGAGGCGGCGAGGTGCTTGAGGCTGTCGCCGCAGGCGGTGGCCAGGCGGTCGAAGATGAGCTGCAACATCGGCAGCCGGTCCAGGGAGAGGCCGGCGGCCTCCTGGATGCGGGCGCGGATGTCGGCGGGGTTCGTGAGGATCGTCGGGTCCATGGAGAGGTGTCCCGGCTCTCAGGGCGCGTCGCGGAGGAGGATCGTCATGAGGAGGAACGGCATGAGGATCCTCATGCCGCCTCGCGGTTCTGGGCGCCCGGAACGGTGGCGGCCTCGACCTCGTCGATGGTCGGACGGTCGGCGGCGGCGATGCCCTTGCGGCCGTGCTCGATCGCCACCTGCGGCAGGGCGCCGTTCATGTAGGCGATCAGGCTCTGCTTGACGATGGTGTAGACCGAGCACTGCTTCTCGCGCACGCCCTTCACCTTGATGGCGAGCGGTGCCAGCACGCCGTAGGAGGCGAACACCCCGAAGAACGTGCCGACGAGCGCCGCGCCGATCAGGCCGCCGAGGATCTGCGGCGACTGGTCGAGCGCGCCCATCGCCTTCACGATGCCGAGCACCGCCGCGACGATCCCGAGCGCCGGCAGGGCTTCGGCCACCGTGTTGATCGCCCCGTAGGGCTTGAGCGCGTATTTCTTGTGCGTGCCGATCTCCTCCTCCATCAGCGCCTCGATCTCGTGCGAGCGGGCGCCGCCGATCAGGATCAGCCGGCAGTAATCGCAGATGAACAGGACCAGGTTCTGGTCCTTCGTCACATCCGGATAGTTCTTGAAGATCTCGGAATTCGCCGGATCGTCGAAGTGGGTCTCGACCTCGTTGCGCGGCTTGGTCTTGATCTCGCGCAGGAGGGCGTGGAGCAGGCCGAGCAGCGACAGGAAGTCCTTGCGCTTCGGGCCCTTGCCACTGAACGCCTCCATGGTCGCCTTGCCGGAATCGACCACGGTCTTCATCGGGTTGGCGATCACGAAGGTGCCGGCCGCCATGCCGCCGATGATGACGAATTCCCAGGGCTGCCAGATCACGATCAGGTGGCCGCCCATGGCCACGAAGCCGCCGAGCATGCAGCCGATGGCGATGACGAGGCCGACAATGATCCCCATGTCCTGCGATGCTCCGTCTTGATCCAGGACGGCTCTAAGGCCGGTGGCTTGCGCGGGGCTTTTTCGGGCGGGCCCGGGTGCCAGGCTGGGAGCCGTGTGCCGGGCTGGGACCGCCCCGCCGCCGCGTCCCGCGGCCCTCGCGGCCGATTCAACCTGATTCCGTCGCGGGTTATCCGAGTGTCATCCTGGTTTTCCCCAGGCTGTCGTTGGGCCAGGGGCGGCTTAAGTGCTTGATAAGGCGAGTCTCGCGATAGTCACACCTGTCGCCGGGGCCCACAAGGGCTTCGGCGGCAGGATCAGTGGAGGGCTTGACTAGCCCTAGACATGATGTCGACCCGCTGGCCCCGGTGAGAAGCCGGATGTGTTGAAAGCTCAGACGGTACGTTGCTGGTCCGCGGGCCGATGAGGCCCGCGGACTCAGGCGCCGATCCGCTGAACCGGTACGAGCCCGGACTCCTGCACATTCCCGCCACCGCGCAACACCGGATGAATCAGCCGTGACCAGCCTTCTCACCAACACCGCCGCGATGACGGCGCTGACGACGCTCAAGACCATCAACCAGACCCTCGACACGACCAGCAACCGCGTCTCGACCGGCCAGCGCGTCGCCGCCGCCTCGGACAACGCCGCCTACTGGTCGATCGCCACCACGGTCCGCACCGACAACGCCTCGCTCTCGGCGGTGAAGGACTCGCTGGGCCTCGGTTCGTCGGCCGTCGACACCGCCTATAACGGTGTCACCAGCGTCATCACCAACCTCCAGAACATGCGGACCAAGCTGCAGACCGCCTTGCAGCCGGGCATCGACCGCTCGAAGGTCCAGACCGAGATCGCCGCCATCCAGAGCCAGATGAAGGCCGTCGCCGACTCGTCGGTGTCGTCCGGTCAGAACTGGCTCTCGGTCAACTCCGCCGATTCGGCCTATATCGACGTCCGGTCGGTGGTGGCCGGCTTCTCGCGCGACAAGACCGGTGCCATCACGTTCTCGACGGTCAACATCTCCACCCAGGCGATTCGCCTCTACGACTCGAACTCGGGCGGCACCCAGGCGACCACCGCCAAGACGACGGCCAGCACGGCGCTCGCGAGCACGACCGACTTCAGCACCACCGGCGTCGCAACCTTCTCGCTGAAGGCGAATAACGGCACCGCCGACACCATCACGCTGACCAAGACGAGCCTGGCCTCGGCGGTGCAGAACCTCGCCGCGGTGACGCAGCAGGAGCTGGTCAACGCGATCAACAACCAGATCGCGGCCTCGGCCAACACCTCCGGCAAGATCCAGGCGAGCCTGGACGGCTCGAACCGTCTGGTGTTCGAGACGATCGGCGGCGCCGCCACCGGCACCACCGCCAAGATCGACCTGGTGATGGACGCCGCGGCGACCGTCAACATCGGCTACGGTGCGGCCTCGGCGACGGCGACGGCGAGCGGCACGGCCGCTGGCGCGGGTGCGGGCGGCGGCATCCTCGACACGGGCGGCGCCAGCTCGGTGGCGTCGCTGAAGATCTACGATGCCGCCACCGGCGCGGTGAGCGACAACGTCCTGAAGGGCTACATCAACTCGGTCGAGGCGGCCATCGCCAAGGTGACCGACGTGGGTACCAAGCTCGGCGCCAACAAGACGCAGATCGACGGCCAGAAGAACTTCGTCGACACGCTGATGAAGGTGAACGACCGGACGATCGGCACGCTGGTGGATGCCGACATCGAGGAGGAGTCGACGAAGCTGAAGGCGCTCCAGACGCAGCAGCAGCTGGCGGTGCAGGCGCTCTCGATCGCCAACGCTTCGAGCCAGAACGTTCTCTCGCTCTTCCGCTAAGCGATTGGCCCGGCGTCGGCCGGGCACCGGATGCCAAGAAGGCCGCGCCCGGCACCGGGCGCGGCCTTCTTCGCGTCCACGGTTTTCGCGACGGGGGCGGTGCCGCTCCCCCGCTTCGTCGGTGGCGCGCTCTCCCGCCGGATCCGCAACCGACGCCTGGGCCGCGCCCCTCGAAACGTGGTGGCCGCCGGCCCTTGGGAGAGCGTGTCTGCCACGCCGCCCCGGCCTATCCGTCAGGGTGGTCGCCGCTGGCTCGGCCACTTTGATGAGCGGAGCCGAACCTGCCGCTTTCGCTGGCGCATCGGTCCGTTCGAGGCATCGATCCGACCGGTTCCGCCGCCGGCCTGTTCCGTCGATCCGAGAGGAAACGGGCCTCTCGCGCCACCACACGGGCACGATCCCGGCCGGTTCCAGATCCGGACTGGCGGGGGGGTTTAACCTTAATCACCTGCTAAGTCGTTCTTGCCATTATCAGGTCATCGGCAAGGGCGCTCCCCGGCGGGGGCGCGGTGCCGGCGAAAGCTTCCAGCGGCCGGGTTCCGTCCCGGAGACATGACGTCGCTCCGCTGCGCCGGTGAAAGTCCGGATGTCCCCCCGCAGCGTGACCCCGAGTACCGGGGGTCAAGGTTCCTGACGGCCACCGCGCCCCGGCGCGAGCCCGTTAACGGACCTCTTTCGACACACTCTCCCGGAAAGCCCAACCGATGACCAGCCTTCTCACCAACACCGCCGCGATGACGGCGCTGACGACGCTCAAGACCATCAACCAGAATCTCGACACGACCAGCAACCGCGTCTCCACCGGCCAGCGCGTCGCCGCCGCCTCGGACAACGCCGCCTACTGGTCGATCGCCACCACGGTCCGCACCGACAACGCCTCGCTCTCGGCGGTGAAGGACTCGCTGGGCCTCGGCTCGTCGGCGGTCGACACCGCCTATAACGGCGTCACGAGCGTCATCACCAACCTCCAGAACATGCGGACCAAGCTGCAGACCGCCTTGCAGCCGGGCATCGACCGCTCGAAGGTCCAGACCGAGATCGCCGCCATCCAGAACCAGATGAAGGCCGTCGCCGACTCGTCGGTGTCGTCGGGTCAGAACTGGCTCTCGGTCAACTCCGCGGATGCCTCCTATACCGACATCCGGTCGGTGGTCGCCGGCTTCTCGCGCGACAAGACCGGTGCCATCACCTTCTCCGTCGTGAACGTCTCGACCCAGGCGATCCGCCTCTACGACTCGAATTCGGGCGGCACCCAGGCGACCACCGCCAAGACGGTGGCCGGTACGGCGCTCTCGAGCACGACCGACTTCAGCACCACCGGCGTCGCGACCTTCTCGCTGAAGGCGAATAACGGCACCGCCGACACCATCACGCTGACCAAGACGAGCCTGGCCTCGGCGGTGCAGAACCTCGCCGCGGTGACGCAGCAGGAGCTGGTCAACGCGATCAACAACCAGATCGCGGCCTCGGCCAACACCTCCGGCAAGATCCAGGCGAGCCTGGACGGCTCGAACCGTCTGGTGTTCGAGACGATCGGCGGCGCCGCCACCGGCACCACCGCCAAGATCGACCTGGTGATGGACGCCGCGGCGACCGTCAACATCGGCTACGGTGCGGCTGCGGCGACGGCGACGGCGACCGGCACGGCCGCTGGCGCAGGTGCGGGCGGCGGCATCCTCGACACGGGCGGCGCCAGCTCGGTGGCGTCGCTGAAGATCTACGATGCCGCCACCGGCGCGGTGAGCGACAACGTCCTGAAGGGCTACATCAACTCGGTCGAGGCGGCCATCGCCAAGGTGACCGATGCCGGCACCAAGCTCGGCGCCAACAAGACGCAGATCGATGGCCAGAAGAACTTCGTCGACACGCTGATGAAGGTGAACGACCGGACGATCGGCACGCTGGTGGATGCCGACATCGAGGAGGAGTCGACGAAGCTGAAGGCGCTCCAGACGCAGCAGCAGCTGGCGGTGCAGGCGCTCTCGATCGCCAACGCGGCGAGCCAGAACGTCCTCTCGCTCTTCCGCTAAGATCCTCGACCGCCGCCCCACCGGCGGCCGTCGCCTTCGATCACGAAGCCTCGGGCGCTCGGTCGCCCGGGGCTTTCGTCATCTCGACCACAGGCGGGGAGGGGGGTCAACCGACGAAGGTGTAGCCGGCCAGGCGCTTGGCCTCGATCGGGTCGTAGCCGAGGCGCATCCGCAGCTTCTTGCGCAGCTTGCTGATGTGGCCCTCGACCACGCTCTCGTCGACCGCGGTATCGAGGTCGCCATAGACCGCCTTGAAGATCTGGCCCTTGGTCACCGGCCGGCCGCGGTTGCGGGCGAGGTAATCCAGGATGTCGCGCTCGCGCCGGGGCAGCATCAGGCTCTGGCCGTCGATCTCGGGATCGCGCCCGTCGGTGTGGACGGTCAGGCGGCCGCTCTTGTCCGGGGTGCTCGCGGGCTTCGCCTCGCTGCGATTCGTGCGGCGGCGGATCGCGCCGGCCCGGGCGATGATCTCGCGGACATGCACGGGCTTGCGCACCACGTCGTCAATTCCGGCGGTGAACAGCGCGAGGGTCTGCTCGAGGGAGCGGGTCTCGTTGAGAGCGATGATCGGCGCGCCCGACAGGCTGCGCAACGCCGCCGTGAACGCCATCCGGTCGGCGAAGTCGCCGATCAGGAAGCCCTGGACCGCCGCCAGGTCCTGAGGCGGCGTGGCGTCGATCCAGGTCCGGACGTCCCGCACGTCCAGCCCCCGGGCTGCCACGCCCTCCACACTGAAGCCTTCCACATAGTGTGCGGCCACGCTTTCCCGCTCGTCGACGACGATGTACACGTCAGCCCCCAAGATTTTTAGACGAGTTGTTCAGTTCCGGTGCCACGAGTGGCAACGGGGTTGTCTCGCGTTGATTTGTCAAAGCTTGCCGGATCTTCGCAGTGGACTTGCGTCGATGGTCGGCTCGCGCGGTGAGGCGCGATCGGGTTAATGGTTTGTTTAAACGACTTTCGCGCCGAAATGGTTAATTTTTTGTTATCCAGAGGGCCGTGGTGTCCACTCGCGGCCACACTCCGTGTCGGGGCGGCCACGCGCGGTCGCAGAATCGATTGAAATCAAGGGTTTGGAAAGGTTTCTGCCGTGCCGTGAGGCTGTTGCCTCCGTGCAACATTCCGGAGATCCGTCGCCGACCATCGGGCACGCCCCCGCACCGACCCCGTCGAAGGCGGTGCTCGGCCCGCTTTTTCCAGAGAAATGATTCGTGACACCGCCTCGGATGAATCGGCCGCCCCGGCCGGTGGCGAATCTCTTCACTGTTACATCCGGGGGCGCGCCGGAGGATCTCGCCATCGAAGGGCGCCTCCCTTCGCCAGCCAGGCGGGCTCAGGCGCCTTCTCATAGACAAGAGCGGCCTCCCCGATCCCGGTGCGGGATCGGGGAGGCCGCTGATCCGAAGAGCGGCGCCCCGACGGGGCGCCGGCTTTACCAGCCGCGCATCTCGTCGTGGTTCGGGCGCCGGCCCTGCGGGGTCAGTCCGTCGATCACGCCCGGCAGCACCTGGGCGAGCTGCGCCAGCAGGTCGTCCCGGTTCATCCCGGTCTGGCGGCTCAGGGTCTCGACCGTGTCGGGACCGAGTGCCTGGGCGAGCTGGTGCGGCGCGATCGACCGGTTGTGACCCGGGCCGATCCACGACTCGATCAGCTCCCCGAGACCGCCTTGGCGGAAGCGGTCGATGAGCTGGTCGAGGCCACCCCCCGCCGCATCCTCGGGCTGCTCCCGGTCCATGCGCGAAGACGGGCCGGGGCTCTGGTCGAACGGGTTGCGCATCCCGCTGGGGGAGGGGGCATCCGGGCCGCCGGGACCGTCGAGCATCCCGGCGAGATCGGAATAGGGATTGTTCGGATCCTCGCCGCGCCGGGGGACGGGCGCGGCGTCACGCGGATCGGGCGTGCCGTAGCCGTGCGGGTCCGGGGCGTATCCGTCATCGCGGCCGCCCCGCGGCACCGGCCGCTCGCCGCTGCCGAAGATGTCGCCGAAGCCGCCCTGCATCGCCTTGGCGGCGAGCAGCATCAGCAGCGCCTTGACCAGGGGCGACATCCCCCCGGAACCGCCGTCGCGCTCCTCCTCCTGCCGGCTGCCGCCCCCGAGGACGTTGCCGAGCACCGAACCGATGACCTGATCGAGCAGACCCATGGCACCTCTCCTCGCGCGTGCCGCGCGGGTGGTTAACCATAGCGGCCGGCCGCGGTTGCCTCAACGCCGGTCGCCGGCCCCGTCGCCGCCGCCCGTGGCGCGCCGGTCCTTGGGCTCGATCTGGTCGAGAGGATTGGCCCGCGAGCGCGCGCCGCCGCTCAGCCCGGTCTCACCCGGCATCACCTTCGTGTCGGGCGTGATCGCCTGGGGTGGGGCGACCCCGGCCCCGTCGCCGCGGGTGCCGTCGGGCAGGTCAGCCTGGGTCGGCTGGTCGCGCCGGTCCGAGATCGCGTGGGCCGGGGCGGCGCCCCCGAGGAGAAGAAGAACGGGAAGGAGGAGGCTGGCGGGCGAGGGCATGGCGGTCTCCTGCGGAGCGACGGCCTTGACGGAAGTGAGTCGCGGGCGAGCATGGCCGAGACGCGCTCCCAGCCGCGGCGACGACCTTGGGGCCGGGTGGCGTGTTGGGGGCATTCTAAGCCGATTTCGCCGACGCGGTCACCGCTTCGGCGGCAAAAATCTGCGATAGAACAAGAGCCTAAGCGGGCGAAGCGGTGGCCTGCCGACGCAAGTCTGCTGAGCCGCCCTGGCGGGCCACGATCCACAGCAGTCATCTCAAGCTGCCAGCGGGGTGAGGTTTCGCAGGCGGGCCATGCTGCCCTCGCGAGGCCCGCCCCAGTTCTGCCGCCACAAGCAGACAGGCGTGGTTCGGCACGTCCTGCATCGGTCGCAAGCTGCCGTCGCGGACATCCACCCATTGCCGGATCCGCACTGCCGCCAGCACCAAGGCACGCAGCCGGAACAGCTTGTCGGGCACCCGCAGCTGGGTTTCGTCCAGACCGGCCCGTCGGGCTTGAGAGTACGGAACACATCCTTGATCCGCCAGCGCAGCCGGTACAGCCTTCCGGCCGAACAGGGCTCCGAAGCCTGGCCCGGGGATCGTCCGGTGAGCCAGACCCGGGCCATGAGCGCGCTGGAGGTCCTGGCCAATACGAGCGTCGCCTTCGTGATCTCGTTGGCCGGGTCCTTCGTGTTCAACCCCCTGGTGGGGATTCAAGCGACGCCGAGGCAGAACGTCGGCGTCACCGTCCTGTTCACGATCCTGAGCCTGATGCGTGGCTACGCCATCCGCAGGTTCTTCGCGAGGATGTCGAGGGACCACCGGATCTGGAACAAGCTGGCGGCGGTCGACGGCAGCTACTGGATACGTCCCACTGCCAGGCGTCTGGTCTCGATCATGGTCGACGCCAACACCAAGGCCGAGATTTATTCGGCGGCGAGCTTGGCAAGTCTTCTCATCTCGGCAAGTTGATTGAGTCTCACGTCGATCGCGTAGCACTGCCTCATCTTGAAGTCGTGCGCATCTATGATTTCGGTCGGCTTCATAAACGACACAAAGAATTCGAACTCTCCCTGTCCGGTGTTGTGAAAATTGACCAACTCGTATTCGAAGCGACCGAGCAGAGATGCCTGCCTGATCAGGCGAAGGAAGCTATCAGGCGTGTATATCCAACAGTGGCTGTCGACGTAGGTGCCATTCTCGAAGATGGATTTGGCTTGACTTTCGGCGAGCCATAAAGCATACTCACCGTTGTATGGCTCAACCTTTGATTTGTCGATCGGAGTACGCCAGATCTCACCTGGCTCGATCTTCGCGATGGCAACGCAGTGATCGAACATCTGACGGATGCTCGGATATCGATAGTTGCACATGTCGGCCTCGATCATCTGACCGATCGTGCTGACAGGGCAGTTGATATCGAATGTGTACCGACAATCAGGGATTGCGAGATTGAAATACCCGCCAGGCTTCAGGACGTCCATGACGCCGCGAAACCAACCTAGCGTGTTTGGGACGTGCTCGATAACATGACTGGCGATGATGGCGTCATAGACATCCCTGGAGCCGACGACGTCCGCGAGCGAGCCGCTTCCGGTCCAGACGTAATCGACGTCGACGATACCGGCCACACGCTCCGGCAGGGCCCTGTGCTGTTCCTTTAGACCAGTGCAATCTGTGTAATCAACATAATCCATCTTTCCCTGTCCGGCGGGAATGATGGGATTATTGAGGGCTCCGATTTCGAGACCGCGATAATTTTCGAGGGGGAGACCTAATGTCATCTTGCGATTTCTGTTAGAAATCGGAGCGTGATACACAGTAGTCCCTCCTGTTGTGATGCCCTTGGAGGGATTACCATGATGGAAGATTGCCAGTCCAGACCGCGCGGCGGTGCCGACTGGAATTCTCATCCCGTCCTAAGAGGTGGTTTCACGGACAATTTTCATGTAGAACTCGTCGAGGCGCTAACGGCCTCTCGATCCTTTGGCCTGATCAATCACATCGATCATGGTCATAATCTTGGTCGTTATCGTGTCACCCTTGACCATCTCTTCGGCGATGACCTCGAATGCGGGCTTGAGTTCGAGATAATGGGGTTTGTTTGAGCGATCTATGCTACTCTTGGCTGTTGAGAGCGTTGAGCGCCATTAGCCAGGCGACGCAGGCAAGGCGTCCTGTGGCGACATCGAGGCGCCCGGCGCGCTCGCGCAGCAAGCCGCCCCAATGGCCAACCATCCCAGGATGCGCTCTGCCAGCCAGCGCCGCTCAAGCACGACGAAGCTCTTCTGGTCGGGCTGCGTCTCGACGACGCGATGGCCCATGCCGTGCCAGTGGCACCACTCCTGGCAGCATTCGGCCGTGAAGGCGCCACCCAGGATCGCCAGGCGCAGCCTCTGCCACGGCTCCTTGCCGGCATCCAGCGCCGGCAGCGCGTCGTCGCAGCTGGCGGCGGGCGAGGGCCCGCATCAGGATCTCGAACAACCGTTTCTCGATCCAGCGCCGGAACCAGCCGTAGACCGTGCGGCAGGGCACGACGCTCTCTGGCAGGGCCCGCCAGGCGCCCCCGACCCGCACATGCCAGGCGATCGCCGCGACGATCTTGCGCGCGGGCGTCGCGCTCGGGCTGCGGGGCGGATCGGCGCGCTCCAGGAAGCGAGCCGTCTCGTCCACAGGCCGGTCTTAGCAACGACATCCTTCAGGCGCGTCTCGTGGCGCGTTCGATGCCGGTCCGCCCACATCTGATCTCTCCGCCCAACCAGGCGGACCCCATGTTCATCTCACAGGAGAGAGAGGGGGACCGGCAGACGCACTCAAACAGGCTCTTAGAAGTAGAATTGCAGAAGCAATGGCTTGCGGGCGATTTTTCTGGTGCCGACCGCGACAGGCGCCTGCTTCTCGCGGCTGCTGCCGGTGCGCTACAGGGAGCGGCGCAATGCCGCCACGCAGCGTTCGACGTCACGCTCGTCGGCCCAGACATGCGGGCTGAGACGCAGCGCCCCGGACCGTTCGCTCGCATAGACGCCGTCTCGCCGCAGGCGATCCGTCAGGCCGGGGGGCACGCCGCCTGGCGCGCGCAGCCCGACGATGTGCGGCGCGCGCAGGTGCGCCGCCGCCGCGGCGAGTCCGAGGCCGACGAGGTCCTCGGCCAGTCGATCGGTGAGGCGACGCAGCCGGTCCGCCACCGCCGGCACGTCCCAGGACAGGACCAGTTCCAACCCGGTTGCCGCCATCGGCAACAGGACCGGATCGTTCAACTCGCCCCGGTCGTAGCGCCGGGCGCCTGACGCGGGCGAGCGGTTGCCGGTATTCTCCTCGATCGGGACACCGTCCTGCCGATGCGGAGCGGCGTACAGGAAGGCGAGTGCGTAGGGACCAAGCGTCCACTTGTAGGTCGGGAAGGCGAGGAAGTCGGGGCGCCAGCGGCCCACATCCACCGGTAGAACCCCCGCCGCCTGGGTCGCATCGATCACCAGGGCGGCCCCCGCGGCGTGGACGGCCGGCGCGAGCCGGTCGAGATCGATCAGCCCGCCATCGGTCCAATGCAACGGGGTCAGGGTCGCGATCGCCAGAGGCGGAGCCCCGGCGCGTCCGATCGCCGCCAGCAGGGCCGCCGTCCAGTCGCCGTCCTCGGGACGGGAGACCTCCTCGACGATCAGGCCAGTCGCACGGGCGAGCCGGTCGAAGGCGTAGCACAGCGACGGGAACTCGTCGGCGACGCGCAGCACGCGCCCGCCTGGCACAACGGCCAAGTTCGCCGCGACGGTGGCCATCGCGTGGCTCACCGACCCCACGATCGCCACGTCGTCCGTGGCCGCGCCAATGAGCCGGGCCGCCGCCGCCCGCGCTCGCTCGGCCTGAGCCGGGACCGCCTCGCGCGGGTGCGCCCAGGGCCGGCTCTTCACCAGCAGGCCCGCCTCTCCCGCTTCGCGGACAGACCGGGGCAGCGGCGACCACGCCGCCGCGTCGAGGTAGCTGATGTCGTCCGGCACCTCGAACAGGTGCCGCTGGCACGGCAGGGGAGGGGCGATGGCATCCATGTGGGGGGACCTGCGGTTGCCCGGACAGGCAGGGGGAACTGCGTCGGGGCTCACCGAACGGGGGATGGGAGGATCGGGGCTCAAGCCCGCCCTACCACGACGGGAGCCCGGAGCAGGAGGGCCGGCGGACGGGCCCCCACGCCGTCATGTCATACCATCGGGCCAAGATGCTGACCATCGGGCCAAGATGCTGACGCATCGGACCGATGAACCATCTCCAATTTTCGATACCAGAGCATTGTCCGACCAAGCGGATACCGGTTCGTCGTAGAAAATGCGGCAAAATCAAACAGCGAGAGAAGCTTCGCGATTGCAACGCGATCGTGAAGCGCTCTAAGCCAAAGGCTTAGCGAAAATTGGAGAACGGAACCAAAGATCGTTTTCTTTCGACCGTTGGTATCAGATCTCGCCTTCGCCTGCCGGAGCGTGACGGCGCCGCGGCTCCTCGCCGGTCGTGCTCGTGCCGGGATCGAGGGCGTCGGGTTTCCGCGCGGCCTCGTGGTCGGCCGGCGTCACCCCGGCTTTGGCGGCGGCCTCGTCCTCGTCGCCGCGGGTCAGGTGGGGGCGGGCGGTGAGCCGATCGTCGCTGTGCGGCATGGGCATGTCCTCCGGTTGGCGCAGCCCAACGCGGCGTGGTCCAGACCGGTTCGACATCTCGCTCATATCAGCATCCCAGTGGACGGGATCTCGGCGGTCGTCGATCTGAGTGTGCTCTGTGATCAGGCTCATCCCCTCGAAGGGGCTGGCATCAACACCTCAAAGGTGTTGGTGCCCAGGAGAGGACTCGAACCTCCACGGCTTGCACCACTGGTACCTGAAACCAGCGCGTCTACCAATTCCGCCACCTGGGCCCGAAAGCGCCGCTTCAGCGGCGTCCCGGTGACGTTCGTTTAGAGGGCGCCAGCGTCGGCGTCAACGGGCTTGAGCGGCGCCGGACGGGTGCGGAAGGCCGCTGGGCTCCGGCCCGGGAGACGCGGACGGTTCCGGTCATCATCGGCGGAAATCCGCCGACGGAGAGGGGGGATCGGCGACTTCCCGCCCGACGGCCGCCGCGGCTCTCCAGTAAACTACTGATAATGAATGGATTTACGAATTCTTCGGGCTGGCATTCCGCTTGCCATGGTTCTCTCGTCGCACTCTGGCGCAGTCCGTCAGAAGCCGAAAGGCCCGGGATTGTCGGGTGGCGCATCCATCGCGTCCGCTTGCGATGCGGAATGTTCGAATCCAGGGAGAACGTCCATGACCACGGCTGCACAGGCGGCGATCGGGGTGACCCCGGCGCCGGGCGAGACTTCGGACCGCCAGAAGATCAAGGCCATCGTCGCCGCCTCGTCCGGCAACCTTGTCGAGTGGTACGATTTCTACGCCTACGCCTTCACGTCGATCTACTTTGCCTCCGCGTTCTTCCCGAAGAGCAGCGCCACCGGCCAGCTGCTCGCCACGGCCGGCATCTTTGCGGTCGGCTTCTTCATGCGGCCGCTCGGCGGCTGGATCTTCGGGCGCATCGCCGACCGGCGCGGCCGCAAGTCCTCGATGGTGTTTTCGGTGCTGCTGATGTGCGCCGGCTCGCTGATGATCGGCATCCTGCCGACCTACGAGACCATCGGCGTGCTCGCCCCGGTGCTGCTCCTCGTCGCCCGGCTGGCGCAGGGCCTCTCGGTCGGCGGCGAATACGGCACCGCGGCGACCTACATGAGCGAGATCGCCGGCAAGGGCCGCCGCGGCTTCCTGTCGTCGTTCCAGTACGTCACCCTGATCGGTGGCCAGCTTCTCGCGGTGCTGGTGGTCTTCGCGCTCCAACATGTCCTCACCGGCGACGAGATGCGGGCCTGGGGCTGGCGCATCCCGTTCCTGCTCGGCGCCGTGGCGGCCATCGTGGCGATGCTGCTGCGCGGCTCGCTCAAGGAATCCGCCTCGCACGCGACCATGACGAGCAAGGAAGCCGGCTCGCTGCGGGCGCTGGTGCAGCACAAGCGGGCGCTGATCATCACCCTCGCCTTCACGATGGGCGGCTCGCTCTACTTCTATACCATGACCACTTACATGCAGAAATTCCTGGTCAACACGGTGAAGCTCGACCTGAAAATGGTCTCGACCGTGATGACCCTGTCCCTCGTGGTGTTCATGCTGCTCCAGCCGATCTTCGGCGCCCTCTCGGACAGGATCGGGCGGCGCAACAACATGATCCTGTTCAGCGGGCTCGCCATGCTGGGCGCGGTGCCGCTGCTCTCCACCCTGTCGCTGGTGACGAACCCCTGGGCTGCCTTCGGGCTGATCCTGACCGGCCTGGTGATCGCGACCTTCTACACCTCGATCAGCGGCGTGGTGAAGGCCGAGCTGTTTCCGGCCGAGGTGCGGGCGCTGGGCGTCGGCCTGCCCTACGCCATCGCCAATGCGATCTTCGGCGGCACGGCGGAATACGTGGCGCTCTCGTTCAAGACCTACGGCAACGAGAGCCTGTTCTTCTGGTATGTGGCGGCCATGGCCGCGGTGGCGTTCGCCGCCTCGCTGTGGATGCCCGATACCCGCAAATACGGCTACCTGGACGGCAACGGCCGGATGACCGACTGACGCCACACAGGTTCGGGACCCGGGCCGTCCCGGGTTCCCTCCGGCTTTCGCTTGCGGACGATCTCCGTTTCGAGGCAGTCCGGGGGCGTCACGATCCGCGTTCTCCCCCCGCAGCGAGGCGCCCGGCCATGAGCCAAGCCCATCCTGCCGACCTCCCGGCCGCCGCGCCGCGGCGCGCGCGCCTCGCCGGGCCCGGGATCCGGCGGTGGGTTTGGGCGGCCGCGATCCTGGCGGTCATCCTCGCGGTCTTCCTCCTGGCCCTGCGGACCGGCAACGATCAGGTGCGGCATGCGGCTCGCCAGCGCCTCGTGATCGTCGAGGCGGTCCTGCGCGCGGCCGTCGACCGCTCCCGCTCCCTGCCGAGCGTGCTCGCCCTCGACATGCAGGTCCAGAGCCTCCTCGCCGATCCGAGCGCGCCGGGCGCCGTCGCGGCCGTGAACGCGAAGTTCGAGGCCATCGCCCGGGCCTCGGGGGTCGCGGCGATCTACCTCATGGATGCCAGGGGGCTGACGCTCAGCGCCAGCAACTGGAACCAGCCGCTCAGCTTCGTCGGCTCCTCCTACGCCTACCGCCCCTACTTCCTCGACGCCGTGGCGACCGGCGCCTCGCGGTATTTCGGCATCGGCTCCACCACCCAGCAGCCCGGCCTGTTCATCGGCAAGGCGGTGGCTGCCCAAGGTGGGGAGGGCTCGGGCGTCGTGGTGGTCAAGGTCGACATGGAGGGCCTGGAGGGCGAGTGGCGGCGGGCGGGCGAGCAGATCCTGGTCTCGGACGCCGCCGGGATCGTCTTCCTGGCGAGCGAGCCCGGCTGGAAGTACCGCCCGTTCCGGCCCCTGGCAGCGGCCGAGACCGACCGGATCCGCGCCGCCCGGCAATATGGCGACAGCGACCTGCGGCCCCTTCTGGCGGAGGGTCCGCCCGCTCCCGGCGGGAGCATCCGGCTCCCCTCCGCCGGCCGGGCCGGGCGCGGCCTCGTCGAGCCCGTCGCCATGCCGGATCTCGGCTGGACGCTCTGGTACGTCGCGCCGACCGGGGCCTCGCTGCGCCAGGCCGTGCTGGTGGCCGCCGCGACTGGGGTCGCCTGCCTGGCCCTCGCCTTCGCGCTCGCCGCCGCGAGCCAGAAGCGGCGCCGCCTGCGGGCCGAGCACTCCATGCGTCTCGCCCTCGAACGGCGCGTGGCGGAGCGGACACACGACCTGAGCGAGGCCAATGCCCGCCTGCGGGCCGAGATCGCCGAGCGGGAGCGCGCGACCGCCGCCCTGCGCGCGACCCAGGACGAGCTGATCCATGCCGGCCGCCTCGCGGCCCTCGGCCAGATCTCCACGGCGATCAACCACGAGATCAACCAGCCGCTCGCGGCCCTGCGCACCTTCCTGGCCAGCACCGCCTTGCTCCTGGAGCGCGGCGACCAGGCGACGGTGCGCCGCAACCTGCAACGCATGACCGAGGTGACGCAGCGCATCGCCGAGATCATCCGCCACCTCAAGGACTTCGCCCGCAAGACCGGCCCCGAGCACCGCGAACCGGTCCGCCTCGCCGCCGCGGCGGACGCCGCCCTCGACCTGCTGCGGGTCCGGCTGCGGGCGGAGGGCGTCACGGTCGAGTGCCGGATTCCGCCCGACGCCCGGGTGCGGGCCGAGCCGGTGCGCCTGGAGCAGGTGCTGCTGAACCTGATGGTCAATGCCCTCGACGCGATGCGCGACGTCCCGGAGCGCCGGCTCGACCTCTGCGCCACGCGCGAAGCGGATTCTCGCGGCGGGCCCATCCGGTCCTGGCGCCTTGCTGTCGCGGATTGCGGGAGCGGGATCCCGCCGGAGCACATGGCGCAGATCTTCGATCCCTTCTTCACCACCAAGTCCGCCGGGGAGGGGCTCGGTCTCGGCCTGTCCTTGTCCTCGCTCATCGTGCGCGATCTCGGGGGCAGCCTCACGGCCGAGAACGGCACGCGCGGCGCCGTGCTGACCCTCGTCCTGCCGGCAGCGGAGGCTTGAATGGCGTCACGGGTGGAGCGCGTCCTGTTCGTCGACGACGAGGAGACGGTGCGCGAGGCGCTGGCGCAGTGGCTGACGCTCGCCGGCTACGCCGTCTCGACCTTCGAGGCGCCGGAAGAAGCGCTCGCCGAGATCGACGCGAACGTTTCCGGTATCCTCGTCACCGACATGCGGATGCCCCGGATGGACGGGCTGACGGTGCTGGAGCGGGCCCTGGAGCGGGACCCGGAACTGCCGGTCCTCCTCGTCACCGGCCATGGCGACGTGCCAATGGCCGTCGAGGCGATGCGGCGTGGCGCCTACGACTTCATCGAAAAGCCCTTCGTGCCCGAGCGCCTGACCGATGCGATCGGCCGCGCCTGCGAGAAGCGCCACCTCACCCTGCGCCTGCGCCGGCTCCACGCCCGCACCGACAGCCACGCCATCGAGAGCCGTCTGATCGGCACGTCCCGGGCGATGGAAACCCTGAGGCGCGAGGTGCTCGACCTCGCGGCGACGCCGGTCAACGTGGTCATCAACGGCGAGACCGGCTCCGGCAAGGAGCTGGTGGCGCAGTGCCTGCACGCCTTCTCGCTCCGGCGCGACGGCCGCTTCGTCCCGGTCAATTGCGGCGCCATCCCCGACACGATGATGGAGAGCGAGCTGTTCGGCTACGAGGCCGGCGCCTTCACGGGCGCGCTCAAGCGCCGGATCGGCAAGCTCGAATATGCTCATCGCGGCACGCTGTTCCTCGACGAGATCGAGGCGATGCCGCTTTCCGGCCAGGTGAAGCTGCTGCGGGTGCTCCAGGAGCACCGGGTGGAGCGGCTTGGTGCCAACGACTCGGTGGTGGCCGACCTGCGCACGCTGTGCGCCAGCAAGGTCGACCTGCGCGAAGAGGCCGAGGCCGGGCGGTTCCGCCCCGACCTCTATTACCGACTCGACGTCGCGAGCCTGCGCATCCCTCCCTTGCGCGAGCGGCGCGAGGACATCCCGCTCCTGTTCGAGCACTTCGCCGCCCAGGCTGCCGAGGCGCATGGCCGCGCGATGCGCCCCTTGAGCGCCCGGCACATCCGGGACCTCGTCGAGCAGCCCTGGCCCGGCAACGTGCGCGAGCTGCGCAACGCCGCCGAGCGCTACGCCTTCGGCCTTGATCGCCTCGGCGCCGCCCCGGAGCCCAGCGAGGCCGGGACGCAGCCGCTCGCCGTCCGGGTCGAAGCCTATGAGCGGGGCCTGATCCAGCAGGCGTTGCAGCAGGCGCAGGGGAACATCGCCGAGGCGATGCGCCTCCTCGACCTGCCCCGGCGCACCCTCAATGAGAAGATGCAGCGCTATGGTTTGAGCCGTGGGGATTTCACGGGGTAGGGGACGTGCTCGGGTCAGCGGATTGGAGTTTTCAGCGAGGCTCGCCCCGGGATGACGCGGACAGTCGTCGGCATCCGGGCCATTCGCTTCACGGCCCCCGACAATGCCGTGAAACAGGCATCATCCGATTTCCGACTGATCGCTTCGCGATGCGGATAGCAGCTTTACTCAGGCGCCGCGCGGGCTGGCGATCCGACGTCCGGAAGTCGTATCACTCTGTTCTTCCGCCCGGGACCTGATCCTGAGGTGATCGGCGGGAAGGCGCGGCGCCGAAGAAGCATGGCCTGATCGCGGACCGTGATCTCGATCGACACAAAATCGACCAAACTGGCTCCAGGACCAGTATTCACTCGTCAAGAGTCAGGATTGTACCGGGTGATAGCGATTCATCATCGCTGTCGGCATCAACACCGTCGAAGGGTGTTGGTGCCCAGGAGAGGACTCGAACCTCCACGGCTTGCACCACTGGTACCTGAAACCAGCGCGTCTACCAATTCCGCCACCTGGGCCCGAAAGCGCTGCTGTGCAGCGCCCCGGTGACGTTCGTTTAGTCGGCAGCGGAGCCGGCGTCAACGCCGAACTCCGCCGTTTCGTGAGACGCGATCAGACTCCCGCCGGCCACTCGCGGATGTCGACGAAGTGGCCCGCGATGGCCGCGGCCGCCGCCATCGCCGGGGACACGAGGTGCGTGCGGCCCTTGTGGCCCTGCCGGCCCTCGAAGTTGCGGTTCGAGGTCGAGGCGCAGCGCTCGTGGGGTTTCAGGCGGTCGGCATTCATGCCGAGGCACATCGAGCAGCCCGGTTCGCGCCAGTCGAAGCCGGCCTCGATCAGGATCCTGGCGAGGCCCTCTTCCTCCGCCTGCTGCTTCACGAGACCCGAACCCGGCACCACCATGCCGCTGACGTTCGGGTGGATCTTCTTGCCCTCGACCATGCGGGCGACGATCCGCAGGTCCTCGATCCGGCCGTTGGTGCAGGAGCCGATGAACACCTTGTCGAGGGCGATGTCGGTGATCTTGGTGCCGGGCGTCAGGCCCATGTAGGAGAGCGCCTGCTCCTTGGAGGAGCGCAGGTTCTCGTCCTCGATCTGCGCCGGATCCGGCACCCGGCCCTGAACCGAGACCACGTCCTCAGGGCTCGTGCCCCAGGTCACGATCGGCGGCAGGCTGGCGGCGTCGAGCCGGATCTCCCGGTCGAAATGCGCGCCCTCGTCGGAGACGAGGCTGCGCCAATAGGCGACGGCGCGCTCGAACGCCTCGCCCTTCGGGGCCTTCGGCCGGTCCTTGATGTAGGCGAAGGTGGTCTCGTCGGGGGCGACCAGGCCGGCGCGGGCGCCGCCCTCGATCGACATGTTGCAGATCGTCATCCGGCCCTCCATCGAGAGGGAGCGGATCGCCTCGCCGGCATATTCCAGCACGTGGCCGGTGCCGCCGGCGGTGCCGATCTCGCCGATGATCGCCAGAATGATGTCCTTGGCCGTGACGCCGGCGGGCAGGCGCCCGTCGACGACGGCGCGCATGTTCTTCGCCTTCTTCTGGATCAGCGTCTGGGTGGCGAGCACGTGCTCGACCTCCGAGGTGCCGATGCCGTGGGCGAGCGCTCCGAAGGCGCCGTGGGTCGAGGTATGGGAATCGCCGCAGACGATGGTCTGGCCCGGCAGGGTGAAGCCCTGCTCCGGCCCGATGATGTGGACGATGCCCTGCCGCTTGTCGAGCGCGTCGTAATACTCGATGCCGAACTCGCGGACGTTCTGGGCCAGCGTGTCGATCTGCGTGCGGCTCTCGGGATCCTCGATGCCGAGGCTGCGGTCCGAGGTCTGGACGTTGTGGTCGACGACCGCCAGCGTCTTCTCCGGGTGACGCACCCGGCGCCCGGCGAGACGAAGCCCCTCGAAAGCCTGGGGAGAGGTGACCTCGTGCACGAGGTGACGGTCGATGTAGAGGAGGCAGGTGCCGTCCGGCTGACGATCGACGACGTGGTCGTCCCAGATCTTGTCGTAGAGGGTGCGCGGGGCAGTCATCGGAATTGTTGCCTTGTCACGAAGACCTGACGGTGAGGCCGGGCGCGTGGCGTGCGCGGCCGGCGGACCCGTCATGTAACCGGCTCACCGGCCGACGGGTAGACCCCTCGGCGCCGCAAGGGGATGCCGGCGTCGCAAGGCGGGCGGACACCCCGTCGTTTCAGGGAGTGCTTGCGGGGCCCCTGACGATGTCACGCTCTCCGCGTCGTTACGGGCACCGCTGCGTGGCCCCGGAACGACGCGGAGAGCGTCGATAGTGTCGAGCGAGGCGATCAGGCCCTCGGGCAGGGGGCGTCCCGGACCGTTCCCACCCGAGGGCGAGGGTTGTTATTCCTTCACCGCCCCGGTCATGGCCGAGACGTAATGCTCGACGAAGAACGAGTACAGGATCACCAGCGGCAGCGAGCCGACCAGGGCGCCGGCCATCAGCGACCCCCAGCGGTAGATGTCGCCGTCGACGAACTCGCTCACCACCGCCACCGGCACGGTCTTGTTCTGCGTCGAGGACAGGAAGGTCAGCGCGTAGATGAACTCGTTCCAGCACAGCGTCAGCGAGAAGATGCCGGCCGAGATCAGCCCCGGCACCGCCAGCGGCAGGATGATCTTGACGAGGATCTGCCAGCGGCTCGCCCCATCGATCAGCGCGCATTCCTCCAGCTCGTAGGGGATGGTCTTGAAGTACCCCATCAGCAGCCAGGTCGAGAACGGGATCAGGATGGTGGGGTAGACCAGTATCAGGGCGAAGGGCGAATCGTAGAGCCCATAAGCCTGGATGATGGTGGCGAGCGGAATGAACAGGATCGAGGGCGGCACCAGATAGGCGAGGAAGATCGCGGCGCCGACCGCGACCGCGCCCCGGTAGCGGATCCGCACGATCGCATAGGCCGCCAGCACGCTGGCGAACAGCGACAGCGCGGTGGCCGCCACCGAGATCATCATCGTGTTCCAGAGCCACAGAGGGTAGTGGGTCTGGAACAAGAGCTTCGAGATGTGCTTGAGCGTCGGCGACACCACCCAGAACGGGTTGTAGGTGTCCATGTCGATGAGCTGGTCGTCCGGTTTGATGGCGGTCAGCGCCATCCAGTAGAACGGGAACAGCAGCACCACCAGGATGACGAAGAGCGGCAGGTAGACCGTGACGACGCGCTTGGGCAGCGTGTCGAGATAGGCCATGCCTTCGCTGTTGTCGGGGGTGTCGGCGGTCGTGGTCGCGGCCATCGTTCGTGCTTCCTTGTTTAGCCGGTCTGCCACTTGCGGTTCTGGAGGCCGAACCACGAGATCCCGATGGCGAAGATGAGGAACGGCACCATCGCGGTGGCGATGGCCGCGCCCTCGCCGAGATTCCCCGACAGGATGCCGCGCTGGTAGGACAGGGTCGCCATCAGGTGGGTGGCGTTGACGGGGCCGCCGCGGGTCATCGCCCAGATCAGCTGGAAGTCGGTGAAGGTGAAGAGCACCGAGAAGGTCATCACCACGGCGATGATCGGAGTGAGCAGCGGCAGGGTGATGTGGCGGAAGTTCTGCCACGGCGTCGCCCCGTCGATCGTCGCCGCCTCGTAGAGCGAGGGCGACACGGTCTGAAGGCCGGCGAGCAGCGTGATGGCGATGAACGGCACGCCGCGCCAGATATTGGCGAAGGTCACGCAGATCCGCGCCATCGTCGGGTCGCCCAGGAAGTCGATGTTGTGGTCGAGCAGGCCGAGATGGCGCAACGACCACGAGATGATCGAGAACTGGCTGTCGAAGATCCACCAGAAGGCCAGCGCCGAGAGCACGGTCGGCACGACGAAGGGGATCAGCACGATCGAGCGGATCAGCGCCTTGAACGGCAGCCGCTTGTTGAGCAAGAGCGCCAGGTAGAGGCCGATCATGAACTTCGCCACCGAGGCGAAGCCGGTATAGATCAGGGTGTTGAACACCGAGAGCCAGAAGACGGTGTCGTCCCAGAGCCACTCGTAGTTCTCGATGCCGACGAAATTGCCGCCGCGGCCGATCCGGGTGTCGGTGAGCGAGAGCCAGACGCCCTTGCCCAGGGGATAGGCCAGGAACAGCAGCAGGATCGCGGCGGCCGGCAGCATGAACCAGAAGCCCAGCCAGCCGCGGCTCGTCCGCAACCGGCTCCAGGCCGAGCCGGTCGTGGGCGCCGCCGCGGCGGGGCGGGTGAGGGCGATGTCGGACACGGGGCCTCCTCCGGGTGTTTTGTTGTTCTGGGGCCCGCCTCGGGAAAGATGAGCGCAGCGCAATCGCGCTGCCACACTCATCCGTCGCCGCGTGAGGCGCGGGTTTCTCCTCTCCCCGCGGGCGGGGAGAGGACGTCATCGACCTCGTCGTCGATGACGTCAGCGAAGGCGAAGCCGGGGCGAGGGTGAGGGGGCGCTCCCGGAGGTGTCTCAACCGGGAACACCCCCTCACCTTCGGCGACCGCCTCGCTTTGGTGACGACAAGATCACCAAAGCCCTCTCCCCGCCCATGGGGAGAGGGGAGCGCACACGGATCGGTGCGTGAGGCTGTCAGCCCTCTCGAACGAGGGGCGTCAGCGGCTCAGGCCGACCGAAAGATCCGCTGCGCCTGACGTTCGGCGGTCCGGATCGCGGTCTTCAGGTCCTCGCGGCCGGTGCAGTAGGAGGCGAACATGTCGACGACGACGAAGTCGGCGAGCACGGCGGCCACCTTCTCGCTCACCGGCGCGAGGCCGCCGGCCGCCAGCGTCCGGCTCGACGCCTCGCCGAACACCTTGTTCTTGGGGTCAGCGGTCCAGATCGGGTTGTTGGAATACGCCTGGAGCGGGTGGCAGAGGTAGCCCTGCGACGCCTCCAGCCAGGCATTGTAGTTCTGGGCCTCGAGCGCGAAGGCCATGAACGCCTTACAGGCGTTCGGCACCTTGGTGTAGGTGTAGGCCAGGATCGGGAAGGCGAGCTGGAACTCGGTCGGCTTGCCGGACTTGCCCACCGGCCACAGGCCGTGGTCCATATCCGCCGCGATGTCCTTCTTCTCGGCCTTGGCCGCGGCGTAGATCGAGATCCCGTTGCCGGTAAGGTAGAGGTCGCCCGCCAGGAACGCCTTGTTGTTCGACGAGTCGTTCCACGACGCCGTGCCGGGCACGAAGGTCTCGTAGAGCGCCTTCACGTACTCGAGCGCCTTGGCGGTCTCCGGCGAGTTGATGACGATCTTCTCGTTGGCGTCGACCAGGTAGGCGTCGTGCGACCACAGCGCCCAGTGGATCCACGAATTGGCGTCGCCGGTGGCGTGGCCGAGGGCGAAGCCGGCGGGTGTGTTGTTCTTCTTCAGCGCCCGGCACAGTTCCAGGAAGCCGGCATGATCCTCCGGGAACTTCTGGAACCCGGCCTTGTTCATGGCCGAGATGCGGTAGTTGATGTAGCCGCCGTTGAACGCCATCGGGATGGCGATCCACTTGCCCTTGACCTTGCCGTAGGCTTCGGCCGCGGGGAGCCAGCCGCCATACTTCTTGCCGAGATAATCCGCGACGTCGGCGACCTCGATGCACTTCGACGGGAACAGCGCCGGGAAGGAGTAGAGGCCCCAGACCATGTCCGGGCCCTGGCCGGTATTGGCGGCCACCGACGCCTTCGGCTGGATGTCGTCGAAGGACTCGCTCGTCACGCTCACCGGAACGCCGGTGGCCTTGGTGAAGGCGTCGACGAGGCGCATGAAAGCCTCGTCCTCGGAGGGGATGAAGCGCTTCCAGCGCAGGAGCTTGAGCGAGGCGCCGGCCTCCGGCTTCCACTGGTTCTCCTGCGCCCAGGCGCGGGCGAACCCGTCCAGGCCGGCCGCGGAGGCGAGGCCGAGGGCGGCACCCGCCTTGAGGATCTGGCGACGATCGAAGGCTGACATCGTGGCGTCTCTCCCGGAATGGTCGTGAGTGTTGGCGAGGTGCGGCCGGCGGCGGGATGGCGTCCCGCCGCCGGCTCGAAACATCTCGGCTCAGTTCAGCCGGCGGCCGTTCTCGGCGTCGAACAGGTGGACGAGGGCGGGATCGGCCGTGATGCTGATCCGCTCGCCCGGGCCGGCGCCGATCCGGTCGCGGAACACGCAGGCGATGTCGCGGGCGACCTCCTTGGTGACGTCCTGCCCGGCGGTGCCCGGCGGGCGCACCAGCACCATGGTCTCGGAGCCGGTCGGCTCCACCACCGCGACCTCGACCGGCACGCCGTTCTCGGCCAGCCGCACATGCTCCGGCCGCAGGCCGTAGACCGCCGGCATGCCATCGGCAGGGCGGGCGCCCCGGGTCGGCAGCGGCAGGGTCAGGCCGCCCTCGGTGCGGAAGGTGCTGCCGGCGATCTTGCCCTTGAGGAAGTTCATCGCCGGCGAGCCGATGAAGCCGGCGACGAACATGTTGTCGGGCCGGTCGTAGAGGTCGAGCGGCGCGCCGACCTGCTCGACCACGCCGTCATGCATCACCACGATCTTGTCGGCCATGGTCATGGCCTCGATCTGGTCGTGGGTGACGTAGACCGTGGTGGTGCGCAGCCGCTGGTGCAGCTCCTTGATCTCGGCCCGCATCGCCACGCGCAGCTTGGCGTCGAGGTTCGAGAGCGGCTCGTCGAACAGGAAGACCTGCGGATCGCGCACGATCGCCCGGCCCATCGCCACGCGCTGGCGCTGACCGCCCGAGAGCTGACGCGGATAGCGGTCGAGGAGCTTCTCGAGGCCGAGGATCGCCGCGGCGCGGCCGACGCGACTGTCGATCTCCTCCTTGGCGGCCTTCCGCAGCTTGAGCGAGAAGGCCATGTTGTCCCGCACCGTCATGTGCGGGTAGAGGGCGTAGTTCTGGAACACCATGGCGATGTCGCGCTCCTTCGGCGGCACCGCGTTGACGACCCGCGACCCGATCCGGATCTCGCCCGCCGTGATGTTCTCGAGACCTGCGATCATGCGCAGCAGGGTCGATTTCCCGCAGCCCGACGGGCCGACCAGGATCACGAATTCCCCATCCTGAATGTCGATCGAGACGCCGTGCAGGATCGGGGTGGCCCCAAACGACTTGCGCACGTTCCTGATTTCCAGCCCGGCCATCGGCTCCTCGTGTCGTGTTTTTCAGAGAAAGGTCGCGCGCGGCGCACGGACCGGAACGGCAGCGCTGCCACAGGCAGACGACGAACACACGACAGGCGGGCCCTCGACGGGGCATCTGGCGCTCATGGGGTGTTTCCTCGACCCGTCGAACGGGGCGGCCTGTCTTGCCGCCTCTCGTGTTGGCGGCCATCATCGGGCGCGCGGGGCGCAAGATCAAGCGCCTCGCCATGCGCCGATCGTCGGATGCGCGAGAAACGACCGGGAGACAGGCTTGAAGTCCACAGATGTTCTGATCCTGCGGCCGATGGCGCCGCTCGTGACCGAAAGCCTGGAGAGGCATTTCACCCTTCACCGCGGCGACCTGGCCGAGGACAAGGAGCGTTTCCTCGACGAGGTCGGGCCGGCGATTCGCGGCATGGCGGCAAGCCATGTCCATGTGAACGACGCGCTCCTCGACCGGCTGCCGAAGCTCGAGATCGTCGCCAATTTCGGCGTCGGCTACGACACGATCGATGCGGCGGCCTGCGGCCGGCGCGGCGTGATCGTGACCAACACGCCCGACGTGCTGACCGACGAGGTGGCGGATCTCGCGGTCGGCCTGCTGCTCGCCACCGTGCGGCAGATCCCGCAGGTCGACCGCTACCTGCGCCAGGGCAAGTGGCTGGAGAAGCCCTATCCCCTCACCGGCACGCTGCGCGGGCGCAAGGTCGGCATCCTCGGTCTCGGCCGAATCGGCCGGGCGATCGCCCATCGCCTCGTCGCCTTCGGGCTGCCGATCGCCTATCACGGCCGGACGAAGCAGGCGGACGTTCCCTACGAGTACTTCCCCTCGCTGATCGAGATGGCGAAAGCCTGCGACGTGCTGATGGTGGTGGCGCCGGGCGGCCCCGAGACGAAGAACATCGTCGGCCGCGAGGTGCTGGAGGCGCTGGGCCGGGAGGGCGTGCTGGTCAACGTCGCCCGCGGCACGCTGGTCGACGAGGAGGCGCTGGCCGCGGCGCTCGCCGACGGCACGATCCAGAGCGCCGGCCTCGACGTGTTCGCCGAGGAGCCGAAGGTCCCGGACGCCCTGATCGCCCAGGAGCACGCGGTGCTGCTGCCGCATGTCGGCTCCGCGTCGCATCACACGCGCAACGCTATGGGCCAGCTCGTCGTTGACAACCTGACCTCCTGGTTCCAGGGCAAAGGTCCGGTGACGCCCGTGGCCGAGACTCCCTGGACGGCTTAGACTCAAGAGAGACATGCCATGTCCCTGCGCCGCCTTCTTCCTGCCCTGGGTCTCGCGGTGTCGGTGGCCATCGGGGCGGGGGGCGCGGCGGCGCAGGACATCTCCGCATCGCAGCAGCCCCCCTCACCGCACGAAACCGGGTTGGCGGGGCCGTGGGAACTGGCCCTCGACGGCAGCTTCCGCCGCTGCGGCCTGATGCTGGCGCCGGAGGCCGGCCCAGTCGGCCGGGCTCTGCGCTTCCCCGCCGGCTGCCGGAGGGCACTGCCGCTGGTCAATGGCCTCGGCGGTTGGCGCCAGCAGGGCGAGCTGATCCAGCTCCTCGACCGGGACGGCCAGCCGATCCTCGCTTTCACGGGTCCGGACGGCGACGGTCCCCGCAGCGCGGAAGCGGCGAGCGGCGAGCGCTACAGCCTGGTTCAGGCTGGCGCTCGGCAGGGTGCCCCCGAGACGCCGTTGGTGACGACGGCGGCGCTCTCGAACCCGTCCGTCCCCCGCGACGCCTGGGCCGGCGCCCCGACCACCGCCGCCGCGGTGACCGGGCTCTACACCCTCGACCGCTTCGTCGAGAAGGACGTCTGCCGGGTCATTCTGAGGCCCGACGCCGCCCAGGTGCAGGAGGGCTGCCGCGATCCCGGCCTCGCCCTGTTCGATCCCACCGCCTGGCATTACGAGGCCGGCCGCCTCACCCTGGTGGCGCGGCGCGGCCACAGCGTCGAATTGATCCCGGTGGGGGAGGGGCGCTGGCGCCGCGACCCGGAGATCGGGACGACCTTCGTGCTGCGGCGGGTGGAGCCGTGAGGGGCGGCCCCGCCCTGTCCTGAACCGGCATTCGATCGCCGACGCATCGTAACGCTTCCATGTAGGTGACCGGCGCCCTCGATCACGGCGCAATGACGCCTTCCGGCACGAGCGCCGAAAATTCTCCGCGGGATGTCACATCCGCCGAGGCTGCCTCGTCATGAGCGCGAAGGGGCCCGCAACCCGGCGCGCCCCTGCGGAGGCCGATGACTCATGAGGATCGTGACCAAGGACGGGGCCGCGGCGGCGCGCCCGGGGGTAGCCATGATCGGACCCGCCCGCCTCGCGGCGGCGCTGCTTCTCCTCGCGACCGGAGCGCTGGCGCAAGACCCGACCGTCGCACCACCGGCCGCCAACCCTCTGGCTGCCCAACCTCCGGCCGTGGGGGAGGCCCGGGTCGCCGTCGTCTTCGACCAGGCTATCCCGAACGTCCCGGGCAAGAGCCTGCGCGGAGTGCTGGTCGAATACGGCCCGAACGGGTCGTCGCCCGCGCATCGCCATGCCGGCAGCGCCTTCATCGTCGCGACGGTGCTGGCGGGCGCGGTCCGCAGCCAGGTGAATGACGGCCCGGCGCGCGTCTACGCGGCCGGCGAGAGCTTTACCGAGAGGCCGGGAGACCGACACGGCGTCAGCGCCAATGCCAGCGCCACCGAACCGGCGCGCCTGCTTGCGGTCTTCGTCGTCGATACGGCCGAGACCATCCTGACCACCCCGATCCACTGACCGGCACCCCGCCGGAGCTTCAGACATCCCGATCACGGAGAACCGCCCATGACCCCTCGTGTCGAGAACCCCTACGCACACGCCCCTGCGACCATCAAGGCGATGATGACCGTGGAGAGCAGCCTCCGGGCCGGCGTCCTGGAGCACAGCCTGCTGGAACTGGTGAAGCTGCGGGCGTCGCAGATCAATGCCTGCGCCTTCTGCATCGGCATGCATGCCGCCGCGGCCCGCAAGAACGGGGAGAGCGAGATGCGCCTCTACCTTCTGAATGCCTGGCGGGAGGCGACCATCTACAGCCCGCGCGAGCGGGCGGCGCTCGCCTGGACCGAGGCGCTGACCCGCGTCGCCGAGACGGGCGCCCCCGACGCGGTGTATGACGAGGTCCGTGAGGTCTTCAGCGAGGCGGAGCAGGTGCAGCTCACGCTCCAGATCGGCGCGATCAATCTCTGGAACCGGCTCCAGGTCGGGTTGCGCGGGCGGCACGACGCGGATCCGTCGCGCGATGCCGCCTGACGACGGAACGCAGGCCTTCGAGGCGGAACGGGCGAGGCTCGTGCGCCTCGCCTACCGCATGCTCGGCTCGTTCGCGGAAGCCGAGGACGTCGTCCAGACCGCGTGGCTGCGCTGGGCGGAGGCCGACCGTGCGGCGGTGCAGTCGCCGGGCGCCTTCCTGTCGCGAATCGTCACCCGCCTCTGCCTCGACACGCTCCGCTCCGCCCGCCTGCGGCGCGAGACCTATGTCGGCGCCTGGCTGCCCGAGCCGCTGGTGGAATTCGCCGACGAGGACGCGGTGGAAGGCGACGGCCTGACCCTGGGCCTGATGATGGCGCTCGAACGGCTGTCGCCGCTGGAGCGAGCCACCTTTCTCCTGCACGACGTGTTTGGCGTGCCCCTCGGCGAGGTCGCAGGCACGCTCGGCCGCGACGCGGCGGCTGTGCGCCAGCTCGCGGTCCGGGCGCGCCGGCACGTCCAGGCCGGCCGGCCCCGCTACCCGGTCGCCCGCGAGGAGGGGGAGCGCCTCGCGCAGGCCTTCTTCACCGCCGCCCGCGACGGAGATGTCGGCACCCTGCGGGCGATGTTGGCCGACGACGCCGTCATGCGGGCGGATGGCGGCGGCAAGGTCATTGCCGTCCTCAATCCGATCGTCGGCCCCGCGCGCATCCTGCGGCTGTTTGCAGGCCTCGCCCGGAAGCACCGGGCCGAGCCGGCGACCTTCCTCGGGGCCGTGACGGTCGACGGCCTCCCGGGTTATGCCAGCCTGGAGCGCGGCGGCGTGCTGCAGGTGACGGCGCTCGCCGTCGAGGACGGCCGGATCGCCGGCATCTATATCACCCGCAATCCGGACAAGCTCGGCCATGTCGCGAGCCGGCTCGGGCTGGCGCGTGGCGAGGCGCCGTCGCATTGACGGCGCGATGCCCGGAGCGCGAGCGCCCGGGCCGGCTCCGCGAAATCGGCTCTGCCTCGCCCCGGACCTTGTCAGGCCGCACGCCGCCGTTCGACAACCTGGCGACGATTCCATCGCACCGGATCTCCTCATGCACGCCTACCGCGCCCTCGAAGCCACGTTCGCCCGCCTCAGCGCCCTCGAGGACGCCTCCGGCATCCTCGGCTGGGACGCCCAGACGCTGATGCCGGACGGGGCGGCGGAGGGGCGGGGCGACCAGATCGCGGTGCTGCGCGGCCTCGCCCACGACCTCCTGACCGATCCCGCCACCGCCGACCGGCTCGCCGCGGCGGCCGACGAGGACGGGCTCGATGCGTGGCAGCGGGCGAATCTCGCCGAGATGCGCCGGGCCCACACCCATGCGGCGGCGGTGCCGCGCGACCTCGTGGAGGCCAGTGCGCGCGCCGTGTCGCGGGCCGAAATGACCTGGCGCGAGGCTCGCCGCATGTCCGATTTCGCGCTGCTGCGGCCCGACCTCGCCGAGGTTCTGCACCTCCAGCGCGAGATCGGCCGGGCGAAGGGCGAGGCTTTGGGGCTCGCGCCCTACGATGCCCTCCTCGACAGCTACGATCCGGGCCTGCGGCAAGACACCGTCGACCCGCTCTTCGCCGTGCTCGAGGCCGAGCTGCCGGGCCTGATCGCCGAGGCGCAGGCGCGCCAGGCGGCGGCCGGCCCGGTCCCCGTGCCGGAGGGGCCGTTCCCGGTCGAGACCCAGCGCCAGGTCGGCCTGACCCTGATGCGGGCGGCGGGGTTCGACTTCACCAGGGGCCGCCTCGACGTCAGCCTGCACCCGTTCTGCGGCGGCGCCACCGACGACGTGCGGATCACCACCCGCTACGACGAGGCCGACTTCGCCCGCGCCCTGATGGGCGTGCTGCACGAGACCGGCCACGCCCTCTACGAGCAGGGCCGCCCCGCCGCCTGGCGCCGCCAGCCCGTGGGCGCCGCCCGCGGCATGAGCCTGCACGAGAGCCAGTCGCTCACCCTGGAGATGCAGGCGGGCCGCAGCCGGGACTTCGTGGCCTATCTGGCGCCGCTGGTGCGGGCGGCTTTCGGCGGCACCGGCCCGGCCTGGGAGGCCGACGCCCTCTACCGCACCTACACGACGGTCGCGCCGGGCTTCATCCGGGTCGATGCCGACGAGTGCACCTATCCGGCCCATATCCTCCTGCGCTACGGGCTGGAGCGGGCGCTGATCCGGGGCGAGATGGAGATCGGCGACCTGCCAGGCGCCTTCGACGAGGGCATGCGGCGGCTCCTCGGGCTCACCGTGCCGGACGACGCGCGGGGCTGCCTTCAGGACATCCACTGGCCCGGCGGCGCCTGGGGCTACTTCCCGACCTACACCCTCGGGGCGATGATGGCGGCCCAGCTCTTCGATGCCGCCTGCAAGGCCGAGCCCGACCTGCGCCCCGGCCTGGCGCGGGGCGATTTCGCGCCGCTGGTCGGCTGGCTGCGGGCGAACGTGCATCACAAGGGCAGCGCGTTCGGGACGCAGGAGATCCTCGCCGCCGCGACCGGGCGGCCGCTCTCGGCGGAGCTCTTCCTCGGCCATCTGCGCCGTCGTTACCTCGACGCGTGACCGGATCCCTCCACCGACGAACCACGGTGCCGCCGCCCTGCTTGACCAATGAAGCCAAATCGTGAGATGTCGTCGTGTCATCGTCGGTGGGTCGACAGCCGATTGTCATATGAATGTCATAGGATTGTCACCAGGAAATTATGACAATACTTTGACGGATAAATTTAATAACATATAAGCTTCTGCCGCCGTATGGGGCATGCCATCAGATCGCATTTTGGTGCGTCCCATGCGCTTCACCCTGGGCAAGAAGCTCGGCATCGTCGTCGGATTGCCGATCCTGGTCGCGGCCGGCATCGCCGCCTTCGCGATCTCCCTCTCGCAGAACGAGCAGCACCGCGCAGGTGCCGTCGAGGCGGCCTGGGAGGCCGCGCTCCACACCCGCACTCTGGCGCAGGGCATCGAGCACGTGGTGGTGACGGTGCAGGCCCTGGTCGCATCCGAGGACGTCGCCGAGGCGCGGCAGAAATTCGGGGCCCTGGGCACCGCGATCGCGGCGGTCGAGGCCGAGCGCCCGGCCTTCTTCACGGCGCTCGCGCCGTTTCTCGACGCGGCCGAGGCCCGCACGCTCTCGCTGACGCTCCAGGAATTCCTCGCCTACCAGCGCGATACGGCGGAACTCGGCCAGACGCTCTCGCCCAAGGCGGCACGGATCCAGGCCGCCGACGAGGCGACGATCGTCAGCCGCGAGCGGATGGTGGCGCGGATCCTCACCCTCGGCGATTCGGTGCTCGCGCGGCTCGAGGCCGAGCGCGCGACGGTCGCCCGGGCCCGGCACCGGGAGGCGGTGGCCCTCGTCGCGGTGCCGGCCCTCGGGCTCGTTCTCGCCATCGCGGGCGCCGTCTGGGTGAGCCTGACGCAGGTGCAGCGCCCGCTCGGCGCCTTGCGCCGCACGATGCAATCCCTCACCGTCGGCGACCTGTCGGTCGCGGTGCCGTTCACCCGGCGGCGCGACGAGATGGGCGAGATGGCCGCCGCCATCGCGGTGTTCCAGGCGGCCTTGCGCGAGCAGGGAGCGGCGCAGGAGGTGGAGCGGGCCCGGGCCGAGAGCGAGCGGCAGCGGACCGAGCGGCTGGAGGCGGCCTGCCGGGCCTTCGAGGTCCGGGCCTCGCAGGCGGCCGATGCCCTCGACGCCTCGACCCGCGAGATGGACCTCACCGCCGACGTGCTGTCGCGGGCGGCCCGCGAGGTCGAGCAGCAATCGGGGGCGGTCACCGGCGCGTCCGGCGTCGCCGCCCGGGCCGTCGCGGAGGTGGACGGCGCCTTCCGGCATTTTTCGGACTCGGCCTCCGGCGTCGGCGACCGGGTCGGCCGCACGAGCGAGATGGCGAGCGCGACGCTCGCCCGCAGCCGGGCCACCGCGGAGACGGTGGAACGGCTGGTCAACGCCTCGGCCGAGATCGGAGAGGCCGCCGACCTGATCCGCACCATCGCCGATCAGACCAACCTGCTCGCCCTCAACGCGGCGATCGAGGCGGCAAGGGCCGGGACGGCGGGGCGGGGCTTCGCGGTCGTCGCGGCCGAGGTGAAGGCGCTGGCCGGACAGACTGCCGCCGCCACCGACCGGATCGGCGCGCAGATCACCGCGATTCAGGGCGCGACCGGGCACACCGCCCAGGAGATCGGGGCGATCATCGGGGCTGTCGCGGAGACGAGCCGGCTGGCCGAGGAGATCCGCGCCGCGATGCAGGACCAGGCGGCGATCAGCACCGGGATCGGCCACAACATCGACCGCGCCGGCGCGCAAGCCCGCAGCGTCGCCGCGAGCATCGAGCAGGTCCGGGCTGCGTCGCTGGCGAGCGCCGCCCAGTCGGATCAGGTCCGGGCGGTGGCCGGGGCGCTGGCGCAGAACTCGGCCCTGCTGGCGGATTCGGTGACGGCGTTCCTCGGCGAGGTGCGGGCGGTGTGAGGCTCCGGCCTTCGACCCGGCGCGGGCGGCGGCATGGGCAGGAGCATGGCAAGGGAAACGGACGTGGTCCTCAGGCCGCGGCCCTGAACCCGGCCGCCTCCGGTCCGACCACCCGCACCGGCTCGCCCGGGCACGCCAGGAGGGTGCCGCCCTTCGGCACTTCGGACCAGCCGGCGCGGCGGCCGTCGATCGGTTCCGAGACGACCGCGAGGCCGGTGGCAGTCTGGCGCCAGTACAGGCTCGGCGGGCGGCCGTCGCAGGCCCAGCGATAGGCGGTGAGGCTCTCGCCGTTGGTGAGCACGGCGGTGAAGCGAAGGGGCTCGTCGATCTCCGCCTCGCGCATCAGGCCGCGGGCGACCGACAGGCTCGCCGCCATCGCGCCGACGGGGTCGCGCTCGAGGCCATGGGCCAGGGCGAGGAGGAAGAGCGCCTCCGAATCCGTGGTGCCCTGGCGCGCCTCGTAGAGCGCATCCGGGATCAGGGCTTCGAGCCGCCGGCGGATGCGCGGGTAGCCGCCGATCTGGCCGTTATGCATGAACAGGTGGCGGCCATGGGCGAAGGGGTGGCAGTTCGCCCGGGTGGTCGCCGTGCCGGTCGCGGCGCGGACATGGGCGAAGAAGGTGCGGGCGCGGATCTGCCGGGAGAGGCTGCGCAGGTTCTCGTCGGACCAGGCCGGCCGCACGTCGCGGTAGAGGCCCGGCTCCGGCCGATCACCGTACCAGCCGATGCCGAAACCGTCGCCGTTGGTTTCGGTCTGGGCCTCGGTCGCGTGCAGCGACTGGTGCACCAGGGAATGGGTCGGCGCGCAGACCAGCTCGTCGAGATAGACCGGTTCGCCGTGGTAGGCGAGGAAGCGGCACATCGGCTCTTCACCTCCCGCGGCGGGTGCCGGTCCCGCCTCGGGCCATGCCTCGTCCGCCGCCTTCATCGAACGGTAACATTCCGCCCCGGACGGTGAACAGCTCGTTAATGCGCCGCAGCATGCACGAAGGTTCCCCACTTGCCTACGGCCTCTGCCCACGATGCGGGCAGTGCGGTCGGGGAAGGGTCTGGCCTGCGCGCGGCGCATCCGCGGGCCGAGCGAGGGTAGACCTTTTGCCGGGATCAATGTCAGGATTGGGTCGTTGATGCTCACGCATGCGTCGCCGGGTTGCGTCCGTTGTCCCGGCACGCGCGTCACACCGAGCTTGATGTCCCGTCCCTCCGGTCCCGCTTCCCTGGCTCGCGTCGCGCGCCGGGGCCGCGCGGCGATGCGTTGGGCGGCCGATCGGCCCGGCATCCATCCCGAGCCCGCACGAGAACTCGGGACACACCACATCATCGAGCAACACAGGAGGCTTCATGGGCAGAGCAGCACCCACCGCGCCGATCGCCGTCGTGGTGGAGGACGATGAGTCCGTTCGGGATTTCGCTGCCGCGATCCTGGAGGAAACCGATCTCGACGTGATCGCCTGCGACAGCGCCGCCGGTGCGCTGGCGGTGATGCGCGAGCACGGCTCCGAGGTTGCGCTGCTGTTCACGGAGATGCAGCTCTCCGGCGAGATGGACGGGGCGACGCTCGCCCGCACGGTGGAGCGCGACTGGCCGGACGTGCGGCTCGTCGTGACCTCGCGACCCGGGGCGGCGCAGGCCGTGCCGGATCATGCCGTCTACATGCCGAAGCCCTGGCGGCCCTTCGACGTCCTGGTCGAGGCCGAGCGGGCCGCGAGCGCGGCGGCCTGACCGACGACAAGAGCCCGCACGCCTCGCGGCGTCGGGCTCACGTCGGGTCTGGGCCCCGCCCGAGGGGCGGGGCGCGGCCGGTTCCTTAGGCGGAGATGGCCGGAGCGGCGGCCGGGGCAGCGGCGGCCGGAGCCGAACGGCGGGGAGCGCCGACGCGAGGCTTCGGCTTCGGCGCAGCGATCAGACCCTCGCGGATGGCAGTCTTGCGGGCCTGCTTGCGGGCGCGGCGCACGGCCTCCGCCTTCTCGCGGGCCTTGCGCACCGACGGCTTCTCGTAAGCCTTGCGCTGCTTCATCTCGCGGAAGATGCCCTCACGCTGCATCTTCTTCTTGAGGACGCGGAGAGCCTGATCGACGTTGTTGTCCCGAACGAGTACCTGCAAGGGTGTATGTCCTTTTGTCTAAATCGTAACATCGTGGCCGACCTTGCGCGGAACGCGCCCGGATGGCTGCCTGCCCGACCAACCGCAATGCGCCCCACGGCCCGGCCCCTGAAGGACCGGGAGGGGCTTAGGTCGCATCGCGGTCGCACCGGAGCCCGGCGCAAGCTGTCGGCGCACGGTATGCGCCTGATCGGGGCCTTACACCACTCCGCTACAACTTCCAACCGGGGAGTGGCCGCCTGAGCGAAATTTGAGCGGCCAGGGTGGCGGATCAGGCGTCGCGCGGGGCACCGTCGCAGACACGCGACGGTGATGCGGGATCACGCATTGGCCTGGATGAAGTTGCGCACCAGCGGGTAGGTCTGGCTCTCCCATTTGCGGCCCGAGAACACCCCGTAATGGCCGACGCCGGCCTGGAGGTGGTGGCGCTTGCGGAACGGCTTCAGGCCGCCGCAGAGGTCGTGTGCCGCCATCGTCTGGCCGACGGAGCAGATGTCGTCGCGCTCGCCCTCCACCGTCATCAGGGCAGTCTTGCGGATCGCCCGCATGTCGATCGGGCTGCCGCGGAAGGTCAGCTTGTTCTGCGCCAGGGTCGCGTCCTGGAACACGGTCTTGACCGTCTCGAGGTAGAATTCCGCCGCGAGGTCGAGCACGGCGAAATACTCGTCGTAGAAGGTCTCGATCTGCGCCGCCTTCGCCTGGGATTCCTTGGCGGTCTCGCCCTCGGCGAGGTGCCAGTAGAGGTCGAGATGGCCGTGCATGTGGCGCGCGGCGTTCATCGACATGAAGGCCCCCACCTGCATGAAGCCCGGATAGACCCGCCGCCCGGCCCCGGCATGGCGGCGCGGCACGGTGGCGATCAGGTTGCGCTCGAACCACGCGATCGGCCGCGAGGTGGCGAGTTCGTTGACCTTGGTCGGGTTGATCCGGGTGTCGACCGGGCCGGCCATCAGGGTCATGCTCGCCGGATGCGCCGCGTTGCGGCTCTCGGCCATCACGGCGGCGGCGGCGAGGGCCTGCACGCAGGGCTGGCACACCGCCACGAGGTGGGCGCCCTCGCCGATCGCCTCCAGGAACTGCACCAGATGGGCGACGTAATCGTCGAAGCCGAAGCGGCCGGCGCTCAGGGGCACGTCTCGGGCATTGTGCCAGTCGGTGATGTAGACGTCGTGGTCGGCGAGCAGGGTCCGCACGGTTCCGCGGAGCAGCGTGCCGAAATGGCCCGACAGGGGCGCCACCACCAGCACCCGCGGCTGCTCGCTGACCATGTCCTTGCGGAAACGCAGCAGGGTGCCGAAGGGCGTCGAGAGCACCGGCTCCTCGGTCACCGGCACCTCGCGGTTGCCGATCCGCACGGCGTCGATCCCGTAGGAGGGCCGCGTGTGGGTGAGGCCGGCCCGCATCATCATCCGGGCGGCGGCCGCGACCCAGGTCGCCGGCGCGCCGTAGCCGGCCCGTGTCCAGGGCGACGTGCCCCCGTGCAGCACCCGCCCCCAGGCGCGGGTAGCGCTGGCCAAATCCGACTGGACCTCGAAGGCATCATAGAGCATCGGCCCGGGCTCTCCCTCACGGACACGCGCGGGATGCGGCCCGCCGGCAAGCGTAGGGCATGGCTTCCTCCTCCCGCGACCGGACTTTCGGCGGAGCATGGCGGCCATCCCCAGCGCTCGCGGGATGCGACCCTCGTGCCAAGTCAGTCCTCTCACGTCCGTCTTCAGGGGCAGTCTAGGTCCGTGTCACTTGCGCGAAGATTGCGGCGGCGCAGACCGCCGCCACCGCGCGGTCCGATCGCCCCAGGCGACCGGCACGAGTCTTGGATCGCCGGGCCGGGAATCCAGGGGCAGACGGGCCGCGCGAAACCGGCCCGGGGAGGATACGGCATGGCCGAGGCGACGCTGACGATCTCAAGCCGCAACTATTCGTCCTGGTCGCTGCGAGGCTGGCTGCTCTGCCGCATGGCGGGGCTCGACCTCGACGTGGAGGTCCTGTCCGGCGATCCGGCGAGCCGGGCCGAGCTCTTGCACCTCACGCCCTCGTTCCTGGTGCCGCGTCTCACCCACGGCGCGGTGCGGGTCTGGGACGTGCTCGCCATCGCCCAGTACCTCACCGAGGTGCGGCCTCAGGCCGGGCTCCTGCCCGAGGATCTCGCTGCCCGCTCCTGGTCGCGCTCGATCTCGGGCGAGATGCATGGCGGCTTCATCAATCTGCGCTCGGCCCTGCCGATGAACCTGCGCGCCCGCTACACCGACTTCAAGCTCTGGGGCGGCGCCCAGGGCGACATCGCCCGGGTGGTCGAGATCTGGCAGGAGGCGCTCAAGGCCCATGGGGGGCCGTTCCTGTTCGGCGAGCGGCCGGTGGTCGCGGATGCCATGTACGCCCCGGTCTGCACCCGCTTCGTCACCTACGGCGTCGCCCTGCCGCCCGATTGCGCCGCCTACCGCGACCGGATCATGGACTGGGACCTGATGCGGGAGTGGATCGCCGCGGCGGAGCAGGAGCCGGAGGAGATCGAGGAACTCGACATGGAGTTCTGACATCGTTGTTGCCGGCGCATCATAGAGCATTGTCCGACGAAGTGGATACCGGTTCGTCGTAGAAAATGCGGCAAGATCAAACAGCTAGAGAAGCTTCGCGATTGCAATGCAATCGTGAAGTGCTCTAGCGATGCGGAAGGCTCACTTCATCCCGTCTCCAGCCTGATCCCGAGGTGCGGGCGATCCTCGATCGCCGGTCAGCTCAGGACGAGGTGGTCGGCGGGATGAAGGACGAGAGCATGCGGTCGGGTCCTGGGGGGCACGGTTTCAGATCAGCCCCGCCAGCCGCAACCCCACGCCCGCCGCCGCGCATGCCCCCAGCACCGGGAGCATCCCGACCCGGAAGCGGAACACCGCCACGACCGCGGCGAGCGCCAGGGCCAGCGCGTAGGGATCGACGCTCGCGAGCACCGGCAGGTCGAGCCGGAGCGGCCCGAAAGTCACCGGGCGCACGGTCCGGAACAGCGTGTGGAGGGCGAACCAGACCGCCAGGTTGAGGATCACCCCCACCACCGCCGCGGTGATCGCCGAGAGCGCGCCGGCCAGCGCCGCGTGGCCGCGCAGGCGCTCGACATACGGGGCGCCGACGAAGATCCACAGGAAGCAGGGCGCGAAGGTGACCCAGGTGGTGAGAAGCCCCCCCAAGGTCCCGGCCACCAGGGCGGGCAGCGGCCCGGGGGCCCGGGACGCGGCGAGGAAGCCGACGAACTGCGTCACCATGATGAGCGGGCCGGGCGTGGTCTCGGCCATGCCGAGCCCGTCGAGCATCTCGCCGGGCTGCATCCAGCCGTACTGCTCCACCGCCGCCTGCGCCACGTAGGCGAGCGCCGCGTAAGCGCCGCCGAAGGTCACCAGCGCCATCGTGGAGAAGAACACCGCGATGCGCGAAAAGACGTCATCGGGCCCGAGCGCCAGGACCAGAGCGGCGACCGGGACGAGCCAGATCGCCGCCCAGATGGCGAGGGTCGTCCGTGTGTCGCGCCAGGTCGCGCGCTCGCGCGGCAGCGCGTCGTCGCCGAACAGGTAGGCGGCGCCCGTTGCCGCCGTCGCGTGCCCGCCGCCGGGACGGAAGGCCGGATGCCCGGCCCGGCCGCCAAGGAAGCCGACGAGGCCCGCCACCACGACGACGAGCGGGAACGGCACGTCGAAGACAAAAATGCCCACGAAAGCGGCAGCGGCGAGCCCGGTCATCACCGGGCCGCGCAAGGCGCGCCGGCCGATGCGCTGCACCGCTTCGAGGACGATCGCGAGCACCGCGGCCTTGAGGCCGAAGAACAGCCCGGCGACCGGTCCGGCCTGCCCGTACAGGACGTAGATCCAGCTCAGGGCCATGATGGCGAGGAGCCCGGGCAGCACGAACAGCCCGCCGGCCAGCAGCCCGCCCCGGGGCCCGTGCATCAGCCAGCCGACGTAAGTGGCGAGCTGCTGCGCCTCCGGGCCGGGCAGCAGGGTGCAGAAATTGAGGGCATGCAGGAAGCGGTTCTCGGAGATCCAGCGCTTCTCCTCGACCAGCACCCGGTGCATCACCGCGATCTGCCCGGCCGGCCCGCCGAAGGACAGGGCGGCGATCCGCAGCCAGACCGGCAGGGCCTGCGCCAGGGTGACGGGCCGGGGCGGCGCCCGGTCAAGCGTCGCGGTCTCGGGGCTCGTCACGCAGCAGGCTCTCCGGGTGGGATGCGCCGCAGCGTAGCGCGATCGGTCGCGTTGTGCGACAGAGGCCGGCGATTACATCCGCCGGGCGGGTTGCCGCGCGTGCGGATGCCGCCGGCCTCGCGCCGCCGTTGATGCACCCCGTCAGGTCCCGCGTGAGCAAGCCCAGCAAAGCCCTCCTCACCCCCGAGCGCCGCATGGACGATGCCGAAGCCTCGATCCGGCCGCTCAGCCTCGCCGACTTCACCGGCCAGAAGGCGGCGCGCGCCAACCTCCAGGTCTTCATCGACGCGGCAAAGAAGACCGGCCAGGCCCTCGACCACGTGCTGTTCGTCGGGCCGCCCGGCCTCGGCAAGACCACGCTCGCCCAGATCGTCGCCCGCGAACTCGGGGTGAACTTCCGCTCGACCTCCGGCCCGGTGATCGCCAAGGCCGGGGATCTCGCCGCGCAGCTCACCAACCTCGACGAGCGCGACGTCCTGTTCATCGACGAGATCCATCGCCTCAACCCGGCGGTGGAGGAGATCCTCTATCCGGCGATGGAGGATTACCAGCTCGACCTGATCATCGGCGAGGGGCCAGCCGCCCGCTCGGTGAAGATCGAACTGCCGAAATTCACGCTGGTGGCCGCCACCACCCGGGCGGGGCTGCTGACCACGCCGTTGCGCGACCGCTTCGGCATCCCGGTCCGGCTCGAATTCTACGATATCGACGAACTCGAATTGATCGTCAGCCGCGGCGCCCGGGTGCTCGGCATCGGCATGGCGCCGGACGGCGCCAACGAGATCGCCAAACGCGCCCGCGGCACGCCGCGCATCGCCGGGCGGCTCCTGCGCCGGGTGCGCGACTTCGCCATCGTGGAGGATGCCCCCACCATCACCCGGGCCATCGCCGACCGGGCGTTGCGGCTCCTCGACGTCGATCCCGCCGGCCTCGACACGATGGACCGGAAATACCTGACCCTCATCGCCCAGTCGTTCAATGGCGGCCCGGTCGGGGTCGAGACCATCGCGGCGGCGCTCTCCGAGCCGCGCGACGCGATCGAGGAGATCATCGAGCCCTATCTGATCCAGAAGGGCTTCGTGCAGCGCACACCGCGCGGCCGGGTGCTCACCGCGCATGCCTTCCGCCATCTCGGCCTGCCGGAGCCGAACCGCGAGTCCACCGTGCAGTTCGGCCTGTTCGCCGGCGGGGACGAGGATGCGTGAGGCGGGGCAGGGGTATCGCCTGTTCACCCGCCGCCGCGTGCTCCAGGGGGCGGGCGCCCTCGCGCTGTCAGGCGTCGGCACCGGCGCCTATGCGACCGGGATCGAGCCGTTCCGGCAGGTGGTGACCTCCTACGCCATCAAGCCCAACCCCGCCGCGCCCTGGCCGGCGGGGTTGCGCCTTCGCATCGCGGTGCTGACCGACATCCATGCCTGCGAGCCGTGGATGAGCGCGGCGCGGATCGCCGGCATCGTTGCGGCGACCAATGCGTTGCAGGCCGATCTCGTCGTGCTGGTGGGCGATTTCGTCGAGGGGCAGCGTTACGTCACGCGGGTTGTGCCCGCCACCGAATGGGCGCCGATCCTGAGCACGCTCACGGCGCCGCTCGGCGTCTACGCGGTGCTCGGCAACCACGATTGGTGGACGGATGCCGAGGCTCAGCGTCGCGGCAAGGGGCCGACCATCGCCGGTACCGCGCTGACGCAGAACGGCATCCGGGTCCTGTCGAACGAGGCCGTGCCCCTCGCCACCCGGGCCGGCCCGGTGTGGCTTGCCGGGCTCGAGGACCAGATCGCCCTGACGCCGGGCTGGCGCCGCTACGGTCACAGGCGACCGGGCCTGCACGACCTGCCCAAGACCCTGGCGGCGGTACCGGACGGCGCCCCGATGATCCTGCTGGCTCACGAGCCCGATATCTTCGCCCAGGTGCCCGCCCGGGTCGCGCTGACCCTGTCGGGCCACACCCATGGCGGTCAGGTGCGGCTGTTCGGCTGGTCGCCGGTGGTCCCCTCGCGCTATCCCGGACGCTACGTCTACGGCCATGTCCGCGAGGCGAGCGACCTCGTGATCTCGGGGGGCTTGGGCCTCAGCATCGCGCCGATCCGCCTCGGGGTGCCGCCGGAGATCGTGGTGGTGGAGCTGGGGGCGGAGGCGGCAGCGTGATCGATTTTTCCACCGGCCTCATTTCACGTAAAAGCGCCGGATCCCCTCTTCCGCACGGGCTTGCAGATTCACACTTCGCCTCTGAAGACCGATCCTTCTCAACGCTCGCGCTTTCCCCTCCCCGCAATGGTGAAGGGAGGTGCGCTCCTTTCAAATGGGGAAGAACGATCAGGTCGAGTTGTGTGAATGCGATAACCTACCCGGAAAAGGGGAAATGCGCGCTCCGTCGACACCTCATCTCGGCCGAGACGGTTCAAGGCGCGAATGGATGAGACCGAGGACGAACTCCGCGTGACCGAGACCATGCCCCCGGACGCCCACGCCCTGCCCCTGCGCGTCTACTACGAGGACACGGATTTCTCCGGCTTCGTCTACCATGCGAGCTACCTGCGCTTCATGGAGCGCGGCCGGACCGAGCTGCTGCGCGGGCTCGCCGGCGACCAGTCCGACCTGCACCGGGAGGCGGACGGCCTCGTCTTCGTGGTGCGGCGGATGAGCCTCGACTACCTCAAGCCCGCCCGCATGGACGATGCCCTGACGGTGCTGACCGCGACCCGAGAGTTGCGCGGCGCCTCGATGCATCTCGACCAGGAGGTCCGCCGCGGCGACGAGGTTCTGGTGCGCGCCGAGGTGGTGGTGGCCTGCGTGCGCGACGGACGGGCGGTGCGCCTGCCCGAGGCCCTGCGCCGCACGCTGACCCGCCGTTGAGCGATTCCGCACACCAATCCTTAACCCTGCCGGGGGCTTAACTTGCGGCGGGCAAACGCTCTTCGCGGAGCGGCGGCCCATACTTTCGACAGATTCGGGCGCGATCGAACCATCATACGAAAAGCCCCGATCCCGGTTGGAGTGCCCGAGGGCCGTCGAGCGGCCCGGGACGCGAGGAAAGCCGCATGAATCCCGCCGATGCCGCCCAGGCGATGCCCGTGGCCGAGATCACGATGTTCGGCCTGTTCTGGCAGGCCCATTTCGTGGTCAAGGCGGTGATGCTCGGCCTGCTCGGCTCGTCGATCTGGTGCTGGTCGATCATCATCGACAAGACGCTGCTCTTCCGCCGCACCAAGGCGGAGATGGATGCGTTCGAGGAGGAGTTCTGGTCCGGCCGGCCGCTGGAGGAACTCTACCGCGCCTACAACGACAAGCCGGCGACCGGGCTCGCCGCCCTGTTCGTCGCCGCGATGCGCGAATGGCGTCGCTCCTACGAGGGTTCGGGCCGCTCGATCCGCAGCCTCGGCCAGCGCATCGACAAGGTGCTCGACGTCACGATCCAGCGCGAGGTCGAGCGGCTGGATTCGCGCCTGCTGTTCCTGGCCTCGATCGGCTCGGCCGGCCCCTATATCGGCCTGTTCGGCACGGTGTTCGGCATCATGACGGCCTTCACGTCGATCGCCGCCTCGAAGAACACCTCGCTCGCGGTCGTGGCGCCCGGCATCGCCGAGGCGCTGTTCGCCACCGCGATCGGCCTGTTCGCGGCGATTCCCGCGGTGCTCGCCTACAACAAGCTCCAGGCCTCCGTGGCCAAGGCGCAAGGGCGTCTGGAGGGCTTCGCCGACGAGTTCTCGGCCATCCTGTCGCGCCAGATCGACGAGCGCATGGCGCTGGCGGCCTGATCCCGGGCCTCGTGAAGAAGGATTGAGCCAGATGGGCATGGCCTCCGGAGCGGCACAGGGCGGCGGGCGCCGTCGGCGCGGCCGGCGGGGCGGCGCGATCAACGAGATCAACATGACGCCGTTCATCGACGTCGTGCTGGTGCTGCTGATCATCTTCATGGTCGCCGCGCCGATGATGACGGTCGGCGTTCCCCTCGACCTGCCGCAGACCAAAGCCGCGCCGCTCAACCAGGATTCGAAGCCGGTCACCCTCTCGATCCGGCAGACCGGTCAGGTCTTTCTCGGCGAGGACGAGCTGACCGACGACACGATCGTCGCCAGGCTCTCGGCCACCGCCAAGGACGGGTTCGAGGAGCGGGTGTTCGTGCGCGGCGACAAGCGGGTCGATTATGGCCGCGTCGCCCAGGTGATGGCGATCGTGACGAGCGGCGGCTTCAAGAAGGTCGCCCTCGTGACCGAGCCCGACCAGCGTTAGGAGGGCGGGGTTCGCCGTGGTGTTTCCCTTCGACAGGTCCGAGCCCGGCGTCTGGGTGTCGGCCGGCGCGCATGTGGTGCTGATCGGGCTGGCGTTGTTCGCCGCCGCCTCGCACGCGCTGCCGCAGGCCGAGGAGGGCGTGCCGGTCGAGGTCATCACCGAGAACCAGTTTTCGGAATTGACCAGAGGTCAGCGCGACGGCGAGGCCCCGGCCAAAAGCCCGCGCGCCGACCGGGTTGCCGACAAGCCGCAGGAGAACGACCCCGGCGAGGCCAAGGCCAACGTGCCGACCCCGCCGACGCGCCCGCCCGAGATGAAGGTCGCCAACGCCGAGGAGATTCCGCCGCCGTCCCTGCGGCCGGCCCTCGAGCAGCCCGAGTCCGCCCCGATGCCGCCGCCCCGCCCCGACACCACCAAGGCCGATGCGGAGAGGGCCGGCCGCAGGGACGGCGGCGGAATCTCCTCGGCGTTGGCGACCTTCATCTCGGGCGGGCGCGTCGGCGGGGTC
>NZ_LABX01000251.1 GCF_001043915.1 Methylobacterium aquaticum | reverse complement strand
TTTCCGACGAAGCGGATACCGGTTCGTCGTAGAAAATGCGGCAAAATCAAACAGCCAGAGAAGCTTCGCGATGGCAACGCGATCGTGAAGCTTCTCTGGCGTCACGTCCTGTCGGACGGCGTCTTCGCATGAACCCGCCGCGCGGCCCGCCTCACGCCAGGCAGGCCGCGCGCGAGACGGAACCATTCGCTCGACGAGATCACGTCTCAGCCAAAGGACGCCCCGGCGGCCTCCTCGAGGATTTGAAACGCCTGATCGCCGAATTTGCGTCGTATCTCGGTGTAGTACCCGGCAGACCTCAACTTCGCGCGAAACGAGTCGGCATCGACGTCGTTGAACGCGATCCCGCTCTTGACCATCGTGTCGCGGTAGCTCTGTTCGAGGTTGGCGAGATCGGCGCGCTGTGCAAGCCCCGCCTGACTCAACCGAGCTTCGACAATTTCCTGGATCTTCTCTGGAAGACTCTTCCAGACGCGGCCGTTGAACAGGATCCAGTTTCCTTGCCAGATATGGTTGCTCAATGAGCAGAACTTCTGAACTTCGTGAAACCTTGACGTCACGATCAGGCTGAGCGGATTTTCCTGCGCATCGACGATGCGAGTCTGCAAGGCGGGATAGACGTCCGTGAACTGCACGCTGGTCGGGGCGGCATCCAGCGCCCGAAACAGGCTCGTATAGGCGGCGGCGCTGGGCACGCGGATCTTCAGACCGCTCAGATCGGCGACGGTCCTGATCGGCTTCACCGATGTGGTGATCTCCCTGAAGCCGAGGTCCCAGGACGTGCGTGCGGCATACAGGTTGCTCTTGGCGAATGCGTCCCGGATGTAGGCGCCGAGCCTGCCATCCATCGCCGGCCAGACCTTCGAGGCGTCGCCGAAGGCGAACCCGGTCCCGTCCAGAGCCGCCGCGGGGACCACCGTCGACACGACGAGGCCGCCGATGACGTAGGCTTCGACGGCCCCGGACCGAAGCTGACTGAACGTGTCCGCCTCGCCTCCGAGCTGGCCGTTCGGAAAGATCCGCAACTCGACCCGGCCGTCCGTGTCCTTCCGGATCGTGTCGGCGGCCTCGAGGAGACGGGTGTTCGTTGGATGCGCCGCGGCCAGCGGATGCGCGATCTTGAGGCTGAACTCGGCCGCGGCGGCGCGGCGGACGAAGGGTGCGGCGACGAGGGGCACGGCCGCGATCGCTGTCAGCATCTCCCTGCGCCGAATGACGCCTGTCCTCATCGTCGTCGTCCTCCCTGAAGCGCCGTCGCTACCCGCGATCTATGTCTTCGCGTCGTAGCATCGCGAATCGACACCGCAACGTTTTTTGATTATCTTTCAAATTTTGAAAGATAACGGGAAGCGCGGGATGAGCGGGTCGATGGAGAAGGCGCTGGCCATCCTGGAATATCTGGCCGCTCGCCCGCAGGGTGCGTCGCTGGTGTCGATCGCGACCGATCTCAACCAGGTCCGCAGCGGATGCCACCGCACGCTGAACGAGCTGGGAAAGTACGGATACGTGCGGCCGCTGCAGCGCGGGACCTACGCGCTTACCACCAAGCTCTCTTCGATGGGCATGAGCTTCCTGAGCAAGTCCGGCATCATCGATATCGCGCAGCCGGTCATGAACAGGCTTGCCCGCGAGACCGAAGAACTCGTTCGTCTCGCCATCCTCGACGGGAACAGGCTGACCTTGGTCGCGAAGGCGGTGGGGTCGAAAGTCGGCCTGCTCTACGATCCCGACATGGGCATCGATCTGAGACTCTCCTGCAGTGCGGCAGGTCACGCCTGGCTCGCGACGCTGAGCGATCAGCAGGCGACCGAAGCCGTGGTCCATCAAGGCTTGGGCGATCCTGCGAGCTATGGCCCCAACGCCCCGGTCTCCGTGACGGCACTCCTGGCAATGCTGCAGGAGCACCGGAAGCGAGGCTTCAGCATGATCAAGGACATGTATGCTCCGGGCATGAACTCGATGGCCGCGGTGGTCAGGCGGAAGGGAGAGCTTGCGGTCGGTGCCCTGATCGTCGCCGGCCCGTCCTCCCGCTTCACGGAGGACCGCATGCTTCAGGTCGGCCCGATCTTGCTGAAGATGGCGAACGAACTCGCGCTCATCGGGAGTGCTTCGCCGCTTCTCAAGACGGACGACCGCGGCACGTGGGGCAACATGGCCTGAACCCCACCGAACGGCCCGATCCGGGCGATCTCTCGGCCCCCAACTCTCAAGCCCCCAAGACGGGGCCTCAAGACGGGGCCTCAAGACGGCGCGGCGGTCGGGCGAAGGCGCAGGCTGCAATCCGCCCCGTTCCGGTTCATGATGCCGACCGGATCGCAGGCAGGAGGCGACGATGGCCACATCCACGCACGCGGCCGCCGCGGAGCGAACACCGACGGACCTCGTCCTCGTTCCCCGCGCCGTCCTGGAGGCCGATCCGCACGCCGTGCTCGCGCAGTACCGCGCCATCGTGCCCTGCATCCGGACCGACGACGGCGCCGTGATGGTGCTGCGCGCGAAGGACGTCCAGGCCCTCGTCACCGATCCGCGCACGCGGCAGGTGGAGACCGAATTCGCGCGGCTGCGCGGCATCACCTCCGGGCCGCTGTTCGATTTCTTCCGCCAGACGGTGCTTCTGTCCAACGGCGAGGTCCACCGGCGCCGGCGCACGCCGATCGCCCGCACCTTCGCGTTCGGAGTCGTGGCGGCCCTGCGCCCGCGCATCCGCGCCCTTGCGGAAGGGCTGGTGGCCCGGCATGTGGCCGACGGCCGGATGGACCTGCTCGACGACTATGCCGCCCCCCTCCCCGCCCGCGCGATCGCGCTGATCCTCGGGCTCCCCGAGCGCGACGTGCCGGACTTCACGGCCTGGGTCTACGCGGTGTCCCGCGCGCTCACCTCGGCCTGGACACCGGAGGATTTCCCCGAGAGCGACGAGGCGGCACGCCGGCTCACGGCTTACGTTGCGGACCTCGTGGCGGAGCGCCGCAGCAGCCCGCGGGACGACCTGATCTCCGCCCTGCTGCCCTCGATCGACGAGGACGATCCGGAATCGGCCGCGGAGACGCGGATGCAGATCGTCTCCCTGATCCTGGCCGGCAGCGACACCACCCGCGCGGCGCTGGCGATCCAGACCGGCCTGCTGCTCGCGCACCGGGAGCACTGGGAGGCGGTGTGCCGCGACGAGGGGCTGATCCCGGGGGCGGTGGCCGAGGCGTTGCGGTTCGAGCCGGCGGTCGGGTCGTTCCCGCGCTTCGCGCTCGCCGAGATCCCCCTGGACGGAGCCGTGCTGCCGGCGGGGGCGCTGCTGTCGATCTCGACGCTGTCGGCGATGCGCGATCCGGCCCTCTACGCCGACCCGGACGTCTTCGACATCCGCCGGACCGACCATCCGCGCTGGCACCCGGTGTTCGGCGGCGGCGTGCATCGCTGTCTCGGCGAGGCGCTCGCCCGCATCGAGCTGGAAGAGGGCCTGCGGGCGCTCACCCGCCGGCTTCCCGACCTGCGCCTCGAACGACCGCTGACCGTGCGCGGCTCGGCCGCGATCCGCCGCGTCGACGCATTGCCGGTGTCCTGGGCCACGGCCTAAGCAGATTGCGCCGAAGCGGTCACCGGGTCGGCGGGTGAAATCTGCGATGCAACAAGACCCTCAGCGGACGAAGCGTTGGCCTGCCAACGCAAGTCCGCTTAGACGGGAGGCCGGCCAGGCCGGATCCCCTCTCCCGGCCGGAAGAGAGGATCCTGCGCCCCATCGCGCAGGGCGGATCGATCAGGGAGAGCGCGAGGTGGTCAGACCTCCCGCGCCCTCCCCTCCACCACGCGCCCGTCCCGAGCGGCGAGGCGCACGGTCACGGCCGGCGGCGGGGGCTGGCGCCGCGCGCGGCGTCGATGCACCAGGGGAAGGGTCGGGTCCTGCGCGAACGGCAGGTCGAGCACGCCCAGCACGTCGTTGCGGGTGAGACCGATGTCTTTCAGCGCCCGGTCGTCCAGTTGGGCGAGACGGTAGGCGGCGCGGCGGTGAATCCACAGGGTGACGATCCGGGCCACGATCTGCGCGGCCTTGCGGCCGAAGCCGAGCGCCAGCGAGAGGACACCGAAGAGGGGGGCGAAACTGATCGTCATCGTGGTCTCCGGCGGGAGCTGTCGGCGAACCTCGTCACGCGCCGGCCATCGCTCGTCCGCTGCGCTCGTCATAGCGGCGCTTGGCCGATGCGTTGAGCGAATGATTGAGATGTGTCACATCACGCGGATTGATGCGAGAATCGACGATGGAGTGGCCCGGTGCATCCCCTCGACATCGACCAGCTCCGGACCCTGGTGGCGATCGCCGAGTGCGGCTCGTTCACCCGGGCGGCGGATCTCGTGCACAAGACGCAATCCGCGGTCTCGATGCAGATGAAGCGGCTCGAGGAGCGGATCGGGCGCGAGATCTTCGCCAAGGCGGGCCGCGGCGTGCGGCTGACCGATGACGGCGAGCGCCTGCTCGATTATGCCCGGCGCATCGTGCGGCTCCAGACGGAGTGCCTGGCCACCTTCGACGAGGGCGACCTCGCCGGCCGCGTGCGCCTCGGCCTGCCGGACGATTATGTCGACCGCTACCTGCCGGAGATCCTCGGGCGCTTCGCCCGAACCCATCCCAGGGCCGAGGTCACGGTGATCTGCGAACCCACCGACATGCTGGCCGAGCGGATCGCCGACGGCGACATCGACCTCGCCATCGTCACCGAAGCGAAAGGGCGACGGACCGTCGAGACGATCCGTACCGAGGCCCTGCTCTGGGTCACGTCGAGCCGCCACGCCGTCCATACCGGGCAGCCGGTGCCCCTCGCCCTCGGGCGGCCGGCCTGCAACTGGCGCCGGGCGGCCATCGAGGCGCTGGAGCGCGGCGGGCGCCAGAGCCGGATCCTGTTCGTCAGTTGGAACTCGACCGCGGTCGGCGCCGCGGTGCTGGCGGGGCTCGCCGTCTCGGTGTTGCCCGAGAGCGCATTGCGCCCGGGCATGAGGGTACTGGGTCCGCAGGAGGGGTTCGCGGCCCTGCCAGCCTGCCGCATCGGGCTGATGCGCCATCGCTCGGACGAGCCCAACCCGCTCGCCGACATCCTGGCCGCGCAAATCCGGCAATGCCTCGACAATCTCGGCCTGGCGGCGGAGTGACCGACGGGATACGGCCCTCAATGCAAGGCGGAGACGAACCGGTTGCTCAGGTTGCTGTACAGGCCGCCGGCCGCATCGCCATAGACCGACAAAGCCGCCGTCAGGGCCAGGAAGATCAGCCCGGCAATCAGGGCGTACTCGATCGCCGTCGTGCCCGATTGCTCATGCCGGAAGCGCCGGAGCACCTCCGTCCCCCGCGATCTGCCACGCACGTCGAGCTCTCCCGGTCCGTCGCTCACGACATTACGGCAGATCCCCTGACTGAGGGTTAATTCGACGGGCCCATTCGACGGTACGATCTTCCCCGCGGGGCGACGGTCCGGCCCGCTGTTCCGGTCCGCTTGCGCCGCCGCGGGGCGGAGCCCGCCGTCAGGCTTTGCCGGTCTCGTGGCGCAGGGCATCGATGCGCTGCGACGCCTCGGCCTTGTCGAGGTCGGGATCGAAGGCGTCCTCGTCCTTGGCCTGCTCGGCCAGGGTCTTGAGGTAGGAAGCCTGCGCTCCGGTCATCGGCTCGGAGCCGGTGGTCCAGTCCTTCGGGTCCTTGATGCGATTCGAGGTGTCCTTCGGATCCTGCTTCGGATTCTCGGATGCGTGCGTCTCGGCCGTCTTGGTCCTGGCGGTCATGAGGCTCTCCATGTTCCCTGAATGTTCCGGCCAGACAACACGCAAACCCCGGCTCCCGTTCCCCGCCCGAAGGGGAACGCATGCGCGAAGGCCCCGGGCGGTCTCCCACCCGGGGCCTTCGGTTCAGGCAATCGTCGTTACGGCGGCCTTCACCCAGGCCGCCTTGGATTCAGGCCGCCTTGGGTTCAGGCTGCCTTGGGTTCAGGCTGCCTTGGCCCGCGGCTGCACCTCGGCGCTGTAATCGTCCATCAGGATCTTGGTCATCGCGGCCGGGGTGAAGCGGTATTGGCCGATCTCCGAGACCGGGGTGACCTCGGCGGCCGAGCCGGTGATGAAGCACTCGGTGAAGCCCGCCATCTCCTCGGGGCGGATGCGCCGCTCGACCACCTCGTAGCCGCGCCGCCGCGCCAGCTCGATCACGGTCTGGCGGGTGATGCCGTTGAGGAAGCGGTCGGCCTCGGGCGTGTGGATCACCCCGTCCTGGATGAAGAACACGTTGGCGCCGGTGCACTCGGCGACGTTGTCCTCCCAGTCGAGCATCAGGGCATCGGCATAGCCCTTGTTCTCGGCCCGGTGCTTGGAGATTGTGCAGATCATGTAGAGGCCCGCCGCCTTGGAGGCCGACGGCGCGGTGCGCGGATCGGGCCGGCGGTACTCCGCCAGGTCGAGCCGGATCCCCTTCATCTTGGTCGCCGGGTCGAAGTAGCTCGGCCATTCCCACGCCGCGATGGCGAGATGGATGGTGTTGTGTTGCGCCGACACGCCCATCATCTCCGAGCCGCGCCAGGCGACCGGGCGCAGATAGGCGTCCTGAAGGCCGCTCTCCTTCAGCACCAGCCGCTTGGCGGCATCGATCTCGGCCACCGAATACGGGACCTCGAAGTCGAGGAGTTCGGCCGAGCGGCGCAGGCGCTGCGAATGCTCGGTGCACTTGAAGATCTGGCCGCCATAGGCGCGCTCGCCCTCGAACACGCTGGAGCCGTAATGCAGGCCGTGGCTGAGTACGTGAATCTTCGCGTCCGCCCACGGCACCATGCGGCCGTCGAACCAGATGTGGCCTTCACGCTGGTCGAAGGGAATGACGGACATGACGATGATCCTCGTATGCGTTCGTTTCCGCCAGGCTGGTTCTCGCGCAACGTTCGTGCTCGAGCGGGGCGCGGGGCGTTCGTTCGTTTCGCCGGCGGGGTTGACGGGTACCAATGGGGCTGAGATATGTCAACAAGACTGACATAAATGACGAGGGCCCGAAGGCCCGGTTTCGCGAAGAGGTGCGACCCGTGACCCAGGCCGCCCGGACCCGTCCGGCCCCCATCCCGGACGTCGCCAACGAGGACCTGCCGCCGGCAGGCTACTCCCCCGCGCAGGCTGCACAAGACTCCGGGTCACCGGCCGACGAGCCGCCGCATTACGACCTGATCGAGCTGCTGTTCTTCGCCTACCGGGACTTCGTCGCCGATCCCGACCGCATCCTGGCCGAATACGGCTTCGGCCGCGCCCATCACCGGGTGCTGCACTTCGTCGACCGGCATCCCGGTCTCACCATCGCCGAACTCCTGGATATCCTGCGAATCACCAAGCAGAGCCTGAACCGGGTGCTGAAGGAATTGATCGAGCAGGGCTACATCGCGCAGCGGACGGGCACGAGCGACCGCCGCCACCGCCTCCTCACCTGCACGCCGGAAGGGCGGCAACTCGCCCGGCGCCTCGCCGGCCCTGGACGCCAGCGGGTCCGCCGGGCGAGTTGCCGCCCT
>NZ_LABX01000250.1 GCF_001043915.1 Methylobacterium aquaticum | reverse complement strand
GCCGGGGCGCGCAACGCCATCGACGCGAAGACCGACGCCACCGTGACCGATAGCGGCCTGACGGCGACAGGCCCGGTGAGCCTCGCGGCGAATGCCGATACGGCGATCGGGGCGAGCATCGACGCGGTGGCCGCCTCGATCGGCGGGGCCGGTGCCGCCGGTGTCGGCGTGGCGATCGGCGTCGCGGCGGCGACCAACCAGATCGGCAGCGAGGTCCAGGCGACCCTGTCCGGCTCGTCGCTCGACACGACCGGTGCGCTCAGCGTCAGCGCCCTGTCGCAGCAGGCGATCAAGGCCCAGGTCGTTGCGGCCTCGGCGTCGATCGGCGGCGCTGGCGCGGCCGGCGTCGGGGCGGCGGCGGCCGGCGTCGGCGTCACCAACACGATCAACTCCGTCACCCGCGCCATCATCGACGGGGACGGGGCGACCGGGATCGCAGCCGGCGGCGTGGCGCTCGACGCCTCGGACCGGTTGAGCATCCGCGCGCTCGCCGGATCGGCCTCCCTCGGCGGCGCCGGCGGCGGGGCCGCGGGCGTGGCGGTGGCGGTCGGCTTCACGCTCGCCCTCAACACCGTGTCGGGCACGGTCGAGGCGGCGATCCGCAACGCCGATACCGGCGTCACCGCCCGGTCCGGCGACGTGAGCGTCACGGCGAGCCGGGCCGGCAGCATCGATGCGGCCGCCGCCGCGGCCGCCCTGACGGTGGCGGGTGGCGGCGCCGCCGGCGTCGGGGTGTCGGGTGGCGGCGCGGGTGCGTCGAACGTCATCCTCGGCTCGGTCGACGCG
>NZ_LABX01000025.1 GCF_001043915.1 Methylobacterium aquaticum | reverse complement strand
TGGGGTCATCGCAGAATGTGCCCCAAAACGTACGCTAAGGCCGCTCGGCTGAGCCCGTGGTGCGCAGGGGCCTGAACCGCTCCCGCGGCGTATCGATGTCGCCCCAGAGATAGTCGCCGGTGAGGCTGACGTGCTCCCAGCCGAGCGGGGCGACGTGGGCGAGGAGCCGTTCTGGAACCTCGACGCCCTGGTGGCGGAGGTGGTCGACGGCGCGGCCGAGATAGACGGTGTTCCACAAGATGATGGCCGAGGCGACCAGGTTCAGCCCAGAGGCGCGGTGCCGCTGGTTCTCGAACGTCCGGTCGCGCAACTCGCCCAGGCGGTTGAAGAAGACGGCCCGGGCGAGCGCGTTGCGCGCCTCCCCCTTGTTCAGGTTGGCGCTCGTGCGCCGTCGCAACTCCGGATCGTCGAGCCAGTCGAGCATGAACAGGGTGCGCTCGACCCGGCCGATCTCGCGCAGCGCCCGCGCCACCGGGTTCTGGCGGGGGTAACCCGCCAGCTTCCTCAGCATGGTGGAGGCCGTGACCGTGCCTGCCTTGATCGAGGCGGCCAGGCGCAGGGCCTCGTCCCAGTGCTCCTCGATCGCCCTGACCTGGATCGGCCCGGCCACGAACGGGCGAAGCGTCGGGAACGAGGCGAGGTCGCAAAGGGCATAGAGCCGTCGCTCGCCGAGATCCCGGATGCGCGGCGCGAACCGGAACCCGAGCAGGTGGCACAGCCCGAACACATGGTCGACGGCGCCGGCCGTATCGGTCGCATGCTCCCGGATGACGAGGCCGCTCTCGTGGTCGAGCAGGCCGTCGATGACGTGCGCCGCCTCGCCGGCATTGGCGGCGATCACCTTGGTGTGGAAGGGCGCGAAGCGGTCGGAGACGTGGGTGTAGAACAGGACCCCCGGCTCGGAGCCGTAGCGGGCGTTGTGATCGGCGCGTGCCTCGCCCCTGCCGCCGGCGCGGAAGAACTGGCCGTCCGACGAGGAGGTGTCGCCGGGACCCCACACCCCGGCGAGCGGATGGGCGTGGTGGTGATCGACGATGGCGGCGAGCGCCGCCGCATAGGTTTCGTCGCGCACGTGCCACTGCGCGGTCCAGAGCAGGCGGGCATGGGTCAGCCCACGGGAACTCTCGGCCATGCGGGAGAGGCCGAGGTTGGTGGCGTCGGCCAGGATGGCGCCCATGAGCGCCGCCGGATCGGCGGCCGGCTCGCCGCTCCTCACGTGCACGAAGCGGTCGCAGAACCCGGTCCAGCCGGCGACCTCGGCCAGCAGCCCGGTGATGCGCACGCGCGGGAGGAGCCCGTAGAGCCTGGCCTTCAACGCCTCCGCTTCGTCCGGCACGGCCCGGCGCAGAGGCGAGAGGGTCAACTCGCCGCCTTCCAGCACCACGTCGGGCAAGGTGCCCGCCACCGCCGCGCGCTCCACCTCGCCCATGCGCCCGGCGAGGCGATCACGCTGCCCGGCCAGCCAGCGGCTCACGTCGGCCTCGACCGCCAGGCCCAGCGTACCCTCCGCCCGCATCGCCGCGAAGGCCGCAGGTGGCAGAAGGTAATCGTCGAGCGTCCGGTAGGCGCGGCTGCCCTCGACCCAAACCCCGCCCGAGCCGAGACGGTCGCGCAGGTGGACCAGGGTGGCGATCTCGTAGGCGCGCCGGTCGAAGCCGCCGGCGGCCGGGAAGACCACCTTGCGCCAGCGGGGTGCCAGGAACGAGGTCGGCACGCTCTTCGGCAGGGTCGACCGGCCTTCGGCATAGAAGCGCCGGAGGGCTGCCACGGCGCTCAGAAGAGGATCGTTCGGGCGAGCGGCCTGGAAGACGAAGCTGGCCAGGAAGGCGGGTACGAACCGGCGCACGGCCGTGTAGCGGTCCACCACCTCCGCCAGCCCGTCCTCACCCGTGCGGGTCAGGTCCTCCGCTGCACGGACGCTCTTCTCCAGGGCCTCCCAGCCGACGCGCTCGCCGACGAGGCTCAGGACGTCGCCCTCGGCCCAGCGGACGTCCAGCAAGGCCCGGCCGAGCCGGGCATGAAGGCGCGCCGTCTCCTTCAGGCGCCTGGTGTCGTCCATCATCCGTTCGGAGCGGGTCCGCTCGGCGCGGCGGAACAGCGATCTCACCATCTTCTCGACCATCGCCACGGCTGCGTCGGTGAGGAGCACCTCCATGTCCAGCGCGAAGGCGCAGAGCGTCGCCAGCCGGCGGCGGCGCTCGAGCCGGGAGAGGTGCTGAGCGCTCATGATCGCGGCCTCGCGTGCGATCACGCCGTAGCGGGCGCGGTGGATGCGTCGGCCCCGGTCCGGCTCCAGGCCGATGCGGCGGACATGCGCCAACCGCTCCAACACCGCCTTCAGGTTGGCGGCGCCGGGCGCCTCCGGCCACTCCCGCACCCAGGCCAGGGCCGTGCGGCCCGGAACGGATCCGGCGGACAGGAGATCGTCCAGCCGCTGGGCCTGGTCCGGCCCGAGGTCGCGGATCAGGCTGGCGAAGGCTTGGCGGCGTGCTTGCGCCCGGGCCGTGAGCGCGATGCGCTCCAGCGTGGAGGCCGCCGGCAACACGATCCGCGTCTCGCGCAGGAGCCGCGTCATGGCCCCCACGATCACCTCGCCCCGGTCGGTCGAGGCGGCGGCCTCCATCGCGACCGCCAGCAGGGTGGAACGGTCGCCGCGCTCGAAGCCGCGCAGTCCCAGCCGCGCCTCGATCTCGGCCCGGTGCTCGCGAAGCGTCGTCTCCCGGCCGGCATAGTCGGCGAAGGTGCCGGGCTCGCAGCCGAGTTGACCGGCGAGGACCTGCAGCAGCGCCGGCGACGGCGTCTCGCCGGGCTCCAGGGGGCGTCCGGGGTGGCGCAGGTAGCAGAGCTGCACGGCGAAGCCGAGCCGGTTGGAGGCGCGCCGCCGCCGCGCCGTCTCGGCGAGGTCGTCCGGCCCCAGGGTGTAGAGACGCTCGACCGTCGGTCGGTCGTCGGGCGGGTCGAAGAGAGCCGACCGCTGTGCGGGTGAGAGGAGGGTGCGCATCGCGACGGTGGCCGGCTCCGATGCTCGTCACGAAACCTGGGCACGAACCGTTCGCGGAGCGTAGACGGGGGAACGGGTTGAGTGACAGGATCTCGTTCGGTTGGACGGCGGCGAGCCGCCTGTCACGCAAACGAGCGTATTTGTGACGACCCTGATCGGCTATGCGCGCGTGTCGAAGGCCGACGGCAGCCAGGTGCATGACCTGCAGCGCGACGCGCTGACGAAGGCCGGCGTGAAGCCGGAGCACATCTACGAGGATGCCGCTTCGGGGCGGCGCGACGACCGTCCCGGGCTTGCGGCCTGCCTCAAGGCGTTGCGGCCTGGCGATACGCTCGCGGTGTGGAAGCTGGACCGGCTCGGCCGCGACCTGCGCCACCTGGTCAACCTGGTGGGGGATCTCACCCGGCGCGGGGTCGGCCTCAAGGTGCTGTCGGGCGAAGGTGCCTCGATCGACACCACCACGGCCAACGGCCGGCTGGTGTTCGCCATCTTCGCCGGACTGGCGGAGTTCGAGCGCGAGCTGATCGTCGAGCGGACCAAGGCCGGCCTGCAGGCCGCTCGCGCCCGGGGCCGGCGGGGTGGCCGCCCCTACAAGATGACGCCGGCCAAGCTGCGCCTGGCCCAGGCCGCCATGGGTCAGCCGGAGACCAGGGTCGGCGACCTGTGCGAAGAACTCGGCATCACCCGCCAGACGCTCTACCGCTTCGTGAGCCCTACGGGTGAGCTACGCGACGATGCCAAGACGCTGCTCGAGCGTCAGGCGAAGCGCACCTGAGCCCATGACGATCGGCGCCGGCGTCCCGTTCCGGCTGGCCGAGCGAGCGAGCCAGCCATGCTCGCCCCTCCCAAGGCCCAGCCCTTAGCGTACGTTTTGGGACACATTCTGCGATGACCCC
>NZ_LABX01000249.1 GCF_001043915.1 Methylobacterium aquaticum | reverse complement strand
CGACCGCGCCGGCGGCGGTGAGCGCCGTGATGGTCTGGCTTGCCTGGGCGCTGACCTCGAGCCGCCGGCCGGCGGTCAGGGTCGCGCCACTCGCCAGCGCCTCGATCGCCAGCGCCTGCCGGGCCGTGCTGCCGTCGAGGATCTCGCGGTTCTGGGTCGTGAAGCCGATGATGTTGAAGGCGGTGCTGATGCCGAGGCTGACCCCGACGGCCAGGTGGCCGACCGACGCCCCGGCCGCGAGGGCGACCGTGCGGGCGGCGATCGCCGCATTGTTCTCGGCATGGGCCGTGATGTCGGTCGCGGCCGAGAGGGTGGCATCGATCACGGTCGCCCGCGTCGCGCCGCCGATCAGGTTGGTGGCGACGGCGCCGCCGCCGGCCACGCTGACGCCGACCGCGCCGCCCGACAGGGCGGCGGAGGCCGCCGCCACGTCGGCGCTGATGGTCGGCGTCGATGTCGCCTGGACGGCGATGCCGCCGGTGCGGGCGGTCACCGTAGCCTGGGTGATCGCCGCCGTGACGGTGCTGGTGATGACGTTGAGGGCGGTCGCCACGCCGATCGCCGGCGCGGCGCCGACAGCGCCGAACGCCGCCGCGATCGCCGCGGTGCCGACGGAGACCGTTTCCGTCGCGGTGTCGCGCGCCGTGACGGTGACGTCGCCGGCGGTGACCTGGGTGGTCGCGCCGTCGATCGCCGCGCTGGTGGAGAGCCCGATCGCGTTGCCCGAATAGGACCCCGCCCCGGCGACCCCGACGCCGACGAGGGCGCCGGTGACCACCGCGGCCGCCGCCGCGACGGTCGCCTGGATGGTGCTGGTGGAGGTCGCCGCCACGGCGACGCCCCCTTGCGCGTCGAGGCGGGTATCGGCGATGCGCGCCTGCACGGCGGCGCTCCCGGTCTGGACCGGCTGCGCGCGGCGCTGGCCGTTATCGTCGGTCGACCAGGCGCCGATCAGGTTCTGCGCACCGCCGAGGCCGACCGCCAGCGGGACGCTGGCGATGCCGGCGCCGCCGCCCGCCACGCTGGTGAAGACCACGGTCGCCGTGATGGCGGCGGTGCTGGTCGCCGTCACGCCGACATCGCCCGCGCTGGTGATGAGGTTGCGGCCGGTGCCGCCGGTCTCGACGAGGGCCCGGGTGCTGCCGGTGATGGCGTTCGTCGCCGAGGCGCCGCCACCCGCCACCTGGACGTTGGCGATGCCGGCGCCGCCGAGGCTGATGGTCGCCGCCGCGGCGGTGGCCGTGATGGTCGCGCCGTCGGTGGCCGAGACCGCGACGCCGCCCCCCATGGTGGTCAGCCCCCTGTCGAGGCCGCGCAGCGCGGCCTCGGTGTCGTTGGCGATGGTGTTGGTCGCCACCGTCGCGGCGACCGTCAGGCCGACGCTGGCGGTACCCGCCCCGCCACCCGCCACGCCGACCGCCGCGGCCGTCGCCGCGATGGTGGCGCGGTTTGCCGCCGAGACGGCGACGCTCGCCGCCTGGATGCCGCCGGCGGCGGCATCGCTGATGGTCGCCCGGGTCGGCACCGTGATGGTATTGACGACGCCGCTCACCGCGCCGGCGACGCTGACCGCCGCCGCGCCGCCGCCCTGGATCGAGGCCGACGCGGCCACCAGCACGGCCCGGATCGCCTGCTGCGACAGGGCGCTGACGCTGAGCGCACCGGTCGTGTCGAGCGACGAGCCGGACAGGGTCGCCTGGACCTCGCTCCCGTTGCCGATCTGGTTGCTCGCCGCCGCGATGCCGATCGACAGGCCGACGCCCGCCGCGCCGCCGCCGCCGCCGGCCGCCGCGACCGCGTCGATGCTCGCCGTGATCGCCGTATCGGCATTCGCCGCGAGGCTCACCGGACCCGTCGCCGTCAGGCGGCTGTCGGTCACGGCGGCATCGGTCTTCGCGTCGATGGCGTTGCGCGCCCCGGCGCCGCCGCCCGACACGCCGACGCCCGCCGCACCGGCCCCGCCGATCGTGATCGCCGCCGCCGCCGCGACCGCCTGGATCGAGCCGCTGCTCGTCGCCGCCACCGCGATCCCGCCCGCCGTCGCCGACAGGCCGTCATTCGCCCCGCCGATCGTCGCCTGGACGTCGCTCGCGACGCTGTTGAGCGCCAGCGCGAAGCCCACCGCCACGCTCACCCCCGCGGCGCCGCCGCCCGACCCCGACAGCGAGGCCGACCCCGTCACCGCGTCGATCGCCGAGGCGTCCCGCGCCGAGACCGTGACGCTGCCGGCGCGGCTGCCGGTGCCGTCGCCCTCGATGACGGCATGCGTCGCGACCGCGATCGCATTGACGGCGACCGAGCCCGCCGCCGTCGCCGAGACGCCGGCCGCGCCGCCGCCCTGGATCGCCGCCGAAGCCGCGACCACGGTCGCGCTGATCGTCTGCTGCGACGTCGCGGTGACGCCCACGGCGCCGTCGACCGCCAGCGTCGAATCGATCACCGCCGCCCGCACGCCCATGGCGTTGCCGGTCGCGGTATCGACCCGCTGGCCGTTGCTGTCGACGCCGCTCGACCAGCCGCCGATCCGGTTCTCCGCCCCTGCGGCACCGATCGCGACACCGACGCCGGCCGCGGCGGCGGCGGGCGGCGGCGGGGGCGCGGCCGAGATGGTCGCCGTGATGGCGGAGGTCGCCGTGGCGCCGACGCTGAGCGCACCGGCGCTGGTGACCTTGCTCGCCTCCACGGTCGCGTCGAC
>NZ_LABX01000248.1 GCF_001043915.1 Methylobacterium aquaticum | reverse complement strand
TCTCGACCCTAAGTCCGTCGGCCGCGACCGACGGACTTAGGGTCGAGACCCGATCAGCGTGACCGCATGAGGGGCTGCCGTGGGTGGAGCACCGGTCGAGGTGGAAAGGAGACGGACATTCGAGGGCAGGAAACGGGAAGCACGTCACCCTGGCGACCGCGTAGGACGGGTTGAGCCAGCGAGAGATCCGTGATGCCACCTGCCGTCAACCGCACGATGTCCGCGCCCGAATGGGCGATGCTCCTGAGCCTTTCCGTCCTCTGGGGTGGATCGTTCTTCTTCACAGGCGTGGCGCTCTCCGCCCTGCCGCCATTCACACTCGTCGTCCTGCGCGTCGGGCTTGCCGCGGTGATTCTGAACGCCCTCGTCCCCCTGCTGGGTCTCAGGATGCCGCGCGAGGCTCGGGTCTGGGCCGCCTTCTTCGGCATGGGCCTGCTCAACAACGCGGTGCCCTTCTGCCTCATCGTGTGGGGCCAGACCCATATCGTCTCCGGGCTCGCCGCCATCCTGAACGCGACCACGCCGCTCTTCACCGTGGTCGCTGCGCACATGCTCACCTCGGACGAGACGATGACCGGCAATCGTCTCGTCGGTGTACTCGTCGGTCTTGCTGGCGTCGCCGTGATGGTCGGGCCTGTCGTGCTCGCTGGCCTCGGTGCCGACCTCTTGGCGCAAGTCGCCGTCCTCGGAGCGGCCTTGTCCTACGCCTTTGCCGGCATCTTCGGGCGGCGCTTCCGGCGCATGGGCGTTCCGCCCCTCGCGACGGCCGCAGGGCAGGTGACGGCGTCCACGCTCATGCTGCTGCCCGTCGCCCTCGTCGTGGATCGGCCCTGGACCTTGCCCGTTCCGGGCGCGTCGGTGTGGGGTGCTGTCCTGGGAATCGCAGCCTTGTCGACGGCGCTTGCCTATGTGCTCTACTTCCGCATCCTGGCGACCGCAGGGGCAACCAACCTCCTTCTCGTCACCTTCCTGATCCCGATCTCGGCCATCCTGCTCGGTGCGCTCGTGTTGGGCGAGCGTCTTGATGTGCGGCACTCTCTCGGGATGGTCTTCATCGGATGCGGTCTCGCCGCCATCGACGGCCGTCTCTTGCAGCGGGTCCGGGCTCCACGACCCGACGCACCCGACATCGACCAGGGACGAGACATCTAAGCAGATTTCGCCGGAGGGGTCACCGGGTCGACGGGTAAAATCTGCGATGCAACAAGACCCTAAGCGGGCGACGCATTGGCCTGCCAACGCAAGTCTGCTGAGGTGGCCGAGACGGCACCGTCCGCTCAGTGTCGAGAACCGACCTGCACGCGGTCAAGCCGAACAGGGTTTTGACCGCAGGCCAGCCGTCGCCCGGGCCAGCGACCGGCAGAGATGCACGGGACGACCGGCGAGTGCGCCACCGGACGGGTTCATCCCTCCCGGTCCTCGCTCACCCTCGACAGCGTGCCAGCCTCCTGGCCATTCCGGGACCGCGGAGGCGGAAGACCGGAACGACGAGGGAGGGTGCCGGCCCCACCAGCAGTCCGGCCGGAAGGAAATGAATTCCCACCCCTTCGAACAACCAATGCGAGAAGGGGCAGGCTCTCGCCTGCTCCTCGGAGCGCCTGTCGTCACGCCGCCAGGGCGTATTCGCCCGTCTGCGGCTCGGCCGCCATGAACTGGGCCCGGGCGAGGTCGGCGAAGCGGCCGTCCTGGGCGACCAGCTCGTCGAAGGTGCCGCTCTCGACGATCCGGCCCTCGTGGAAGACCAGGATGCGGTCGGCGTCGCGGATGGTCGACAGGCGATGGGCGATCACGAAGGTGGTGCGCCCCTCCATCACCGCCTCCAGGGCGCCCTGGAGCTTGCGCTCGGTGGCGGCGTCGAGCGCGCTCGTCGCCTCGTCGAGGATCAGGACGGGCGGGTTCTTCAGGAGCGCCCGGGCGATCGAGAGCCGCTGGCGCTCGCCGCCCGACAGCGACCGGCCGCGCTCGCCGATGACCGTGTCGAGCCCGTCGGGCTGGCGCGCCATGAATTCCGACGCCTGGGCCCGCTCCAGCGCATCGAGCATCTCGGCATCGGTGGCGTCGGGCCGGCCAACCTGGAGGTTCTCGCGGATCGAGCGGGCGAACAGCATCGGCTCCTGGAACACCACGCCGATGTTGTGGCGCAAGGAGGAGAGGCCGATGTCGCGAAGATCCTCGCCGTCGATGCGGATCGTGCCGGCATCCGGGTCGAAGGCGCGGTGCAGAAGCCCCAGCGTCGTCGACTTGCCGGAGCCGGTGGTGCCGACGAGCGCCACCGTCTCGCCGGCATGGGCCGTGAACGACACCCCGTCGAGGGCCGGGCGGCGGCCGTCATAGGAGAAGCGCACGTCCTCGAACGACACGTCGCCGGACAGCCGCGCCACTGACCTAGCGCCGGGCCGGTCGTGGACGGCCGGCATGGTGTCGAGGATCTCGAAGAATTCCTGCATCTTGGGCGCTTGCAGGAACAGGCTGTTGACGAAGGCGACGACCTGGTCGAGCCGGGTGACCAGCATCGTGGCGAGGCTCATGAACGAGACCACGTCGCCGACCGTCGCGAGGCCGTGGCCGTGCAGCACGATGCCGGTGACGAAGATCGCCGTCATCGTCAGGGTCGCCGAGGCGCGGGTGGCCATGGAGGCGAGCGCCCACCAGGACAGGACCGGGATCTGGGCGGCGAGAAGGTCGCGGATGATGCCGTGCATCGCCTCCTTCTCGGCCTTGGCGCGGGTGAAGGACTGGATCACCGCGACGTTGCCGAGCGCGTCCGAGGCATGGGCCGCAAGGCCCGAATGATACGCCTCGACCTTGCCTTGCAGGGTCTCGGTGCGGCGCAGGACGAAGGTGGTGAGCGCGGTGAACACCACCATCAGGGCGACCAGGATCGAGCCGAGCTGCCAGTTGAGAAACAGCGTCATCGGCAGGAGCACGACCAGGGAGACGAGCGCGGCGCAATGATCGCGGAAGAAGCCGAGCCAGGTCGCCGCCATGCCGCTCGTGCCCTCCAGCATCGCCTTCAGCACCCGGCCGGAATGGTTGGCCGAGTGGAAGGCGAGCGGCAGGTCGAGGACGTGCTCGAAGTAGTTCGCCATCGCCGACAACCGGCTGCGATGGGTGAGCCGGTCGGCATGGAGGGCGATCAGCACCCCGGCGCCGATCGAGAACAGCCCGAACGCCACCCAGAGGGCGACGAGGCCGAGCAGGCCCGAGGTGCCCGCGCCCCCGGCGGGCATGTGGGTGAGGCGGTCGATGATGCGGCCGAACAAGACCGGCTCGGCGAAGGCCGCCACCGCCAGGGCGACGTTGGCGGCGGCCAGAAGCGCCCCGAGGCGCAGATCGGGCCCGAGCTGGCCCATGACCCGAACGTAGAGCCTGATCAACCGCATGGACGGTGAATCCCGATGAGATGGCCTTGTGACGCGGCCCGGGCGCTTGCCCGCCGCCTGCCCCGCGCGCGGCCTGTTGTGGCGGCCGTTCGATCGCATGCTCACCGGTATGGCCGAGGCTCGCTGAACGGCGCATGACGATGCCCGCCTGCGGAGCGGCATTTTTACCGTTCGTTGAGCCTGTTGCCCGTAATCTCCGGGATAGGACACACGCGACGTCCGATGACGGCCCCGCAGCCGCGGGGCCGCGCGACGGTGCATGAAGGGGCCGAGCTCAGATGGATATCGCAACCGGCGCCGGCCTCGTCGGCGGCATCGCGGTCGTGATCGTGCTCATCATGATCGATGGCGGCAACTTCGCCGCCTATTTCGACAAGCACGCGGTGATCGTGATCTTCGGCGGCGCCACCGCCGCCACCATGCTGCGCTTCCCGTTCTCGGTCATCGTCCACGGCGTGCCGATGGGCCTGCGCTACGCCTTCAACATGCGGGCGGTGCGCCCGCGCGAGCTGATCGACGAGATCACCAAGGTCGCCGACGTGGTGAAGCGCCAGGGTCCGATGGCGATCGAGAACCTCGAGATCTCGGACCCGTTCCTGGCCCAGGGCATGCGCTACATCGCCGACGGCTATGACCGCGAGTTCATCCGCGACACGATGGAACGCGATCGCGACAACTTCCTGATGCATCTCGACGAAGGCTCGAAGGTCTACCGCGCCTTCGGCGACTGCGCCCCGGCCTGGGGCATGATCGGCACGATTCTCGGCATGGTGACGATGTTCGCCAACATGTCCGACCCCTCGAAGCTCGGCCCCGCCATGGCGACCGCCCTGCTCGCCACGCTCTACGGCGCGCTCATCGCCAACATGATCACCCTGCCGATCGCCGACAAGCTGCACGTCAAGCTTGAGGAGGAGGACGTGTCCCGCACGCTCATCATCGACGGGGTGCTGCTGATCCGCGATTCAAAGAGCGCCTCGCTGGTGCGCGAGATGCTGATCGCCTACCTGCCCCACAATCACCGTGACGAAATGGCCGCCGAGGCGGCCTGACGCACCGTGACGAAATCGCCGCCGAGGCGGCCTGACGCACCATGACGAAATCGCCGCCGAGGCAGCCTGACCCATCGTGACGAGACGGCCGCCGAGGCGGACCGGGGCACCGTGAGGACCGGGCCGTGGCAGCGGCGCGAGCGAGTGCCGGCTTCGAGCGCGCGCCCTTCGAGGAGACCTGAGCGGTGGCTAGAAAGAAGCGCGGGGCCCATGGCGGCCACGGCTGGTTCGTGACCTTCGCGGACCTGATGGCGCTGTTGATGAGCTTCTTCGTCATGATCGCCGCCTACTCGACCCAGGACCAGAAGAAGCTCCAGGCGGTGGCGGGCTCGATGCGCGATGCCTTCGGCACGAACCGGGAATCACGCTTCAACGGCATCATCGAGAAGAACGGCCTGCCCTCCTCCACCAAGCTGCGCGACACCCGCGACATCCCGCCGGAAAAGTCCTCCGACCGCGTCGAGCCGCCGACCCCGGACGAGGTCCTGGCCGACGGGATCCAGCACAACGCCTACAAGGAGGGCTTCGGCCTCGCCATGACCTCGCTGCGGCAGGCGTTGCAGGACCTGCCGGAGATCGCGGAACTGTCGAAGAGCATCGTGATCGAGGTGACGGCGCGGGGCCTCGACATCTCGCTCGTCGACCAGGACAACCGCTCGATGTTCCCGGAGGGCTCGACCCGGCCGAACGACCGCACCCGGCAGGTGCTGGAGCGGATCGTCCCGACCTTGCGCCGGCTGCCGAACCGCATCGCGGTGACCGGCTACACCGCCGCCGACCGTCCCGGGCGCCGCCCCGCCGCGCCGCCCTGGGAGCTGTCCGCCGGCCGCGCGGTCACCGTGCGGGAGATCCTGGCCGGCAGCGGCCTGCCCGCCGACCGCTTCGCCGCGGTCTCCGGCAAGGCGGATACGGAGCCGCTGTTTCCCGACAACCCCTACCTGCCGGCGAACCGCCGGGTGACGGTGACGCTGCTGAACGAGGCGCCGCCGACACCGCGGGGCAGCGGTTTCCCGTGAGCCGGGCCGGGAGACGACCCGCCACGCCCGGCGTGCCGTCCCGGAGCATCGGCTGTCCGAGCCTGACGGATCAACGTCGCACTCCTGCCGGATGAGGCGCATGATCTCGGCCGCGCGACAAGGTCCGTCCGTGATTCGAGACCGGTGTGACATTTCAGCGGAGGTTCATCGCGTCAGAGGCTCGCCGGAATGCCGGCGAATCTCTGGGTTGCAAGCAGCTTAAAGCCACGACATCGCCAGGATGGCGCCGACGACGACGAAGAGCGCGATGCCGATGGGCAGGGCTGGGTGCATACGGCGGGTGTCGCGGTTCGGCTCCTCGGTCTCGTAATCGTCCCAGACCGTATCGCGGTAACCAGGCTGCGGGGCCACACGTCGTCCCTCCATTGGGGAACATGGCATACCGCGACACACCTCGTTGCAGAACCACCCGCCTGCTTATGTACTGAACTGGTCCTTAAACGCCCGCATCGCTCCCGGTCGCCCACGCCGGAACCTCGGGCGCAGGGAACACGCCCCCGGACAGGAACCACCGCGGGCGGATGCGCCCTGCTCCAGGCTGGCCTGTGCGGACAGCGCCGCTACTTCGCCACCAGCAACGCCCAATACACCTTGTACTTCGATCCCGGCGCATAGGCCGTTGCGATGCCCATCCGGGTCGCCGTCGGGTCGAGCATCACGGCATTGTGGGACGGACTGTCGCGCCATCCCGAAAACGCCTCCGCGAGCGTGTGGTAGCCGGCCGAGAGGTTGGCGGCTGGCTCCGGGAAGCCCATCCGGGCGGCCACCGTCTTGACGATGTCGGCCTGGCTCGGGCGGCCGGCGGCGGCCATGGCGGCGGTTTCGGTCTCGGCGAGGCGCTGGAGACCGGGATCGAGGGCGAGCGGCGGCAGACCCTTGTTGCGGCGATAGGTGGCGATCATGTCGCGGGCCGCGCTGGCGTCGATCTGCGCGCCCGTCGCCGCCATCGGCCAGTACAGGCTCGGTCCCGCCGCCCCGGTCGAACCCCGCGTCGCCTCGCTCGCCGAGCAGGCGGCGAGGGCGAGCGGAAGGACCAGGAGAGCGACACGCCGGAGGGCGGGGCGCTTGATGCCGATAGGCTCGGGCGCGGCGGGAGGGGGGGTCACGGCACGGTCTCGGGGGTTCGGCGACGCTCGGCCTCGGGCTCGACGCGGGCCTCGCTTCGGGTCTCGGGGCGGAAGGCGGCAGGATTCGTCATGCGGGCGATCTGCCCCATGGCGTCCTGCATCGCGTCCAGCCCCTGGACCGTGACGATGCTCGCACCAGGTCCGAGAGTGGGGATGAGACCCTCGTCCGACAAGATCTTGAACACCGCAAAGTTGAGGTCGCTCTGCACCTTCAGCTGCGAGCCGACATCGGCGATCATCGCGATCAGCTCGAATTCGAGGAAGGGATCGCCGATCTTGCGGAACACCACCCGGGGCGGCGGCTCCTTCAGCACGTCCGGATGCGCCTTGGCACAGCCGGCAATCAGCTCGGCGGCGCGGACCGGATCCTGGTTGCGCAGGACGCTGACCGTGATGGTGACCCGGCCGGTGCGATCGCCCCGCACCCGGTTCTTCACCACGCCGGAGATCAGATTCGAATTCGGCACGATGACCGAGGAGCGGTCGAAGGTCTGGATCTCGGTCGAGCGCACGCTGATGCGCCGGACATAGCCCTCGTTGTCGCCGATCACCACGAGGTCGCCGACCCGGATCGGCCGCTCCCAGAGCAGCAGCAGGCCGGAGACGAAGTTGTTGACGATCGATTGCAGGCCGAAGCCGATACCGACCGACAGGGCGCCGGCGACGATGGTGAGCTTTTCCAGGCTCAGGCCCAGATACGAGAAGGCGAGCGCCAGGGTGAGCAGGAAGCCGACATAGCCGCTCACCGTCGAGATCGAGTTGCGCAGCCCCGGGTCGAGGTCGGTGGCCGGCAGGTAGGTGTTCTCGAGCCAGCGCTGGATCGTCTTGGTGACGACGAGGCCGAGGGTGAACAGCCCGATGGCGATGGCGATGGTGGAGAGCGAGATCGTCACCCCGCCGACCGTGAAGCCGAAGAACGCCGCTTGCGCCCAGGTGAAGAGGTCGGTCGAATCGACGCCCCACGAGGCGAGCAGCAGCACCCCGGCGGCGGTGAGCAGCAGCACCCGGACGGCGCCCGAGATCAGCACCGCGATCTGGTTGAGCGAGCGCTTGCGCAGCCCGGTATTGGCCTGGAGCGCCGTGGCGATGCGGGACTCTTCCTGGAGGGCCGAGCTGACGACCGCGTCGACGCTCGCGATCGCCAGGTAGAGCATCGCCGCGGCGATCGCGGTCCACATCAGCTGATCGATCAGGAACGACGACAGGGCGATGTAGCCGACGAGGGCCGAGGCGCCGATCGCCGCCACCACGATCCAGCCGAGGATCCGCAGGGGACCGCCGATTCCGGAATGGGATTCCGCGGCGATGTAGGGACCGAGGCAAGCCTCGTCGGCCTCCTCGGCCCGGGCGGCGAAGCGGCGCAGGCCCTCGGCCATCACCACCGCGACGACGGCCGCGAACACCCCCTTGGTCGCGATGGTGATCGGCAGGCTGAGCGAGATGCCCTCGTTCAGACCCTCGATGCTGCGGCCGACCGCGATCACCGACGCGATGGCGACGATGAGACGGTTCAGCCGCTCCGCGGTGGCGTCGGTCATCGCGACGAGGCGCCAGGCCGGGCGGTCGGGTGAGAGCAGGGCATCGGCCATCGCCTCGACCACCGCCACGAAGGCGAGCGACGCGACGATCCGGTGGACGGCCGGCAGCAGGCGCGCCGGCAACAGCTCGGTGACGTCGAGGGTGTAGCCGACGAGGAAGCTGCCGAGCACCGCCGGCACCGCGCCGACGAGAAAGACCCGCCAGGCCGCCAGCACCTTGGCGTAGCGGGTCGGTTGCGCGGTCTTGGACGAACGGTGCCCGACCCGCGGAGCGATGTGCCGGCGCCCGACATAGAGCGCCATCGAGACGCCGATCGCCAGCGCGAGCAGGGACAGGGTGAGCGCCGTGCCCCGGCGCTGGACCTGGGTGATCGAGTCGTCGAGGGAGGATTTCAGCGCCCGTAGGTCGCGGCCGTAATCGCTGGTGGCGCGCAGCCACAGGTTCGGACTCACCAGGCCGTCGGTGCGCTCGAACAGGGCGCGGGTGAAGGCGGCACGGCGGCGGTTGCTGATCTGGTCGGTGATCTGGTCGCTCTGGACCAGGAGCGACCGGGCCAGCCGCAGGGTGTCGTCGATTTCGGCGACGCCGGCCTCGCGCTGGGCCCGTTCCTGGGCCACGTCGGCGCCCTCGGGTTCCTTCGGCTTCGGGCCGAGCTGGGTCAGGCGCTCCTTGGCGGCGTCGAGCCGGGGGCCGAGTTGCTCGACGACCTGCCGCAGGCGATCGGCCACCGGCGGGATGCCCTCGCGCAGGAGGGCGAGGTCGTCCTTGTTCAGCTCGCGGTGGGTCAGGGCCTGCTCGCGCTGGTCGAGGTCGGCCTTCTCGGCGTCGAGCTGGGCGCGGATCTGCTTGATCTGCTCGGAGATCGGGGTCTGCGGCGGCGGCTTCGGGGCGTCCTTGGATGTGTCCTTGGGTGCGTCCTTGGGCGCCTCGGCCGGTGTGGCGGCGGGCTGGGCGGCGGGCTTCGCCTCTCCCTTGACCGCATCCGCCTTGCCGGCCGGCGCCTGCGCGACGATGGCCCGCTCCGGCTTCGCCACGTGTCCCTGCGCCGCCGCGAGCCCGGGGCTCAGCAGCACCGCCGCCAGGGCGATCGTCCATCGGCGAAGCTGTCTCATGCACACTCCTTCTCACCCGCAGGCCGGGCGCGCCTCCCGGCGGCCCGGACCGGCCGGCCCTCTCATCGGCCCTCTGGCCGGTCGTCCCGCCACGACCGGCCAGAGGGCCGATGAGAGGGCCGGCCGGTCCGCGCGACGGGGTCGGTTCGAGCCCTCTACCTAGGTCACCCACCCGGCAGCGCAAACCGGACGGGAGGCCACGCGCCGGGCGCGGCATCGCGGATCAATGGGGCGAAAATCGGTGTCGGGCGGCGCCCGCTCGACGCGGCTGCCGGGCCGGAACCGCGGAAGACGCGGGTCCCACCCGGGCCGCCGGAGGGCCGTCCCAGCGGCGGCGGCGGCCTGTGGGCGGCGATGGCGCGTGAGGCGTGACGAGACGCCCCGGAGCGGAACCTTCACAACCCTGTCATGCTGCTATTAGACTAAGCCTCAATGGACACGGCCTTTTCGTTCTGCTGCGGGAGGATGTCGGTGATCGCCCCTCATCGGCAGCCCAGACGGCGCCCGGATCGCATCCCGGCCAGGCCCCACGGCGTCCGCTCCCCGAGCGGCCGTGGCGGGCATCCGCCGTGTCTCCCCACTCTCCCCGACCGGCTCGGAGGATAGGCGATGGTCCCCATCTCCTCTCCCGGCGAGCGACGCGAGGACCGGCATGGCGCCGGCTCCCCTCGCGGTGGTCGGCCCGTCGCCAGGGCAGGATGATGCTGGATCTTCAAACCCTCGTGCTCAACGCGGATTACCGGCCGCTCTCGTACAACCCGCTGTCGCTGTGGTCGTGGAAGGATGCGTTCACGGCCCTGTTCCTCGACCGTGTCACCCTGGTGGCGAGCTACGACGTCGAGGCCCGCTCCCCCAGCCGCTCGCTGCGGGTGCCCAGCGTGGTGGCGCTCAAGAGCTACGTCGCCATGGCGCGCAGCCCCGCCTTCACGCGCTACAACATCTACCTGCGCGACACGTTCTCGTGCCAGTATTGTGGTCTGCGCCTGCCCTCGGGCGGCCTGACCTTCGACCACGTGGTGCCGCGCTCCCGCGGCGGCCTGTCGAGCTGGGAGAACGTGGTCGCCGCGTGCAGCCCGTGCAACCTGCGCAAGGCCAACCGCACCCCCGAGGAGGCCGAGATGCCCCTCCTCAACGAGCCGCGCCGGCCGAGCCGCCACGAGCTGCACCGCCGCCAGCCGGAATTCGACCACCGCCAGTACCACCACACCTGGATCGACTACCTGTACTGGGACAGCGAGCTGGAGACCTGAGCGGGGCGGCGGCGCCGCCGCTGGGAACGACCTTGCGGGCACGACGTGATGTCCTGCGCCCGTCGTCAGGACCGAGCGGAGCCATGCCTCTCGCGGCGGTCGCGCACGCATCCCGCATTCGGGGACGGAATTCCGCGCCTTCCAGGCGGAGCGGCCGGACGACGAGCGCTGGGAATCGATCGAGGGGTTCCGGTCATGATGACGCTGCGCCTGATGGAGCACAACGTCATCGCGACGAACCTCCAGACCCTGCTCAATGCCGCGCTCCGCGACCATCACGACAGCCTCTCCGCCGTCCAGCGGCCCGGCATCGAGTTCCCCTGGCCCCGACCCATCCTGGCGGAGATGGAACGGAATGGCGCCGATCAGCCCGAGCCGGTTGTCGATGATGACGATGCGGTCGGGGGCAAGCGCTTCACCGACACCGCGTCCCTGCTCGCCGAGGTGGTCTCCAGCACCGACCAGGACCTGACGCCGGTCGGCGGGGTGCGCTGGATCGGCGTGACGGTCAGGCTCGACCGGGACACGCGCCGGCAGCCGCGGCGGGGCAGGACCGCACCGAACCCGACCGCCTGACCGCGCGACACCCTGGAGCGACCGACACGGTTTGCGCTACACGCTGGACGCTTGTCCCGTCGAGGCCGCGCCGTCGCGCGGCCCGCCAGCGCCGAAAGCCGCATGCCGCACACGACCGTGACCGACGCCTCCGCGCCCGCCCGCCGCCGCCGTGACTGGCCGGGGCTCTTCCTGCGCGCCGTGCTCTCGCTGTTCCTCGGCTTGCCGCTGGGCGGCCTGCTCTTCGCCCTGACCGGGCTCGGGCTCGCGATCGTCACCGACGACCCGCTGCTCCAGCATCCTTGGCTGCTCACCTTCCGCACCCTGGCGGCGGCCGTCTCCTATGTGTTCCTGGGCGGCTTCGCCTGGACGCCGGAGGGCGGCTACGAGAGCCTGCACGCCTGGTACGCCGCCGGCGTGGTGCTGGCCTTCCTCCTGCTGAGCCGCCCGTGGCGGCGCTGGACCCGGCCCCAGCAGCCGGAGCCCTGGCCCCGGCAAGCCTGAGGCGGGCGCCGGGCCTGCGCGATAGTGCCGCGGCAACGAGCCGGGAGGCCGCGCGGCGGAACGCCGGCCGGGCAGGGAAATTACTCCCCTGGAGCATCATGGGCGGCAAGCGCCGGGATGCGCGCCCTCCACCGGAGCCACAGCCATGCACCGTCGCGACGTCCTGGTCAGCCTGCTTTCCGCCACGGCGGCCCTCGCGGTCACCCGCACCGCCGTGGCGCAACCGACACCGGCCGGTGCCATGCCGACGCCCCTCTACCTGGCAATGGCCACCAGGGGCGGCCTCTTCCTCGAGGCCACCGCGCGCGACGCCTTCGCCAAGACCGGCAACCCGCGGGTCAAGCGGTTCGCGCGGGCGGAGGTGACCGAGCAGGTCAACCTTGCCGACATGATCGATCGGGTGACCGGCGGCACCGTCGCGGTTCCGGTCGGCGGGGGCCAGCCGGGCCCCGGCGGGTTCGTCGGCGGCCTGGTCGCGGCGCCTCTGGCGGTCGCGGGCGGCGTGGCGGGCGCGGCGGCCGGCACGGTCGGGGCCGTGCTGGGGGCTCCCGGGGGCATGACCTCGGACGAGCAGAAAGCGCAGATCCAGGCGCAGCTTTCCGGCATGACGGGTGGTCCGCGCTACGATGCGGCCTTCCTCGACGCCTCGCTCCAGGGCCACCGGGAGGCGATGACGATCCACGGCGGCTACGCCCAGAGCGGCGAGGATCCGGCCCTGCGCCGCATCGCCCGCGGGGCCCTGCCGCTGATCCGGCTGCACATCGCGCAGCTCTCCCAGATGCAGCGGATGATCGGCGGTGGAGCCGAGGGATAAGGAACGAAGGGACGGGAACGCCGGGTGGGACTTGGCGCTCCCGTCATTCAGCATCGGACGCCGTCGGTACCATGACCGGCGCGCACAGGAGAGGCGTCCCCGACCCTAAGCAGATTTCGCCGAAGTGGTTACCGGTCCGGCGATAAAAATCTACGACAAAACAAGACCCTAAGCGGGCGAAGCGTTGGCCCGCCAACGCAAGCCTGCTTAGCGGCCGAGGGCGCCGCTCGTCGTCGGTCCTTCCGATCACTCTCGATCTCGGCCAGCAACGCCGGGTGCTCGCTAACCTGGCCACGGGCGAGCTTGGCGACGCCGAGATTCTCCCGGTCCTTTCCGGTGGCGGGGTCGGCGTTCTGGATCTTCACTCACGCCATCACGAAAAAAAGCGGTTCCAGCGTCGCCTTTCGGGCAGCGCGGCGGTGCTCGCGCGGAGCGCGGCGGCAGCCCCGGCGCCGACCGGCCCGGGGTGACGAAACCGTAATCCTCCGGCGAGATGCGGGCCATCCGGCCACGCTTAGTCTCCCTCCTCGACGGCCCGACGGGTGGCCGCACGAGGATCCGTGTCATGCAACGCACTCTCACCATCGGGGCTCTGGCCGGGATCCTGAGCGCGGGGATGCTCGGCGCCGCCCTGGCGCAGGCGCCCGATGCGGCCCGGCCGATGCAGCTCGCCCATGCGGGCGACATGCCGGGCCGCCACCGCCTGAGCGCCGAGGACATCCAGGCTTTCACCGATGCACGGGTCGCGGCCCTGCATGCCGGCCTGAAGCTCACCCCCGACCAGGAGAAGCTGTGGCCGCCGGTCGAGGATGCGATGCGCAACCTCGCCAAGGTCCGGCGCGACCAGCGCGAGGCCCGGCGCGGGCGCGACCACGATCCCGTGACGGAGGCTGCGCCGGACGCGATCCGGGCCCGGGCCGACGCTCTGGCGGCGCGGTCGGACGCCCTGCGCAAGCTTGCCGACGCCTCGCAACCGCTCTACGCCACCCTCGACCCGGCGCAGAAGCAGCGCGCCGCGATGCTGAGCCGGCCGATGCGGGCCGGCCACCATCCGGGCCAGCACCGCCACCACCGCGACGATTGATGACGGGTCCGGGCGACGGCCCGGACATGCTCCGCTCTCCCTCTCCGTTCCGTCTCGCCGCCCCGGCTCCCGCCCCGGGCGGCGCTGCCGCATCGGGCGCTCGCAACATTCCGCGCAATGCGGCCGCAATCCGGCCATGCCATACCGGACCACACGGTGAAGCTCGGCAAGGATCGGGACATCGTTGGGGAAACGCAGCGTGGCGGGGCGCGCGGCCGATCGGACTCCCAGCCGGGGCTGGGCGGCACGATCGACCCGGTCGACAAGCCGCCACGCCACACGGAACGGCATTCAGCGGGAGAGGCAGATGGACAACGTCATCCGTCCGGATTTCCAGCGCGCAGCCAAGGCCACGGCCGGCGAGACGAAGGCGCCCCGCGCCGCCGGTCCCGTGCAATACGTCAAGACATATGGCGAGGTCGGCCCGCACGCCGTGTCCCTGGTCCGCGCCCGCTCCGGTCCGCAGCGCGGCGTGTACCAGGTCGTGATCGACACGCCCCACGGGCAGATCGGCCCGGTGGGCGTCGAGCCGGCGACCAAGGACGGCATGTTCGATGCCGACCGCGTCGGCATGGCGGTGATCCGCACCCTCGAATTGCTGGCCGAACGCTCCGGCGACTTCGACGTCGCCTGACGCCGGGCTGCGCCCGTCTCGGCATTCCGGCGAGGCCGGCGCCGCGACGCGGCGAGGCGGCCGCATGGGGGACACGCCCCCTCCCCGTCCCCCGAAGGCCGCGTCGCGTGGACAGCCGGCGCCGGGCCGCGCCATCATGCGGGGACGACGAGCGGGAGCGGATGGATGGCCGGGACGAGCGGGACGAACGACACCTGGACCTATTTCGAGGGCGCCTGGCACCCGGGCAACGTGCGGATGATGGGGCCGCGCACCCATGCCGCCTGGCTCGCCTCGACGGTGTTCGACGGCGCCCGGGCCTTCGAGGGCGTGACCCCGGACCTCGACCTGCATCTTGCCCGGATCAACCGCTCGGCCGCCGCCTTCGGCCTCGAACCCGTGGTGGCGGAGGGCAGATGGGCCGAACTGGTCCGGGACGGACTCCGGCGCTTCGCGCCCGACACCGCGCTCTACATCCGGCCGATGTACTGGGCCGAAGCGGGGCTAGGCGGCGCGGTGCGGTTCGATCCGGCCTCGACCAAGTGGTGCCTGTGCCTCTACGAGGCGCCGATGCCGCCGCCGACCGGCTTCACCGCCACCCTGTCGCCGTTCCGGCGCCCGACGCCGGATGCCGCTCCCCTCGACGCCAAGGCCGGCTGCCTCTACCCCAACAGCGCCCGGGCGATCGCCGAGGCCGCCTCGCGCGGCTTCGGCAACGCCCTGATGCGCGACGCTTTGGGCAATGTCGCGGAATTCGCCACCGCCAACGTGCTGATGGCCAAGGGCGGCGTGGTCTACACGCCGGTGCCGAACGGCACGTTCCTCGCCGGCATCACCCGCGGGCGGGTGATCGCGCTCCTGCGCGAGGCGGGGGTCACGGTGGTGGAAAAGACCCTCACGGTCGACGACCTGATGGGAGCCGACGAGGTGTTGTCCGTCGGCAACTTCGCCAAGGTGGTGCCGGTGACCGCCCTCGACGGCCGGACCTTCGCGCCCGGCCCGCTGTTCCGCCAGGCCCGCGACCTGTACTGGACCTTCGCCCATCGGGGTTGATCCGCCTTTTCCCCCACGCTTGCCGCACTACCCTTATGGCAGCGCAAGCGAAGGGAGGGTCCGTGAAGCCGATGATGGTCGTGCGGTTGGCGGTGGCGTGGGCGACGGTGGCGGCCTTCGCGGTGTTCGGTGGGGGCTGGCTCGGGGGGCTCGACGCGCCGCTGGTGGCGGCGGGGCTGTTCGTGTGGCTCTTCTCCGTCATCCTGTGGTCGGCCTTCGGCGTGGTGCACGAGGCCGAGGAACTGGCCGACCGTCTCGGCGAGCCCTACGGCACCCTGATCCTGACGCTGTCGATCGTCATCATCGAGGTGGCGCTGGTGGCCGCCGTGATGCTCGGAGCCAAGGCCGCCCCGACCCTCGGGCGCGACACCATGTTCGCCGTCATCATGATCGTGATGAACGGCCTCGTCGGCGTCGGTCTGATCCTCGGCGGACTGCGCCACCACCGCCAGAACTACAATCTCGACGGCGCCGGCGCCTATCTGGCGGCGATCATTCCGCTCACCACCATCGCGCTCATCATCCCGAACTTCACCACCTCGACTCCGGACGGCTCGCTGACGGCGTTCCAGGCGGTGGCGTTCTCGGTGCTGACGGTGGTGCTCTACGGCATCTTCCTGCTGCTCCAGACCGGCCGGCACAGCGACTTCTTCACCGATTTCGTCGAGCCCGGCACCGTCGTGGAGACGAAGGCGCCTCACCCGGATGCCGGACGGGCCGCGATCCTGCGCCATGCCGGGCTTCTCGTCGTCAGCCTGCTGCCGATCGTGCTGCTGTCGAAGAGCCTGGCGACGATCCTCGACCACGGCATCAAGGCGCTCGGCGCGCCCTCGGCGCTCGGCGGCGTCATCATCGCGGCCATCGTCTTCACCCCGGAGGGCATCAGCGCCGTCAAGGCGATCCGGCGCGACCAGCTCCAGCGGGCGATCAACCTCTGCCTCGGCGCCGTGACCTCGACGGTCGGCCTCACCGTGCCGGCGGTGCTGGCGATCGGCCTCGTCTCGGGCCAGCGGGTGGTGCTGGGCCTCGCCCCGGCCGAGATGGCGGTGCTCGCCATGACGCTGCTGCTCAGCGTCATCACCTTCTCGCGCCAGGGCACGACGGTGCTGGAAGGCGCCGTCCACCTGGTGGTCTTCCTCGCCTACCTGACGCTGATCTTCAGCCCCTGACCGGCGGCGGCACAGGCCGTCAGACCTCGTAATCGCCCGGCGCGATGTCGGCGCTGCGCAGGAAGATCTGAAGCGCCGGCTGCATCGACCGGTGCAGCCGGGCAAGATCTCCACCCACCTCGCCGGCCGGCGCGCCGCCCAGCGCCCGGGTCATCGCCTCCGCCAGGGCGCCGGGCCCGTAAGGCGCCTCGGCGTCGACCGCCGGCACGCCCCTGGCCTCGTCCCACCCCATGGCGAGGCGGCGGATCAGGGCGATGTGCGGCGGGGCGATCTCGAACACGATCTGCTCGGGGGAGGTGCCGGCTGCCTCATCGCGAAACACGTCGGAGACGTGGGACAGGTCGAGCTTGGTCAGCGGGTTGTGATAGCTGTAGCGGCCGGGCTTGAGATCGGCATGGCGCAGGAAGGCGACGAGCGCCTCGCCCACCGCCCGATGCTCCTCCGCCGCGCCCTCATCGTCGCCGGTGACGTTGGCGATGTCGCCGTCGCGGTCGAGGCTGCCATAGGGCGCATCCGGGTGGATCACCGGGGCCCCCTGCCCCACCGGGTCCCAGGCCACGACCAGCCGCCGGATCAGGGCGATGCGCTCAAGCGTGATCTCGGTGGTGCGGCTGGTCATCGATGGGTCTCCGTGCGGAGCCCTCTGTAGAGCAT
>NZ_LABX01000247.1 GCF_001043915.1 Methylobacterium aquaticum | reverse complement strand
AGATGGAGATGCAGGGGCTGCCCTACGGCCCCAAGGCCCGGCTGGTGCTCCTGCATCTCTGCACCGAGGCGGTGCGCCAGCGCAGCCCCACGGTCGAGGTCGCCGACAGCCTGTCGGGCTTCATGCGCGAGATGGGCTTTGCCGTCACCGGCGGCGAGCGCGGCACGATCCGCCAGTTCAAGGAGCAGCTGCACCGGCTCGCCGCCTGCACGATGCAGATCGGCCTGTGGGACGGGCAGTCGCGCTCCTCGACCATCACCATGCCGCCCTTCCGCCAGCTCGATCTCTGGCGCTCGAGCGGCCAGGACGGCATCGCCTGGTCGAAGACGGTGCAGTTCCACCAGGATTTCTACGACAACCTGGTCCAGCACGCCCTGCCGGTCGACATCCGGGCCGCCCGGGCGTTCTCGGGCTCGGCGCGCAAGCTCGACCTGCTGTTCTGGATCGGCTACCGCCTGCGCAGCCTCCAGCGGCCGTTGCGGCTGAGCTGGGACACGGTCCACAAGCAGTTCGGCGCCGACAACGCCTCGCTGCGGAGCTTCCGCCAGGCGTTCAAGGCCGACGTGGCCCACGTCAAGGAAGTCTTCCCGAAGCTGCCGATCAGCCTCGACGAGGCCGGCCTCCAGCTGATGCCGACCGATCCCGGCACCCTCCTGGTGCCGCCCAAGCCCGCCCGCCGGAAGGCCGCCGCCGCCGGGAGAGGGGCGGTGTGAGGGGAGGGCGCAGCGCGACGGCCCTAAGCAGACTTGCGTTGGCAGGCCAACGCTTCGCCCGCTTAAGTTATTGTTTTATCGCAGATTTTTTCCGCCGAACTGGTGACCACTTCGGCGAGATCTGCCTAGATCGGCCTTGGAGGCCGGTTGGTTGATTGGTTGGTGAGGGAGCCGGTGCTCCGTGGCGCATCTCCGGCGAAGGAATATTGGGAATATGTGTTAGATAGCAACGATATAACTGAATTCTAGGAATATAGAATGTTTCGCATTCATTCTGAGTGAGGGAGTTCGACCGTCATGCGCGCCGAACCGGGCCGGTCACCCTGCGCGAAGCGGCAGGGGCTGCTCGGGAAAAGAAGAGGCGCGGGCCTTCGCCGCTCCCGTGGGCGGGGAGAGGCGACCTGCGGCGCCTTTGCCTGGTGGATCGCGCCCGGAAGCGCCGACCGACCTCTTGCGCTTTCATGGAATATTCCTATTCTGCTCAATCCAGAATCTCTTCCGGGCGGTCTGGAATATGGAATATTCCACGAGGCCAGCATGTTCCTGTCGGAAGCGGAAACGGAGGCCCGGCTGGACGACCTGCGGCGCCAGCGCGCCGCCCTCGACCGGGCCATCGCCGAGCACGAGCTGTATCTCGATCTCGGCCGCCGCCTCGCCCGGTCCGGTGGTGCCGCAGAACCGGCGCGGGCCGCGCCCGCACCGGTGCCGTCTCCGGACCCCGTGCCGTCCACCCCGCCCGAATCGCCGCGGGCGCAGCCAGCCATGATGCCGGCGATGACCCTGGCCACGCCGCCTGCCGCCGGGGCCGCTCCCGCGCCCGTTCCGGAGGCCGCGCCCCCCGCCGGCGTGTCGGCGCGGCGCGAGGGCCGCCGGCTGATCGAGGCGGCGGAAGCGATCCTGGCCGAGGCCGGGCGGCCGATGCATGCCGCCGAGATCTGGGAGCGACTCGCCGCCCGCGGCGTGACCCTGCCGGGCCACGATCCGGTGGCGGCCCTCAATACCCGGCTGTGGAAGCGTGCGCAGGGTGGCACCGTTTTCCGCCGCTTCGGCGATGCGGTCTATGGGCTGGCCTCCTGAGCCCGGCATCGCGCGACCGCGTCGGACGGCCTCCGATCGACCGCTTCGGCCGATCCCGACGGATCGCCGGCGCGGCGCCGCGTTCCGCCACCCGATGACCGGCCTGCCCGGGCCCGTGGGCCAAGACACCGGAGAAGACACCGGAGAAGAAATCCGAAAACCCCCACGGATCCTTGATGCCGCCGCCGCGCCGTCCCCCTCGATCCTTGACGGGGACCGGGACAGGTTGAGGGGGCGGCCGCAGGACGGCCGCGCGAACCCCGACCCCGCGATGCCCCGATCGGTCACCGTCTCCGCGCCGGCCCCGAGCCCGGACCGTCTTCCCCTCACGTTCCTTGTCGGCCGGAGCGCCGAGGGCCATTGGCTCGCCGTCGAGACGCACGGCCTCGGCGGGGGCCTCTTCCGCACCTGCCGCGACGCGCTGCATTACGCCGCCGCCGAGACCGGCCGCCGCCCCGACGCGGTGCGCCTCGCCGACACCACCCTGACCCTCGCCCCGTGAGCGCCGCCCGACGCCTCGGCGGGGCGCTCACCGCCCTCGTCACGCCCTTCGCGGCGGGCGGGGCCCGGCTCGACGAGCGGGCGCTCGGCGACCTCGTCGCCTGGCAGGTCGCCGAAGGCACCGAGGGCCTGGTGGTCGGCGGCCCGACCGCCGAGGGACCGACCCTGACGGAGCCGGAGCGCGACCGGATCCTGCATGTCGCCCTCGAGGCGGCCGGCGGCCGGATCCCGGTGATCGCCGCCACCGACAGCCCCTGCACCCGGACGGCGATCGCCCGGACGCGGGCGGCGGAGGCCGCCGGGGCCGCCGCCACCCTGGCGGTCACGCCGTTCTACAACCGCCCGACCCAGGAGGGGCTCTACCGGCATGGCGCGGCGATCGCCGCGGCCTGCGGCCGGCCGCTCCTCCTCCAGACGGTTCCGGCCCGCACCGGGATCGACCTCCTGCCCGACACCCTGGCGCGCCTCGCCGCCCTGCCGGGAATCGCCGGGCTGGTCGATGCGCGTGGCGACCTCGCCCGGCTCGCGGCGGTCGCGCGGGCCGCCGGCCCGGGCTTCCTCCTGGTCTCCGGCGACGACGGCACCGCCGCCGCCCACACGATGATGGGCGGGCAGGGCTGCGTCTCGGTCGTCGCCAACCTGGTGCCGGGCGCGTGCGCCGCCTTGCAGCGGGCCGCCCGGGACGGCGACCATGCCCGCGCCCGGGCGATCCAGGCCGGGCTGATGCCGCTGCTCGAGGCCCTGTCGCGCGAGACCGATCCGGGCCCGGTCAAGCTCGCCCTGGCGCTCCTGCGCCCGGGCTTCGCCCCGGACCTGCGCCTGCCCCTGGTGCGGCCCCGTCCCGAGACGGAAGCCGCCCTCGCGGCGGCGCTGGCGGCGACCCGCCGCGGCGAGACCGCGTGACCCCGCCGCCGCCGGGATCCCGGCTCAGCCCCCGGCCGCCTCGTGCGCCTCGCGCACGAAGGCGGCCCGCGCCGCCCCGTCGGGCACGCGGGCCCGGTCGCGGCACCAGGCCAGGAAGGGCTCGGGCTCGATCCGGATGCGGACCACCGCCACCCCGCTGCGCGCCACCTCGCGCTCGATCTGGGTCGCCGACATCTGCCAGGCGGCGTAGCTCTCGGGCAGGCCGGATTCCGCCATCGCCTCCCGGATCCGGGGATAATCGCCCGGCTCGTACCAGGCGAGGCCGACGCTCCGCGGGCGCTCCATTGGCGGACGATCCATCGCTCACGCTTCCCCACGCCGCCCGGGCCGCCAGACCGCCCGCACCGGCAGTGTCACCGCGCCGGCCTCACGCGCAACCCAAAACGTGCGCAACAGAAAAAAGGCCGCCCTTGCGAGGCGGCCCGAAGTCTAGGGAGGAAACGCCCAAAGAGGGCTGCACCGCCGCGACGCCATCGCGGCGGTGCGAGACCCGTTTCTCATGGTGCGACGCACAATGCAATCGTTTGCACGGCGCAACGGCCATGCTTGCGGCGCATGGCGGCCGGCCTGGCGATCCCGGACGGCGTCAAACCGCCCCTTGCCCCGCGGTCGCGACCTGCTAGAGGACTCGCCTCCCTCGTGGACGTACCCTGTGGCGCTCCGGCTCCGCCGACAGGCTGGACCGTGGGGGAGCTCGTGACGACGAGTTGGCGGTGGACCAGTTCTCCCCGCCAGCCTGTGAGGCTCAGTGGGCCGGGTGGTTGCGGGAGGGTCGGCGCAGCGGGGAACAGGAACCGCGTCGCCGGCTGATGGCCCACAGATTCCCCCCCGCGCGGCCGGGGCCTCCGCCGGGCGGGCGGGGTAGCGCGCCGCCGCGCAAGTTCAAGAATTCCGCGAGAGGCCACGCTTCGCTAACCATGCGCCGGTTCGCATGGGAGCACGCATGAGAACGGCAGCGAGAGCCTACCGGTTCGTGGGCGGACAGCCCCGCCGGTCCGATCGATCCTGCGAGACCCGACGCGGCGAGGCCAGACCCGGCGGCGCCCGGCCGGTCGGGGAGATCTGGTCGCAGCAGGAGAGCCGCGGCCTGACCGCCCGCGAGCTGATCCGCCTGGCCCAGGCGGTGCGGCTGCGGCCGACCGCCCCGCCGGGATAGCCCCGGCCGCGCGACCGGGCGCGAGAGAGAAGGCCCCGCCGGCAAGCGGGGCCTTCGTCGTCCGCGAGCCGTCCTCCCGGGGCGACGATCATGACGGTCTCCCGCCGCCCCCGCTTCGCCGTCAGGCCGGCTCGTCGCGCAAGAGGTGGTAGAGCAGGATCGCCGCCGCCGTGGCGGTGCCGATCCCGCCGAGCGTGAAGCTGCCGAGATGGAGGGTGAAGTCGCCGGCGCCGAGCACCAGGGCGGTGCCGACGGTGAGCAGCACCCGGGTGCGGGAGAAATCGACCCGGTTCTCGACGAAGATCCGCCCCGCCGCCGCGGCGATCAGCCCGAACACCACCACCGACAGGCCGCCGATCACCGGGCCCGGGATCACCAGGATCGCGGCGCCGAATTTCGGCGACAGCCCGAACAGGATCGCCACCACGCCCGCGACGGCGAACACCAGGGTCGAGTAGATCCGGGTCACCGCCATCACGCCCATGTTCTCGGCGTAGGTGGTCACGCCGGTGCCGCCGAAGGCGCCCGACAGCATCGTGGCGAGCCCGTCGCCGAGGAACGCCCGGCCGAGCCAGGGGTCGAGGTTGCGCCCGGTCATCGCGCCGATCGCCTTCACGTGGCCGAGATTCTCGGCGACCAGCACCAGGGCGACGGGGGCGATGAGCCCGATCGCCGATGCCTCGAAGACTGGATGCGTGACCTGCGGCCAGCCGAACCACGGCGCTTGCGCGATCCGCCCGAGATCGAGGGGCTTGGCCAGCCCGAACCCGTTCGCCAGCACGCCGTAGAGCAGGGTGGCGGCCACCGCTCCGATCAGCAGCGGCAGGCGCCGCGCCGCACCGGGCAGGGACGAGGCGGACAGGCCGACGGCCAGGATCGTGAACAGCCCGATCCCGACATCGAGCCCGGAGCCCGAGACGCCCTTCACGCCGATCGGCGCCAGGTTGAGGCCGATCGCCCCGACGATCGCCCCGGTCACCGCCGGCGGCATCAGCCGGCCGATCCAGGCATCGCCCGCCCGCATCACCGCGATGCCGATCAGCGCGTAGACCGCGCCGGCCGCGATGATGCCGCCCAGCGCGACCGGCAGGTTCGGGTTCGGCCCGCTGCCATTGTAGCCGGTGGCGGCGATCACCACCGCGATGAAGGCGAAGCTGGAGCCGAGATAGCTCGGCACCCGCCCGCCGACCACGACGAAGAACAGCAGCGTGGCGATGCCGGAGAACAGGATCGCCAGGTTGGGATCGAACCCCATCAGCAGGGGAGCGAGGGCGGTGGAGCCGAACATCGCCACGACGTGCTGGAGCGCCAGCACCGCCACCTGGCCGAGCGGCGGCCGCTCGTCCGGCAGCACCACCGCGCCCCGGGCGAGCCGCCAGCGCGGAAAGCCGCGCGCCTCCGTCCGTTCCTCTGCCGCCATGGTGTCTCCTCCCGGATGGCTTGTCGTGGCGACGAACCCAGAGCAGCGGTCGTCGAGGACGGCCGTCGCTCTCTCTGGTGGTCAGGCCGCGTCGTCGCAGGCGCAACGCGGGCCGTAGCCGAAAGCCTGTCGCAGGGCGAGCTGCCCGGCAGGGGTCACCGCGACGGCCCGGCTGCCCTCGCACCGGCGCAGCCAGCCCCGGTCGAGGCCGGTCGCCAGCAGGGCCGCCCCGAGGGCGCCGGCGATGTGGGGCCGGCGCTCGCTCCAGTCGAGGCAGGGGCGGCAGAACACCCGCCCGCGGGACCGCGCCGTCCTGGCGGACGCATCGAGATCGACCCCGAGGCCGCGCAGGAAGACCTCGCCGGCCGGCGTGAGGACGCCGCCATCCTCCCCCAGCTCGACCGCGCCGCGGGCCACGAGAGACTCCGCCATCACGACGGCGAGGCGGCCGGCGAGATGGTCGTAGCAGGTCCGGGCCTCGCGCAGGGCGGCGTCCCGGGGGCCGGGCGGCCTGAGCGAGGGCGGCCGGGCGGGATCCGGCACGGCGGTGGCGGCCACCGCCATCACGCCCTCCAGCATCCGGGCCACGCCCGAGGAGGCGAGGCGGTGGTAGCGGTGGCGGCCCTGGCGCGCGACCGTGAGCAGCCCGGCCTCCGCGAGCTTCGCGAGATGGCCGCTCGCGGTCTGCGCCGTGACGCCGGCGGCGCGGGCCAACTCCGCCGCGGTGAGCGCGCGACCATCCATCAGCACCGCCAGCATGGCGGCACGGGCGGGATCGCCCACCAGGGCGGCGGTGCGGGCGAAGGCGGCGACGGTCACCATGCCAGATCTCCGGTCGGGCTCCCCGGGCGATGGTCCTCCCGGATCGCCCTTGTAGGGCAGGCGGGCGCCGGACGCTTCGGCCAGGGCCGAAGCATGGGGGAGGCC
>NZ_LABX01000246.1 GCF_001043915.1 Methylobacterium aquaticum | reverse complement strand
CGATCGCCACCCGGTCGCCGGGCCGGCCGCGATAGGTCGCCTGGGTGAAGATCAGGTCGGCGGGCGCCGAGCAGTGGCGATACGCAAAACCCATCTCGGCATGGGAGAGCACGTGCAGGGTGCCGGCGCGGTCGATCGCGCGGGCCTCGACCAGCACGTCGGTGGTCTCGCCGCCATGGGCGCCGGCATTCATCCGCAGCGCCCCGCCGACCGAGCCCGGGATGCCGCGATAGAAGGCGAGGCCGTCGAGCCCGGCTTCGGCCGCGGCACGGGCGAGCTTCATGTCGGGTACGGCCGTGCCGGCTCGGATCGTCTCGCCCTCGATCTGAATCGATCCGAAAGCCTTGCCGCCGAGGCGGATGACCAGCCCCGGCACGCCGCCGTCGCGCACGATCAGGTTCGAGCCGAGACCGATCACCGTCACGGGCACCTCCGCCGGCAGGACCGCGAGGGCGGCAGCGAGGTCGTCCTCGTCGGCCGGGGTGAACAGCACGTCGGCCGGGCCCCCGACCCGGAACCAGGTCAGGTCGGCGAGGGGATAGTCGGGCAGGAGGCGGCCGCGCAAGGACGCGGGCTCCAGGGCGGCGAGGATGGCGGCGGAGGTTGTCATGGATCCGTTCGGGATGGTGCCGGATGCCCCTCCCCGCTTGCGGCGGGGCTTTCGGGGCCAGGAAAACGAGCAGTCTCTCTCCTCTCCCCGCGGGCGGGGAGAGGGCTGCGAACCCCTTGTCGGGTTCGCAGCAAGCCCGCAGGGCGAGGGTGAGGGGGTGTTTCCGGATGAGCCTTCTTGGGCGCCGCCCCCTCACCCTCGCTTCGGCTTTCGCCTGCGCTCACGTCATCGACGACAAGGTCGACGACGTCCTCTCCCCGCCCGCGGGAAGAGGAGGAAAGGCGGCGCTCCATGATGCAAACCACAATGGTGTCGAGCACCCCGGCCATGGTGTGGGCGATCTCGCCGTTCCAGAACCGAGGCACGCGCCAGCCCTGAGAAGTCAGGAAAGCGTCGCGATCACGATCGTCGCCACTCTCGACATGCTGGCTGCCGTCGAGCGCGACGATCAGCTTCGCCTCACGGCAAGCAAGGTCGGCGAAGTCGCGCCCGATCGGCGGCTGGCGCACGAACTTGGCCTCTGCCAGGCGTCGGTCGCGCAGCCGCGACCCCTTTACGCGCTCGGCGTCGGTCTGGGTCCGCCTCAGGGTGCGGGCCCGCGCCGTACCGGGATCGTCGGGGCCGCGCATCGGAGCGTCAGCGGCTCACGCCGCCGTCTCGCCGGCCGCGGCGAGCTCGCCCGGGAGCGCATAGGCCCATTGGGTGATGTTGCCGGCGCCCAGGCAGATCACGTAGTCGCCCGGCCGGGCGAGCCCGCCGACGAGGCCGGCCAGATCCTCGGTGCGCTCGAGCGCGATGGCGCTGCGGTGGCCGCGGGAGGTCAGGCCCGCCACCAGGGCGTCGCGGTCGATGCCCGCGATCGGCGCCTCGCCGGCGGCGTAGACGGGCGCGACGATCACCGTGTCGGCGTCGTTGAAGCAGGTGCAGAAATCGTCGAACAGCGAGGCGAGGCGCGAGTAGCGGTGGGGCTGCACCACCGCGATCACCCCGCCATCCGTGGAGGCGCGGGCGGCCTTCAGCACCGCCCGGATCTCGACCGGGTGGTGGCCGTAATCGTCGAAGATCTGGACGCCGTTCCACTCGCCGGTGCGGGTGAAGCGCCGCTTGACGCCGCCGAAATTCCCCAGTGCCTTGCGGATCGCCTCGGGCGAGACGCCGAGCTCGTGGGCCACCGCCAGGGCCGCGGTGGCATTCAGCGCGTTGTGCTTGCCCGGCATCGGCAGGACCAGATCCTCCATCTCCAGGCGGAAGCCGGGGCGGCGGTCGCGGATCATCACCCGGAACCGGCTCTGGCCGCCCTTCAGGTCGACGTCGATCAGGCGCACGTCGGCCTGCGGGTTCTCGCCGTAGGTGACGATGCGCCGGTCCTCGATGCGCCCGACGAGGTCCTGCACCGTCGGGTGGTCGATGCACATCACCGCGAAGCCGTAGAACGGGATGTTGTCGATGAAGGCCCGGAAGGCGTCCTTGATCGCGTCGAACGAGCCGAAATGGTCGAGGTGCTCGGGGTCGATGTTGGTGACGATGGCGATGTCGGCCGGCAGCTTGAGGAAGGTGCCGTCGGATTCGTCGGCCTCGACCACCATCCAGTCGCCCTCGCCCATGCGGGCGTTGGTGCCGTAGGAATTGATGATGCCGCCGTTGATGACCGTCGGATCGAGGCCGCCGGCATCGAGCAGGGTGGCGACGAGCGACGTGGTGGTGGTCTTGCCGTGGGTGCCGGCCACCGCCACGCAGGACTTGAAGCGCATCAGCTCGGCCAGCATCTCGGCCCGGCGCACCACCGGCAGGCGGCGCTCGCGGGCGGAGACCAGCTCCGGGTTGTCGCGGCGGATCGCGGTCGAGACCACGACGAGGGCGGCGTCGGCCAGGTTCTCGGACCGGTGGCCGACGAAGGTGCGGATCCCCTTCTCGGCGAGGCGGCGCACGTTGGCGTTGTCGGCGGCGTCCGAGCCCTGCACCGTGTAGCCGAGATTGTGCATCACCTCGGCGATGCCGGACATGCCGATGCCGCCGATGCCGATGAAGTGGATGGGTCCGAGCTTGTTCGGCAGCTTCATGGAGTCGGGGTCCTCAAAGTCTTCTTGTTCGAGTGGCGGCGTCAGCGGGCCGCCGCGACGGCGGTCTCGACCACGAGGGCGGCGAGACGCTCGGCGGCGTCGGGCAGGCCGGCGCCCTTGGCCGCCGCCGCCGCCACGGCGAGGCGCTCGGGATCGCCGAGCAGGCCGCCGAGATCGGCGGCCAGCCGCTCAGGGGTGAAGTCCGTTTGTGGTGTGGGAAAGGCGGCGCCGATCCGGCCGAGCACCGCGGCATTGGCCGCCTGGTCCTGGTCGAGGGCGCCGGGCAGCGGCACCAGAATCGCCGGCCGGCCGATCACCGCCAGCTCCGCCACCGTCGAGGCGCCGGAGCGCGCCACCACGAGGTGGGAGGAGGCCATCTTGGCCGGCAGGTCCTTGAAGAACGGCGCCACCGTGACGGCGGCGAGGCCGGCGCCCTCGTAGAGCGTCTGCACCCGGGCCAGATCCTCGGACCTCGCCTGCTGGATCACGGTCAGGCGGGCGCGCAACGCCGCCGGCAGCCGAAGGACGGCGTCCGGCACCACGTCGCTCATCACCCGGGCGCCCTGGCTGCCGCCGAAGGCAAGGAGCTGGAGCGGGGCTTCGGGGCCGACGGCCGGGTAGGGCATCGCGGCCGCCGCCAGCACCGCCGGGCGGACCGGATTGCCGGTATGGACGCGGCGCGCCCGCGCCTTGGCGGGCACGCCCCGCACCTCGGGAAAGCCGGTGGCGATGACGGTGGCGCCGCGGGCGAGGAACCCGTTGGCGCGGCCCATCACGGCGTTCTGCTCGTGCAGGAGCGTCGGCACCCGCAGCATCTGGGCGGCGAGCAGCGGCGGCACGGTGGGATAGCCGCCGAAGCCGACCACGACCGCCGGGTTGAGGCGGCGGACCTGCCGGATGGCCGCCGCGAAGCCGCGCCCGAGGGTCGCAAGGGCCGCGACCCGGCGCACGGGGGAGCGCCCGCTCGACGGGGTGGCGGAGGGCACCGCGACGATCTCGGAGGCCGGGAACTCGCCCGAGAGGGCCGCGACCCGGCTGTCGGTGGCGAGCACGACCCGGATGCCGCGCTCGCGCAGGCGCAGGGCCAGGGCCTCGGCCGGAAACAGGTGGCCGCCGGTGCCGCCGGCGGCGAGCAGGACGAGGGGCTGGGCGACGGTCATCGGGCGGCCGGGGTGCGGGGGCGAAGCATGCGGTCTCCGGTCAAGGATCGGCGTCGAGGGGCTCCGTGTGTCATGGCGGAGCCCCGCGGTCACCCCTTGGACGCTCAGTGCGCCGAGCCCTCGTCGCGGTTGAGGAGCGTGGTGCGCGGCCGGCGCCGGGTGAGGGCGACGAGGAAGCCCATCCCGAGGGCGAGCGAGATCAGCGACGAGCCGCCATAGGAGATGAATGGCAGGGTCATGCCCTTGGCGGGCATCATCCGGGTGTTCACCGCCATGTTGATGCACGCCTGGAGGCCGAACAGGGCGGTCAGCCCGGTGATGGCGAGCCGGCAGAAGATGTCGTCGCTGCGCCGCGCCAGCATCAGGCCGCGCATCACGATGAAGGCGAACAAGAGCACGATGCCGATGCACACGATGACGCCGAATTCCTCGCCCGCCACCGAGAAGATGAAGTCGGTATGGGCGTCCGGCAGGTGGCGCTTGGCGACGCCCTCGCCCGGGCCGGTGCCGAACCAGCCGCCGGAATTGAACGATTCCTGCGACCAGAAGGTCTGGAAGTTGTCGCCGGATTCCTTGTCCATGAAGCGGGTGATGCGGGCCCGCACGTGGGGCAGGAACTGGTAGGCCGCCGCCACGCCGAGGAGGCCGGCCCCGCCGAGGCCGCCGACCCAGAGCCAGTGCAGCCCGGCCACGAACACCATCGCGCACCACACCATGGTGACCAGCATGGTCTGGCCGAAATCCGGCTGGAGGATGAGCGGCACGATGGTCATCGGCAGAAGCAGCACCGCGAGGGTGCCGCCCGGCATGTCGCGCCGGCGCGAGCCCTCCGCGAAGGCCCAGGCGGCCAGGATCACGAAGGCCGGCTTGACGAACTCGGAGGGCTGGACGCCGATCGGGCCGAACTGGATCCAGCGATGGGCGCCCTTGATCTCCGGCCCGTACTTGGTGGCCGCGATGCACAGCACGATGCCGAGGCTGTAGGTCACCAGGGCCATGCGCCGGATGTGGCGCAGGGACAGGAACGACACCGCCAGGATCAGCGCGATGGTCGGCAGCAGGTACATGACCTGCCGGTTGAGGAAGTGGAAGGTCGGCAGGCCGAGGCGCTCGGCCACCGGCGGGCCGCCGGCCATCAGGAAGACCAGGCCGGCCGTCATCAGCACGCCGAGGCCGGCGAGCAAGGCCCGGTCGACGGTCCACCACCAGTCACCGAGATGCGAGCGTTCCGCGCGAGACATCATGGCGTGCAGGGCCCCTCGTTCACCAGCCGCGACCATCGGACGGAATGGTAAACCGAGTGTTGCCGTGCTGCCGCAGCAAAGCGGATCGTCGTGGCGCAGCCCCGGGCTCGCCGGAGAGTCCGGCTCCGGTCAGCCCTGGAACATGCCGTGCGGCGCCAGCTCGAAATGCCGGGCGTAGTCCTCCTCCAGGGTCTCCCACGGCATCAGCATCACGCCGTGCAGCGGCGCCGCGCCGGCCGTGAGGGCCCCGAAGCGGCGCAGGATCAGGGCCAGCTCGTAGGCCGTGATGTCGGGCTTGGGCGTGAACTTGTAGAAGTGGGTCTCGTTGTCGACCGGTTGGGCGCCGATGCTCTTCAGGAGCGTCTCGAACATGACGGAGGTCCCCCGTTCCGGCGCGAGGCACCCCGCGCCGGCGCACAGGCTAGGCCGGATGGCGGTCTGCGGCAAATAAACTTGATGAAAGGGGGACGATCCGTCGGCGAGGAGCCGGGCGCCGGGATCTGTCGGGATCTTGCCGACGGGCCGGCGCAGACGAGTCGTCGTTTGGACGACGGATGTCGGGATGGGTCTTCGTCCCGTCTCCCACGCGGCAGGGCTGCGCGGGGCCGCCCGCGCCCCGTCGTCAGCCCTCGTGCGGCCCGCACCAGCCCGGCAGGTACACGGCGTCCTTCGAGCGGGCGAGCGCCAGGGCCTCCTCCATCGCCTCGGTGAAATTCTCCTTCACGTCCTTGCGCTTGATGCGCCGGCGCAGGAAATCGGCCCACAGGAACTCGCTGAACGGCGTCGTGTCCTTGGCGAAGCCGCCGGCCCGGCGCAGCTCGCCGGAGAGGCTCCGGTAGGGATCGTCCGCCAGGTCCTCGATGCGCTTGGGCAGGTCGGCGACGTCCCGGCGCACGCCCTCCGCATCGTAGGGGTGGACCCAGGCGCGGTGGTCGGCCACGACCCAGAATGCGTCCTTCTCCAGGTGATGCAGGTCGGCCACCACGGTGGTGAGCACGGTCTCGACCCCCTCCTCCTGCAATGCGCGGGCGAGGTGGTGGTGATCGATCACGTAGCGGCGCTTCTTCGGGCCAAGCAGGACCGGGATCATGTGCGAACCGAGGAACGTCGCGCGCTCCTTGTCGTCGACGATCTCGCGCCAGCGCTGACGCTTCGCCGCCACCTCCCGGTAGCCGACCGTCATCTGGGTCGGACGCAGCTCGGCGATCGGCACGCTGTGGAGAATCGGTTCGCGGACGGACATGCGGGTCATCGCAGCTCTGCGCGCGGATGGTCCGCGCCGGGCGGTTGAGATTCGGCCACACCCGTCCCTGGGTCAAGGCGCGGGACCGAAGCCTCACGATCTAACAGGCCCGCGCACGCTCGACCGAACGGATTAGCCCATCCCTCACAGGAGATGTTTCTACTTCGTAAAGTCTCTTTCAGCAAAGCCGTTTCCGCGATAGCCCGCCATCCGCAGCAGGCGCCGGATCCATGCTTGAGAAGCAGAAGGTCCGGGTGCCGGCCAACCTTGACTCGGCTTCGGTTTGTTCGCCAAAGGACGGTCGCGGGAGCCGGCCGAGCGGCGCGGCACCCGGCCTGGATTCTGCTTCGTCGTCCTGTCCTGTCATGGATCTGACGCAGGGACAGGGCAGGACACCCGGTAGATCCCGGATTCGAGGCACAGAACAGGGCCGGTCGGCCGGCCCGGGACCGCTCGGACGCCGCCCCGTTTGCGGGGCGGGTCGCCCGCGGGTTCCGAGGATCCGGCCGCACCGCCCGGGCACATGGTCGGCGCGCGATGGACACCAACACCCCTCTGACCACGGAGCCCCCGGCCTCGCGGGCGCCGGTGCGGCGACGCGGCGGCCTCGGCCGGATCGTCACGATCCTGCTCCTCGCCGGGGCGGGCGCGGCGATCGCCTTCGTGCCCGCCCTCGAACCCCTGCGCGAGCGTCTGGAAGGGGTCCTGGCGCAGCGCCAGGCGGGAGAGGGCCCCTCGTCGGAGACCGGCGAGACCGAGGCGGCGCCGGTCTTCCGTCCAACCAAGCAGCAGCGCGCGAGCTTCGGCATCCAGACCGTGCAGGCCCGGGAGTTCCGGCCCGAGGGCTTCGCCGAGGGACGGATCGGCGTCAACGAGGACGACAACGTCCCGGTCTACACGCCCTATGCGGGCCGGGTGACCAAGGTGATGGTCCGGGCCGGCGACCGGGTGACGGCCAACCAGGTGCTGTTCACCCTGGAGGCCGCCGACATGGTCTCGGCCCTCAACGACTTCCAGGCGGCGACGAACGCCCTCGCCAAGACCTCGGCCCTGCTCAAGCTCAACCAGACCGTGGCGGGCCGGCTCCAGGAGCTGTTCCAGGCCAAGGCGGTGGCCCTGAAGGACTGGCAGCAGGCCCAGAACGACGTGATCGCCACGCAGAGCGACCAGCGCTCGGCGGAAGCCGCGCTGCAAGCGGTGCGCAACCGCCTGCGGATCCTCGGCAAGTCGGATGCGGAGATCGACGCCTTCGCGCGGAGCGGCGCGATGAGCCCCGAGACCGAGATCCGCGCGCCGATCGCCGGCACCATCGTGCAGCGCAAGGTGGGCCTCGGCCAGTATCTCGCCTCCGGCAGTGACCCGGCCTTCGTCATCGGCGACCTCTCGACGGTGTGGCTCGTCGCCAACGTGCGCGAGACCGAGGTGCCGCGGATCAAGCTCGGACAGGAGCTGGAGGCGAGCGTGATCGGCTTTCCCGACCGGGTGTTCAAGGGGCGCATCGACTACATGGCCGCCGCCCTCGACCCGGCGACGCGCCGCCTGCCGGTGCGGGCCGAGATCGACAATGCCGAGGGCCTGCTCAAGCCCGAGATGTTCGCGACCTTCACGATCCTGACCGGCCGCGACGAGAGCGCGCCGGCGGTTCCGGCTTCCGCGATCGTCTACGAGGGCGCCCGCGCCCGGGTCTGGATCGAGCAGCCGGACGGCACCATCGCGTCGCGCCCGGTCACGCTCGGCCTCGCCGGCGGCGGCCTCGTCCAGGTCGTGGACGGGCTCAAGGTCGGCGACCGCGTCGTGACCCGCGGCAGCCTCTTCATCGACCGCGCCGCCTCCGGCGACAAAGCGTCCTGATCGTCGGTGTCCTGAGGACCGCGCCCGCATGAACCGCCTGATCGACTTCGCCCTGCGCCAGCGCGTGCTGGTGCTGCTCCTGTTCCTGGCGATGCTCGGGATCGGCTATGCGAGCTTCATGCAGCTCAACATCGAGGCCTATCCGGACCCGGTGCCGCCGCTCGTCGACGTCATCACCCAGAACCCGGGACAGTCGGCCGAGGAGATCGAGCGCTACATCACCATCCCGCTCGAGGTGCAGCTCGCCGGGATCCCCAACGCCACGGTGACGCGGACGATCTCGCTGTTCGGCCTCTCGGACGTGAAGATCCAGTTCACCTACGACTTCACCTACCAGGAGGCGTTGCAGCGCGTCCTCAACCGGCTGTCGCAGCTCTCGCCGCTGCCGAACAACGCCCAGCCGCAGATCTCCCCGACGAGCCCGATCGGCGAGATCATGCGCTACCAGGTGGTCGGGCCGCCGGGCTTCTCCTCGACCGACCTGAAGACCCTCCAGGACTGGGTGCTGCAACGCCGCTTCAAGGCGATCCCCGGCGTCGTCGACGTCTCGGCCTTCGGCGGCCGGACCAAGGAGTTCGAGGTCGCGGTCGACCTGCACAAGCTCCAGGCGCAGGGCCTGACCCTGGTCCAGGTCGTCTCGGCGCTCAACAATTCCAGCACCAACGTCGGCGGCCAGACGCTCAATGTCGGCGAGCAATCGGCGGTGGTGCGCGGCGTCGGCCTGATCCGCGACATGGACGACGTCCGCAACACCATGATCACGCAAATCAACGGCGTGCCGGTGCTGATCAAGGACGTGGCGGAGGTGCAGGTCAGCAACGCGCCCCGCCTCGGCGTCGTCGGGCACGAGAACAACGGCGACATCGTCGAGGGCATCGTGCTCCTGAGCCGCGGCGGCCAGAGCCTGCCGACGATCCAGCGGGTCGAGGCCGAGATCGAGAAGATCAACTCGTCCGGCATCCTGCCGCCGGGCGTGAAGGTGGTGCCGCTCTACGACCGCAGCGCGCTCATCCACACCACCACCCACACGGTGATGCACAACCTCGTCTTCGGCGTGGTGCTGGTGTTCCTGGTGCAGTGGCTGTTCCTCGGCAGCCTGAAGAGCGCGATCATCGTCGCCGCCACCATCCCGTTCGCGCTGGGCTTTGCCATCGCCATCATGGTGGCGCGGGGCGAATCGGCCAACCTCCTGTCCCTCGGGGCGATCGATTTCGGCCTGATCGTCGACGCGACGGTGATCATGGTGGAGAACATCTTCCGCCACCTCGCCGAGCACAAGGCCCCGACGAAAGCCGGCAGCGGGGTCAAGCTCGGGCTGATCGCCACGGCGGCGCGCGAGGTGAACCGGGCGATCTTCTTCTCCGCCTCGATCATCATCGTGGGTTTCCTGCCGCTCTTCACCCTGACCGGCGTCGAGGGCCACATCTTCGGGCCGATGGCGAAGACCTACGCCTATGCGCTGGTCGGCGGCCTCATCGCCACCTACACGGTGTCGCCGGCGCTCTCGGCGCTGATCCTGCCGAACCACGTCGAGGAACGCGACACCATCGTGGTCAAGGTCCTGCGCGCGCTGTTCCGGCCGCTCCAGGGCTTCACCCTCGGCAACCGGGTCCTGACCATCCTGATGACGGTGGCGATGCTCGGCTGCACCGGCGTCGCGATGCGGACGCTCGGCCTCGAATTCCTGCCGACGCTCGAGGAGGGCAATCTCTACATCCGCGGCACGATGCCGGCCTCGATCTCGCTGGAGGCGGGCAACCCTTACGTCGAGCGGATGCGCAAGCTGATCGGCTCCTACCCGGAGGTCACCACGGTCGTCTCGCATCAGGGCCGGCCCGACGACGGCACCGACGCCACCGGCTTCTTCAACGTCGAGATCTTCGCGCCGCTCAAGCCAGCCGAACAGTGGCGCCCGGGCCTCACCAAGGACAAGCTGATCGAGGAGATGTCGGCGCGCCTGCGCGAGGAATTGCCCGGGATCGAATTCAACTTCTCGCAATATATCCAGGACAACGTCCAGGAGGCGGCGTCCGGCGTGAAGGGCGAGAACTCGGTCAAGATCTACGGCACCGACCTCGAACAGATCACCCGCACCGCCAACGAGGTGAAGGCGGCGCTCGCGACGGTGCCGGGGGTGACCGACCTCGCGGTGTTCACCTCGCTCGGCCAGCCGACGGTGCGGATCGACATCGACCGGGCGCGGGCCGCCCGCTACGGCTTGGCGCCCGGCGACATCGCCACCACGATCTCGGCGGCGATCGGCGGCCAGACCGCCGGCGACCTCTACGAATACGGCAGCGACCGCCACTTCCCGATGCGGGTGCGGCTGGCGCCGGATTACCGCCGCTCGCTGGAGACGATCCGCAACATCACGGTCGGCGCGACGGCGTCGAACGGCGGCGTGGTGCAGGTGCCGCTCTCGGAGATCGCCCGGGTCCAGCTCGTCTCGGGCGCCGCCTTCATCTACCGCGAGAACCAGGAGCGCTACATCCCGGTCAAGTTCAGCGTGCGCGGGCGCGACCTCGGCGGCGCGGTGATCGAGGCGCAACGGCGCGTCGCCGAGCAGGTCGAGCTGCCGGCCGGCTACCACCTCGAATGGGTCGGCGAGTTCAGCAACCTGCAAGGCGCCATCGCGCGGCTGAAGCTCGTGGTGCCGGTGACGATCGGGCTGATCGCGCTCCTGCTCTACGTCAACTTCGCGTCGCTCAGCGACACCCTGCTGACCTTGAGCGTGATCCCGATGGCGCTGATCGGCGGCATCTTCGCGCTGGTGCTGACCGGCACGCCGTTCTCGGTCTCGGCGGCGATCGGCTTCATCGCCCTGTTCGGCATCTCGACCATGGAGGGCGTGATCCTGCTCTCGTATTGCAACCAGTTGATGGACGAGGGTTGGGCCCGCGCCCAGGCCATCCACCACGCCGCCGACGTGCGGATGCGCCCGGTGATGATGACCTGTGTGGCGGCCTGCGTCGGCCTCCTGCCGGCTGCGGTCTCGACCGGCATCGGCTCGCAGGTGCAGAAGCCCCTCGCCCTGGTGGTGGTGGGCGGCATCCTGCTCGCCCCGATCCTGATCCTGGTGGTGCTGCCGGTGCTGATCGCGACCTTCTCGCGCCATCGTCCGCGGAGCCCTGTCGCTCCGGCGCGACAGCCCGAGCCGGCGGAGTAGGATAGATGCAGGCTCATCCCGACGCGCCCGCCCCGGCCTCTGCCCGAATGCCACCGACCCTGCGCACCGTCCCGCGCCTCCCGGCCACGATCGCGGCCCCGTGCGCCGCTGCGTCGGGCGGGACGGCGGCGGGTGCCGCGGCATCGCGTGACGCGGCGCCCGGGAGGCGGGCCGCCACGCGCCTGGCGGCCCGCCTCCTGGCGGCGGCGCTTGCCGCCGCCTCGGCCTCGGCCTGCATGGTCGGGCCCGATTTCCAGGGCGCGACGCCGCCGCCGGTCACCCGCTACACCCGGGAGGGCCTGCGCGATCCGGGCGTGAGCGCGGAGGATCGCCGCGGCGGCGCGATCGGCCAGAGCTTCGCGCAGGGGCGCGACGTGCCGGGCGAGTGGTGGACGCTGTTCCGTTCGAAGGCCCTCAACAGCCTGGTGACGGAGGCCCTCGCCCGCAACCCGACCCTGGAGGCTGCCCAGGCGTCGCTCCGGGCGGCACGGGCCACCACGGAGGCGCAGCGCGGCGCGCTGTTCCCGCAGGTCGCCTTCGGGGCGCAATCCTCCTACAACAAGGCGGCGGGTGGCGACCTGCAATCGCCGCTCAACGACAATTCGCTGATCTACAGCCTCGTCACCCCGCAGGTGACGGTGAGCTTCGTGCCCGACGTGTTCGGGGGCACCCGCCGGGCGCTCGAAGCGCAGGCGGCGCAGGCCGAGGGGCAGCTCTGGCAGCTCGAGGCGGCGTATCTGACGCTCAGCGCCAACGTCGTCGCGGCGGCGATCCAGGAAGCCTCCCTGCGGGCCCAGATCGCCGCGACCGAGAAGGTGATCCAGGCCCAGACCGAGCTGCTGACCCTCATCACCAAACAGCAGAATGCCGGCCAGGTCGCCGGCGCCGACGTGGTGCAGCAAGCCGCCCTGCTGGCCCAGTCGCAGCAATTGCTGCCGCCGTTGCAGCGCGCGCTCGCCCAGCAGCGCAATCTGCTGACGGCGCTCGCCGGCCGCTTCCCGAGCGAGGAGGTGAGCCAGACCTTCACCCTCGCCTCCCTGCACCTGCCCCGCACCCTGCCGGTGAGCCTGCCCTCGCGGCTGATCGAGCAGCGCCCCGACGTGAAGGCGGCGGAGGCGGCGGTCCATGCGGCAAGCGCCCAGGTCGGCGTCGCGGTGGCGAACCGCCTGCCGCAATTCACCATCTCGGGCTCGGTCGGCGCCAGCGCGACCAACTTCGCGGCGCTCCTCAACCCGGCCGCCAGCCTCTGGACCGTCGCCGGCGCCGTGGCCCAGCCGCTCTTCGACGCCGGCACCCTGTTCCGGCGCCAGCAGGCGGCGGAGGAGACCCTGGTCGCGGCCCAGGCCCAGTACCGTGCCACCGTCATCACCGCCTACCAGAACGTGGCGGATGCCTTGCGCGCCCTCCAGGCCGATGGCCGCGCGGTGGCCGCCGCCAACGCCGCCGTCAAGGCGAGCCAGCAGAGCGTGGAGCTGGTGCGCAAGCAATTCGGCCTCGGCGCGGTCAGCAGCGCCTCGCTGCTCATCACCCAGTCGGCCTATCTCCAGGCGGTGGTGAGCCAGGCCCAGGCCCAGGCGAACCAATATGCGGATACCGCCGCGCTGTTCCAGGCTTTGGGCGGCGGCTGGTGGAACCGCCGCGACGTGAAGCCGGGACGGGAGCCGAAGGATCCGGCGCCGTTCCTGTAGCGGGCACCCGCCGGTTGGCCCTGCGCTCCGTCCCCATCGCGAAACGTTAACGGGCCCCGGCCGGGGGTCAGCCCCCCGTCACCGGGATGCCGGCGCGCGCAGGAACCAGCGCCAGCCCCGGTCCCTCCGACGAGGGGGAGAGACAGCGGCTCAGCGGGCCAGCACGCGGGCGGCGCCCTTGGTGGTCTCCACCGCCTGCGTGACGCTGCCGACCGCCGCCGAGATCGCCCCGATGTTCTGCGCGATGGCGTTCATCGCCCCGGACGCATCCTGCATGCTGGCCGACATGTCCTGCGTCACGGCGCTCTGCTGCTCCACCGCCGCTGCCGTGCGGACGACGTAGTCGCGCAGCCCATCGACCGAGCCCTGGATCGCCCGCAGCGACTCGACGACCTGTCCGGAGACGGCCTGGATGCTGCCGATCTCGGCGCCGATCTGCTCGGTCGCGCGGGCGGCCTGGTTGGCGAGATTCTTCACCTCGGCCGCCACGACGGCGAAGCCCCGGCCGGCCTCCCCGGCCCGGGCAGACTCGATCGTGGCATTGAGGGCGAGGAGGTTGATCTGGCTGGCGATGGTCTGGATCAGGCTGACGATGCCGCTCATCGCCGACGCCGTGGTGGTGAGCCTCTGCGTCAGGTCACCGGCGGCGCTGGCCTGCTCCTGCGCCTCGTCGCTGATCGCCCGGGCCCGGACCATGCTGGCGGCGATCTCGTTGACGGACCGGGCCAGTTCCTCGGCGGCGGCGGCCGCGGACTGCACGTTGGTGGAGGTCTTGCCCGCCGCCAGCCGTGCCTGCTCGGCCTCGCCGGTCGAGCGCGCGACCGCCTGGTCCACCTCCGCGAAATTCTCGTCGATCAGCACCTTCAGCTCGGTCAGGCGCTTCACCTCCGCGGTCACGTCGGTGGCGAACTTGACGATCTTGGCGACGCGGCCGTGCTGGTCGAGGATCGGGTTGTACGACCCCTCGATCCAGACCGAACGTCCATCGCGGGCGATCCGCCGGAATTGTGCCGCCTGGTACTCGCCGCGGCGCAGCCTGTCCCAGAACGCGACATACTCGCGGCTCGCCTGGGTCTCGGGATCGACGAAGATCCCGTGAGGCTTGCCGCGGATCTCGTCGAGGCTGTAGCCCATCAGGGTCAGGAAGTTCTGGTTGGCGGTGATCAGGGTGCCGTCGGGCAGGAACTCGACCGCGGCCTGCGACCGGCTGATCGCGGCGATCTGGCTCGAATAGTCGAGGTTGAGCAACCGGTCGCTCGCGTCGCTCCACTCCACCACGAAGCCGAGGCGCTTCGCACGGTCGCCGAGCGGGGTCACGAGGAGATCGAAGACGCGCTTGCCGACGCGGATCGTCGCCTCGTGCGGCGCATCCAGGGCCGCCAGCATCCGGCGCTGGTGGGTGGGGGCCTTGTGGAAGATGTCGATGTTGCTGCCGATCAGCTTGGCGGCATCGAAGCGCGGCAGCTCGCCCTTGATGTCGGCCTCGGCGTCCTCCATGAACCGCCGCAGCGCCGGGTTCATGTAGGTGATGTTCATGTCCGCATCGGCGATCATGACATTGGTGCGCAAGGCTGCGAGCGCAGCAATCTCCAGGCCGTTCTTCGCCGGCCCCCGGTTCCGCAGCAACTTCATGACGCCTCGCACATGCTTCATGGGATCGTCGACAAGCGTCATTGACCTTGATGTCACACGCTCCGACAGCTACCTAAACGTCCCGAAAATCGCTAATGAAATCCTAATTACCACAGTCAGTGTTGCTGTTTCACGGTTATGGCCATCGCCGCCCCGGTGAGGAAAAGTTAACAAGATCCTGAATATCGAAGTGGAGGACCACGGAGCGGAGCCCATGAACGTCGTCGATCTCGTCCGCCTGTTCGCCGAGAGCCTGGATGTCGGGGTGCTGGTGACCGACGCGCAGCTGGACTGGCCCGGGCCGAGGATCCTGTATGCCAATCCCGGCTTCGCGCGGATGAGCGGCTACGAGGCGTCCGAGGTGATCGGCCTGACGCCCCGCCTGCTGCAAGGACAGGGCACGAGCCGGGAGGGAACGCGCCAGATGCAGCGGGCGCTTCGGACGGAGAGACGGTTCCTCGGCTGCCTCCAGAACTACCGCAAGAGCGGCGAAGCCTATCTGTGCGAGATCGACGTGCGGGCGATCCGGCGGCTGGACGGCGAGCCGGAGGCGTTCATCGCATTCGAGCGCGAGGTCGTCCGACGCCGCGGCCGTCCGACGCGCGGCGGAGCCGGTCGCTACAGGCCCGTCGAGGCGACGGCCGCCGAGGCTTTCCTGTCGGAGCGGCTGTCCGCCTTCGATTGAGGCCGCGGCCCGCCTGTCGCATCCGGCCAAGGCCGAGGTACGGCGCGCCGACGCGATCGAGGGTCGCGCCGCGACGATTCCGGCGCCGGGCAGGCGATCCGTCCCGCTCCCCGGGGATTACCCCGGTGCCGGCAGACGGGCAAAGTCGCGGCGGGACGGGAGTGCACAAGGCAATGCGCGACGGACCGACGACGCGACGGGTGATGGAGCCCTCGCGGCCTTGGCCGGGCTCGGCCTCGCGGCGGATCGTCTCGGGGGCCTCGATCCCGTCGAAGCCCCGCGGAGTTGCTCGCCGGCCGGTTCCTAACAGGCCCGGAGGCGGCGGCGCCAGTTCGTCAGCGCTGTCTCCACCCGCTCCGGCGTCTGCATCTGGCACCACTGGATATGGATGTTGCGGTTCGCATGGCTCGTCCAGCCCTGGCACGCCTGTCCCCGGGCCGCCTGGTCGATCCGCACCATCTCGTCCCCGTAAGCGATGCAGCGTTGCGCGTCGGCCTTGGCCGCGGGGCTTCCGCTCGCCGCGAACTCGCAGGACTGGAAACGCGACTGCCAATTGGCGATCGCCTGTTGAACCCGCTGCGGCGTCTGCTTCTGGCACCAGCCGTAATGGTTGTCGTAGTTGGAGTGACTGGTCCAGCCGGGGCATCTCAGACCCCGGGCTCGCTGGTCCTGCGCGACCATGCCGGTGGCATAATCGTGGCAGCGATCGCGCCCCTGCGCCTCGGCCAGGCCGGGGGCGAACACCGCCGCCGCGAGAACCGCACCGAAAGCCAGCGCTTCACGCCGATAGGCCATGCTCTGCCTCATTTCGATCCAAGACGAGCGCGCCAGATTCGCATCTCGCGCGAGACGAGTTTCCCGGCGCCCCGGGGGGAGCGCCGAACCTGGCACCCCTACGGCTTGCCTTCCCGGTCGTTGCACCGATTGGCCTTCGACAGGGCGGCTGCGACACCCTCGAGGGGCAGCACCGTCTTCTCGCTGCCGACCGTCACGGTCATCGTCTTCGCCTTGCCGGCGGCGAGCTGCTTGGCATGGGGCTCCTTGAGGAAACCCATGATCCGATCGTTCTCGCGGCGGTAGAACGGCACGCGGGTCACCTTGCCGTCGATGTCGTAGGACCCCTTCGATTCGTCCCCTTCGGCGCCCTTGGTGGCCGTCGCGACCAGCACGGTCAGCCCTTCGGAGGTCGATTCGAACGCCGCGCGGGTGCCCGCCTCCCCGGGAGGCGCGGCCGAGCAGGCCATGTGCTGCCCCTCGACCGTGGCGGCCATGATCGTCCAGCCACCGACTGCGCCGTATGTCTTGATGACGGGCAGCGGGTTCTGGACCGTCGGCTGGGCCTGGGCCGCCGTGGCGGCGAGAAGCGCGCCCAGGACGGGCCCGAACCAGAGTACCTTCTGCATGACAATCCCTTCTCGAACCGCTCGGGGGGGCGAGGGCGGGTTCAGTTCTTGGTCCAGGTGGTACGGTTGTCCCAGGCGATCGTCCGGCCGTCGAAGAACCCGGAGATGACGCGATCGTCGGGAAAGTCGACGGTGAGGCGGCTGCCGCGGCAGGAGCCGACCCCGACGGGGCGGTTCGGCCCGACCGTCACCCGGATGCGGTCGCCCGACGCGACCGTGATGGTCGAGGCACCGCCATTGTAGCGCCCCGCGAGGCCGTTGCAGGCCGCGACCGGCCGGGCCGGCCGGCCGGCGGGTCCACCGGAGACGAGGCAGGATTGCAGGGCGGCGGCCTTGGCGTCGCGGTCGGCCCGCACCTGGGCCTCGTTGCGGGCCAGGCACCAGCGGAAATGCCCCTCGCGGTTGGCATGCATGAGCGGGATGCGGGCGCAGCCGCGGGAATAATACTGCGCCTGGGCGCTCATCGCGAAGTTGACGAAGTCCTGGCATTCGAGCGGCGGCAGGGCCTCGGCCCGCCCGCCCGCGAGGAGCGCGCCGATCAGCATCCCGGCGCCGAGGACGTGCCTTCCCGCCTTCGCCACGGTGGCTCGACCGATTCTGGACATGGCGACGGTCACTCCCTTCCGATGCGTCAGTGATGAAGACGGACACGCGCGCATCGGCGCACGATCACTGAGACCGGACGATGCCCCGTCTGCTTTGGCACCGCCGCCCCTGGTAATCGGCAATGCCCGAAAGCCAAGCTTGATGGCAAGCTCTGTTGCTGAAAAATTTCCGTCAATGCCGAACGCATCGACGTCTTGCGTTTCAATCTCTCGCTCCGACCGTATATTTCTCGGCGAAGGTAAACTCGATTGACAACCAGAGATAGGCAGCGCCATTCATGTCTTGCGACATACTCCATTTGTGTATCGACACCTGAGAGGGGCGCGCCGGTCGAGACCGTCCCATCGCCGCCGACCGAAAAATGCGGCAGGATCCCCCTCGGTCGGCGAGAGGACGAAGCCCATGGGAGCGCGCACGACACCGACGATCCGGCGCCGCGCCATCGCGGCGCTCGCCGGTCTCTTGGCCGGCGTCATCCTCGCGGTCACCACCTGGCTCGGATCCGTCCTCGCCCACTTGCCCCCCCTCGACCTCACGGCGGCGCAAGCCCGCTCCGCCATCGTCGTCGACCGGGCCGGCACGCTGCTGCGCCCCTTCGCCACCGCGGATGGCCGCTGGCGGCTGCCGCTCGAACCGGACGCGGTCGATCCCCGCTTCCTCGCCATGCTCACCGCCTACGAGGACCGGCGCTTCCGGGCCCATCCGGGCGTCGACCCGCGGGCGCTCCTGCGCGCCGCCGGGCAGTGGCTCGCGGCGGGGCGGATCGTCTCGGGCGCCTCGACCCTGTCGATGCAGGTGGCGCGCCTCGTCGAGCCGCGGGGCGAGCGCTCGCTGAACGCCAAGATCCGCCAGATCGCCCGGGCGATCGAACTGGAGCGGCGCCTCGGCAAGGACGGGGTGTTGCGGCTCTACCTGGCGCTGGCGCCCTATGGCGGGCCGGTCGAGGGATTGCGGGCGGCGAGCCTCGCCTATTTCGGGCGCGAGCCGGCGCGGCTCACCCTCGCCGAGGCCGCCCTGCTGGTGGCGCTCCCCCAGGCGCCGGAGGGGCGGCGGCCCGACCGCTTCCCGGACGCCGCCCGCCGGGCCCGCGACCGGGTGCTCGACATCGCGGCCGCCCGGGGCGTGGTGCCGGCCGCGGAGGCCGCCGCCGCCAAGGCCGAGCCGGTGCCGCATGGGCGAAAGCCCTTCCCGATGCTGGCGCCCCACGCCGCCGAGGCGGCTTTGGCGCAGGAGCCGGCCTTAGCCGTGCACCGCCTCACCGTCGATGCGCGCCTTCAGGCCCGGCTCGAACCGCTGGTGGCCGAGCGGGCGGCGGCCTTGGGGCCCGGGCTGTCGGCGGCGCTGCTCGTCATCGACAACGCCACCGGCGAGGTGCGGGCCCAGGTCGGCAGCGCCGGCTATCTCGATGCCACGCGCTCGGGCGCCATCGACATGACCGGGGCGGTCCGCTCGCCGGGCTCGGCGCTGAAGCCCTTCGTCTACGCCATGGCGTTCGAGTCGGGGCTTGCCCATCCCGAGACCCTGATCGAGGATCGCCCGTCCCGGTTCGGCGCCTCCTACGCACCGGAGAATTTCGACCTCACCTTCCAGGGCACGGTGACGGCGAGGCGGGCGCTCCAGCTCTCCCTCAACGTCCCGGCGGTGGAACTGATGGAGGCGGTGGGCCCGGCCCGCTTCATCGCCCGCCTGCGCGCCGCCGGGGCCGGCATCGTCCTGCCCAAGGACGCCGCGCCCGGCCTGCCGGTGGCGCTCGGGGGACTCGGCATCACGCTCACCGATCTCGCCCGGCTCTATGCCGGGCTCGCCCGCGGCGGCGAGGTGCCGGCGCTGAAGCGGCGCCTCGACGGCCCGGCGGCGCCGGAAGCGGTCCGGCCGCGCATCGCCGAGCCGGTGGCCTCCTGGTACGTCGCCGACGTGTTGCGCGGAACGCCGCCGCCGGAGAGCGCCCTGCCGAACCGCCTCGCCTACAAGACCGGCACCTCCTACGGCTACCGCGACGCCTGGGCGGTGGGGTTCGACCGCCGCTCGACCGTGGCGGTGTGGCTCGGGCGGCCGGACGGGGCCGGGGTGCCCGGCCTCGTCGGGCGGATCGCCGCCGCGCCGCTGCTGTTCGACGCGGTGGCGCGCCTCGGCGGCGACCCCGAGCCGTTGCCGCGCCCCCGCGACGCCCTGGTGGCGACGACCTCCGCCCTGCCGCCGCCCCTGCGCCACCTGCGCCGCGATGCCGGCCCCACCGACCGCCTGCGCATCGCCTATCCGCCGGACGGGGCGCGGATCGATCTCGGGGCGGAAGGCGGGGCGCCCGCCGGCCTCGCCCTCAAGGCGCTCGGCGGTACCCTGCCGCTGACCTGGCTCGTCGGCGGCCTCCCGGTGACCGAATCGGACCGGCGGCAGGCCGAGTGGCAGCCCGACGGCGCCGGCTTCGTGCGGATCTCGGTGCTCGACGCGACGGGGGCGAGCGACAGCGTCATGGTGCGGGTCGAGTAGGCCTGCGCACGATTCCGCGGGCCTGGCCCAGCGTCACCCGGGGATCGTTTCGCCGCTGACCCCGTTCCTCCCCGGTGGAAGCGTGGCGCGACGGCGAGCGCCGCGCGCGGGAGTATGCGTCGCATGGCGGACGGGCGAGACGATCGCAGGCAGATCCTTCCGATGACGCCGGCCCGGGTCCAGGCCGCCGAGATTCCCGGCGACGGCCTCGCGGCGCCGCTGGTCATCGCGGCGGTGATCGTGGCGGCGCTGTATTTCGGCCGCGAGATCCTGATCCCGATCGCCATCGCGGTGTTGCTCAGCTTCGTCATCGGGCCGCTGGTGGCGCTCCTGCGCAAGCTGCGGCTCGGGCGGATTCCCTCCGTCGGCGTCGCGGTGCTGCTGCTTCTCGCCGTGGTGGCGGGGCTCGGCGGGCTGATCGGCATGCAGGTCGCGGATCTCTCGACCGGCCTGCCGCGCTACCAGCGCACCCTCGCCCAGAAGGCCGAGAACCTGAAGGCCGGGCCGCTCGGCGACCTCGCCGGGTATCTGCGCAGCCTCAACCATCAGATCCAGCAGGCCGGGGCACCCGACCAGAAACCTGACGCGACGCCCGCGCCCGGAAAGCCCGCCCCGCCGGCCGCGGTCCAGAACCCCGACAAGCCGGTGCTGGTCGAGATGCGCGACCGCGAGCCCGGCCCGGTGGCGCTGGCCGAGACGGTGCTGGCGCCGGTCCTCTCGCCGCTCGCGACGCTCGGGATCGTCTTCGTGGTGCTGATCTTCATCCTGGTCCAGCGCGAGGACCTGCGCGACCGGATGATCCGCCTCGTCGGCTCCAGCGACCTGCACCGCACCACCGTGGCGATGGACGATGCGGCGCGGCGCCTGAGCCGGTTCTTCCTGGTCCAGCTCGCGCTCAACGCCAGCTTCGGCCTCGCCATCGGCCTCGGGCTCTGGGTGATCGGCGTGCCGAACCCGATCCTGTGGGGCATCGTCTCCGCGCTGATGCGCTTCGTGCCCTATATCGGTGCGGTCCTGTCGGCGCTGCTGCCGCTGGTGCTGGCCGCCGCCGTCGATCCGGGCTGGAACATGGTGCTGGCGACCGCCGCGCTGTTCCTGGTGCTGGAGCCGCTGGTCGGCCAGTTCATCGAGCCCCTGGTCTACGGCCATTCGACCGGGCTCTCGCCCTTCGCGGTGCTGGTCTCGGCCCTGTTCTGGACCTGGCTGTGGGGGCCGGTCGGGCTTCTGCTCTCGACGCCGCTCACCGTCTGCCTCGTGGTGCTCGGCCGCCACGTCGACACACTCGAATTCCTCGACGTCCTGTTCGGCGACCGTCCGGCCCTGACCCCGGTCGAGAACTTTTATCAGCGCATGCTCGCCGACGACCCGGACGAGGCGCAGGAACTGGCCGAAGCCATCCTCGCCCAGTGCTCGCTCTCCTCCTATTACGACGAGGTGGCGCTGAAGGGCCTTCAGCTCGCCGCCACGGATGCCCGCCGCGGCGTGCTGACCGGAAGCCAGCTCGAGCGCATCCGCGTCGGCATCGCACAGCTGATCGAGGACCTCGCCGACCGGGCCGACGCGGCGCCGGAGGCGAAGGCCAGCCTCGCCGGACGCCTCCTGTCGGGCCGCCAGGACGAGGCGGTGCCCTGCGAGGCCGCCCCCGCGGTGCCGGACGCCCCCGCCCCGGACGACCTGCCGGAGGCGTGGCGGCGCGAGGGCGCGGTCCTCTGCGTCGCCGGCCGCGGGCCGCTCGACGAGGCCGCCTCGATGATGCTGGCCCAGCTCCTCGCCAAGCACGGCTTCGGCACCCGCGTGGTGCCGTTCGAGGCGGTGTCGCGGGCCGAGATCAACGCGCTCGACGCGGGCGCGGCGCGGATGATCTGCATCTCCTACCTCGAGATCAGCGGCACCCCGGCCCATCTGCGCTACCTCGTCCAGCGGGTGCGGCGGCGGGCGCCCGAAGCGCAGGTGCTGGTGGGCTTATGGCCGGCGGACGATGCGGTGCTGAGCGATCCCGGCGCCCGGGCGTCCCTGGGCGCCGACCATTACGCCGTCAGCTTGCGCGAAGGCGTCGAGGCGTGCCTGGAGGCGGTGCGGGACGTGCCGGCCCCCTCCCCTGCCCCGGCCCGGAACGCCGCGCGCGCGCCGGAACCGGCCGAGGCCTGACCGCGCGAGCACCCGGGGCTTGACGCCGGAGCCGCGCCGCCCTTTCGATCCAAGGGAGCGGGCCGCGGGCCCGGCCGAGCGGGAATCGGGGACAATATGAGCGTGGTGGATTTCGCGCGGTTCGTGGACGACCTCGCCACCCAATCGGGCCAGGCCATCCTGCCCTTCTTCCGCGCGTCCTTCGCCACCGAGGACAAGGCCAAGGGCCACGCCGCCTTCGACCCGGTCACCGAGGCCGACCGGGCGGGCGAGGCGGTGATGCGCCAGCTCATCAAGCGCAGCTTCCCCGACCACGGCATCCTGGGCGAGGAATTCGGCACCGAGAATCCGGACGCGGAATATGTCTGGGTGCTCGATCCGATCGACGGCACCCGCGGCTTCATCGCCGGCCTGCCGATCTGGGGCACCCTGATCGGGCTGACCCGCGGCGGCGTGCCCTGCTACGGCCTGATGAACCAGCCCTTCACCGGCGAGCGCTTCTTCGGCGACGGCGAAGCCGCCCATTACCAGGGCCCGCACGGCCATCGCCGCCTGCGCACCCGCCGGAAGGGCGACCTCGCGGACGCCGTCCTGCACACCACCGATCCGCGCCTGTTCGGCGCCGGCACGACGGACCGGCAGGCTTACGAGCGGGTCGAGACGGCGACCCGTCTCGCCCGCTACGGCGCCGATTGCTACGCCTATGCGATGCTCGCCGCCGGCCATATCGACCTCGTGGTCGAGGCCGATCTGAAGCCCTACGACATCGTGGCGATGATCCCGGTGATCGAGGGCGCTGGCGGCGTCGTGACGACCTGGGAGGGGGCCTCGGCCGCCAAGGGCGGGCGCATCGTAGCGGCGGGGGACAAGCGGCTGCACGAGGCGGCTTTGGCACTCCTGAATGCCTGACGGCGTCCCGATCGATCGTTTCGCGCGGCGGAAACCGGCATCGCTCAAGAGTGCGGAGCCTCAAGGCTCGGCACGCGCACCGGTGACCCCGGTCCCCGGACGAACATGGCAGGTCCGGCAGCCTCCCGCGCTAGGCCGGACCGCAGCACGGGCGTCCTGCCACCTCCGCCTCGTACGGCGCGACCGGCCTGCGCCGGCACACGCCTGGCGCGAGATCTTCACGGTCAAGGAATTTTCACAGTTGCAGCACCGGCCTCAAATCGTCGTCTGTTGACGGCGTGTGTGAGAGTGCACACACTGACTGTCGACGACTTGATATCCATTTGGTCGTCGCAGCCGGATACTCGAAACATCCGGTTCGAGGGGTGATGCCATGAAGTATGCTGCTCTCACGATTCTCGGGACCCTGATCGCGAGCCCGGCCTGGGCCAATTGCCACGTCGACCGCGGCCCGCCCTGCCCCGTGACCGGCGGCACGCCGGCGACCGCGCAGACGCAAGCCGCCGCGGCCTTCAACGCGAACCGCCGCATCACGACGCCGCCTCCGGTCGTGCGTCCCGTCACGCCTCCGCCCCAGCCGACCGTGATCCGTCACGGCATCCGCTGATTCGCGTCGCCCATCCTCACGCGCGAGCCGAGTGATGGGCGTGCCGTGCCTCGCCTAAAGGCAGCACCACCTGCACGATGTCTGCGGCCATGCGCTGCACGCCGCGGAACTGCTCTATCGTTTAACGGTTATTTGCAAATCGCTCTCGGTCTCTGATCGAAAGCCTGGCGGACTGACCAAGCGCTTGGCTATGACGGCGCCATGAGGCTAATGTACATTCAGAAACGCTCCGGATATTATCATACGCAAATCGATTAGGTTTTTATTGCCATTCTGAATTGCGCTTTTTTTCGAAGATATTCCGCATAACGATATATAAATATTCAATTTTTCATCAGCAATATGCGCTGTCAAGCGATAAGAATTCACTAAATATATTATCTTAACGAATCGCGCATGAAAATGCCAAGAATACATTTCATTATCGGGCTACGTATGGACGCGCAAGACACCCAATGCAATGTCCGTAGCCGATAAACATGATAGATTTTACTATCATCATCAATCTGCCTTGCAACCCTTCATAGAATGGTAAAAACCTTCATTTGAGCACCCTTGTTCATGTAACCGCGGCGCTACGCACCACGCTCACGTCGCGCAGAAACTCTTTCCAGACTTGCCTCCCGGCATCGGATGCGGAATGGATTCGGCACATCCAAGCAATCGACCGAGGGGATTCGGGGTGCGCGCAGCAAAGTGGGCGGTGGCCGCGATCATGGGGGCCGCGACGTCTGCGGCAGCAGCCGATCTGCCGGCCTTCGTCGGCCAAACCGTCGCGGCCCAGTCGGACGACAAGAACTGGCAGGCCATCTTCAACACTGACCTGCGGTTCACGACGTTCAACAGCAAGCGTGTCGTGCCGGTGGTGCCGAACGGCAATCCGCTGGCGGTGTTCCGCCCCCATGGATCGCAGTTCTACATTCCGTATGGGCTGAGCGTCACCGGCACGCCGAATCCCGACCTCAAGCTCGAATTCACACTGCGCAGCGGCTACGTCTCCAGCAGCCAGACCTTCGGCCCCTTCACGGGAAGCTTCAGCGGAACGACCGACACGGTGCTGTCGGCGACCGCCACGTATTACGGCATCACCGGCATCCAGCCCTTCGTCTCGGTGAACGCCAACCTGCCGACCGGGACACCGGCGCTGTTCGGGTTCCAGCGCTTCGCCCGGCTCGACCCGGACGTGGCCGATATTTCGGATTACGGCCAGGGCTACACGGTCGGCCCGTCCGCCGGCGCCAACATCCCGATCAACGACAAGCTCGTGCTGACCCTCAGCGCCGGCTACACCTACCTTGCCCCCTACAACACGGAAGGCTTCGTCGACCCGGCCCTCGAGGGGAACCAGCCGCTCGGCTTCGCGGCTATCGCCTTCGGGCCGACTCCGGTCGAGCGCCTCGTCCAGGTCCGGCAGGCCGACAGCGTCTCCGGCTCCGTGACCCTGGGCTATACCGACGGCCCGCTCTACGCGACCGCCTCGGCGAACTACCTCGCGCAGGTCAGCCCTCTCTTCCGCGACTTCAAGGTGATCAGCCGGCGCGGCGACAACACGTCCGGCACCGCCTTCGTGAGCTACAACTTCACCGACGAGTTCTCGGCCAGCGTCGTCGGCACCATCACCCACTTCGAGAACGATTTCGTCCCGGGGGCGATCCTGCCGATTCCCCTGCGGATCCAGCGCCCGAACATCAACAGCAACGTCTATCGGCTGGGCGTGGATGCAACCTATCGGGTCACTCCCGACTTGTCCCTCGGTCCGACCGCGAGCATCCGCTACCGCGACCGGAACGGGTTCCTGCCGACCCTGATGCAGTTCGCCCCGGCTAACACGCGCTACGGGCTCGGCGGCGTGGCGCAATACGCCGTCACGGACGCGCTGACGCTCAAGGGCAGCGTCGAACGGATCTGGATCAACACGCGGCGGATTCCCGATCAGGTCGACGCGAGCACCGGGCTCGTCCTTCCGGGGACCGGAACGATCGCCCTGGCCAGCCAGGCCTGGGCCTTCGCTGGCAGCCTGACCTACCGCTTCTGAGAGGGGCACATGAGTTCGGTACGCCTCTGGATGGCTCTCGGCAGCCTCCTCGTCGCCTCGATGCCGGCCCCGGGCGCGGCCCAGCCCGCCCCCCCGGACAAGGCC